>JANQHG010000177.1 GCA_028277115.1 Azospirillaceae bacterium
GGTCAGACGACGCTCGTCGGCGACGAGGCGATCGGCAAGCGCGCCCTCGCCGCCCGCGCGCAAGGTCGCGACCACCGGCGCGGCCGCCTGGCGCATCGCCTCCAGGTGGCCGCGCCGGTGATCGCGACCTTGCGCGCGGGCGGCGAGGGCGCGCTTGCCGATCGCCTCGTCGCCGACGAGCGTCGTCTGACCGGCCGGGTCGGTGCGGTCGCCGAGGCGATCGCGGCGCGCGACCACGGGTTCACTGAGCGGTTGCAACCGCTCGGCCGGGCGCTCAGCGAGGCGGTTGGCGGGCTCAAGACCGAGACGGTTGAGGCGCAGGAAACGCTTGGCCCCGCGATCGCGGCGGAGATCGAGCGCGCCGAGGTGGCGACGGTGGTGATCTCGCTGATCGCGGTGATCGTCGGCATTATCGCGGCGATCCTGGTCGGCGGCCGGATCGCGGCGCCGATCCGGGCGATGACCCGGGCGATGGCGCGGATCGCCGACGGCGACACCGCGGCGGAGATCCCGGCGACCGGCCGGCGCGACGAGATCGGCGACATGGCGCGCGCGGTCGGGGTGTTCCGCGACGGCCTGGCGCGCGCCGAGGACCTCGCGGCCGAACGGACCCGCCAGCAGGAGGCGAGCCGCTCCCGGGCCTTGCGGATCGACGAGGTGATCCAGGGCTTCAGCCGCGACGCCGAGGGCGTGGTCACCGGCCTTGCCGGCGCCGCCGGTCAGCTGCGCACGACCGCCGAGACCATGACCGGGGCGGCCGAGCGGGCGAGCGGTCTTGCGACCTCGGTCGCGGCGGCGTCGGAGCAGGCGACCAACAACGTCCAGACCGTGGCCTCGGCGGCCGAGCAGCTGACCAGCTCGATCGGCGAGATCGGGCGCCAGGTCGCGCACTCGACCAAGATCGCCGGCACCGCGGTCGAACGGGCCCGCGGCACCGACCAGACGGTGCGCGGCCTGGTCGAGGCGGCGCAACGGATCGGCGAGGTGATCCAGCTGATCAACGGCATCGCGAGCCAGACCAACCTGTTGGCCCTGAACGCGACGATCGAGGCCGCCCGCGCCGGCGACGCCGGCCGCGGCTTTGCGGTGGTCGCGAGCGAGGTCAAGACGCTGGCCAACCAGACGGCGCACGCGACCGACGACATCGCGTCCCAGATCGACGGCGTCCAAAAGGTCTCGCGCGAGGCCGCGGGCGCGATCGGCGAGATCGCGACGGTGATCGGCGACATCAGCGAGATCGCGACCCAGATTGCCGCCGCGGTCGAACAACAGGGCGCGGCGACCGAAGAAATCTCGCGCAACGTCCAAGAGGCGGCCCGCGGCAACCAGGACGTCAGCCAAACGATCACCGGGGTCACCACGGCCGCGGCCGACACCGGCCGCGCGGCCCAGGACGTCTTAAAAGCGGCCGACGGCCTGGCCGGCCAGGCCGACAGCCTGCGCGGCCTGGTCGCCCGCTTCGTCGCCGACATCCAGGCCGCCCGCGCGATCGGCCAAACCGCGGCGCGGGCGTGACGCCCACAGCCACCGTCCCCGCCCCAACATCGCCGCCGCTGTCGGGGCGCGGGCCTGCGACACCGCGTGCCCGAGCGACCGCGGTGCGGCCCGCGCCCCGACCTACAGTTTCACGCAATATTTCTCCGGCACGGCGATCGGCACCGCCGCTGTCGGGCCACGGACCTGCGATAAAGTCGCTCCCGATCGACCACAGTTCCACCCGCGTCCCGACCCACCATTTGACACAATATTTCGTAGGTTGGGGCGATCGGCCGGCACGACCGAACGGTTTGCCCCGCCGGTTGCGGCCGATCGCCCCAACATCGGCGGTTCAGCCGGCGTCACCACCGCTGTCGGGGCGCGGGCCTGCGACAGGGCGCGCCCGATCGACCGCGGCGCGGCCCGCGCCCCGACCTACAGTTTCACGCAATATTTCTCCGGCACGGCGATCGGCACCGCCGCTGTCGGGCCACGAACCTGCGATAAAGTCGCTCCCGATCGACCACAGTTCTGCCCACGTCCCGACCCACCATTTGACATAATATTTCGTAGGTTGGGGCGATCGGCCGGCACGACCGATCGGTTTGCCTCGCCGGTTGCGGCCGATCGCCCCAACATCGGCGGTTCAGCCGGCGGCACCGCCGCTGTCGGGGCGCGGGCCTGCGACAGGGCGCGCCCGATCGACCAAGGTGCGGCCCGCGCCCCGACCCACGGTTTGACGCAATATTTCTCCGGCACGGTGATCGGCATTTTTCGATAACAGGATAAGATGTATTGTTTTGTTGCTTCGCCCGGCGTCCGCTGGCATGATGGTGCCGATGTCTCGGCAGCCGGGGTGGGGCGCGCGACGTGACCACGGACATTTTTTCCGACGACGAGCTCGACCGCCTGTCGGCCGAGATCGACACACAATTGCGCGCGCTTCAGGCCACACCAGAAACGGCCGTCATGGCACCGGCCAAAGGAACGGGCAATCTTCCGCCCGAGCCGCAGAAACACGCGATCGAACAGGCGACCGGCGAGCCGGCGCCCACCTTCCTGGCCAGGTTCAAGGCGGCCGCCCGCGACGACATCTGCCGGCCGGGCGGGGTCGTTTTCGAGCAATGGCGAAAGTGGCGCGACGTCACCAACAAGGATGCGCTGAAGACGGTCGGACCAATCGCCGCCGGCATGGGGATCGCGACCAGCGTCGTCGGCACGGTCTCGGTCGCCATCGTGGTCTGGCTGCTCCATGTCGGCGTCACCGCGTTTTGCGCCGAGGGCGGCACCGATGGCGGCGCCTAAGCTCGCGCTCGGCTTCGCCGGGACGGACGCGGTCACGGTCACGGTCACCCTCGCCACCGATGACGGCACGGAGGCCGCCGAGCCGCACCAATTCACCGCCCCCCTGGACGGCCCGACGCTCGACGATCTGCGCTGGTATCTCGAGACCTACGCCGCGCACTACACGATCGACCTCGACGACCAGCGGGCCGACAGGATCGCGGCCGCGCTCAAGACCTGGGGCGGCGCGCTCTACGAGGCGGCGTTCGCCGGCACCGGCGCGGGGCGCCTGGTCGATCGGTTCCTGGCGGACGGCCAGGACGGCCGGCTGATCACGATCAGCAGCCGTCACCCGGCCGTGCTCGGCCTGCCGTGGGAGCTGTTGCGCGACCCGACCGGCACCTTCCTGTTTCTGGAGACGCCGCGCATTTCGGTGCGCCGCAGTCTGCCCGGCGGCGGCGGCGGCCGCAAAGGCCACACGGCAAAGCCCAAGGACCGCCTGCACATCCTGTTCGTGGTCAGCCGGCCCGAGGGCGCCGCCTTCATCGACCCGCGCGCCGACACCAAGGCGGTGCTGGACGCGATCGAGGCGCACGCCCCCGGCCGGGTGACCTGGGAGTTCCTGCGCCCCGCCACCCGCCAGGGCCTGACCGACCGCCTCGACGACCACGAGCGGCCCGCGGTCGATATCCTGCACTTCGACGGCCACGGCGCCTACGGCACGATCGCGGGCGACGCCGGCGGCGGGTCGGCCGCCGATCTGCTCAAGGGCGACCCGGCCGGGCCCCAAGGCTATCTGGTGTTCGAGACACCGGACGGCCGGGTCGACCCGGTGCCGGCCGACCTGCTGGGCGACCTCTTGAACCGCAAGCAGGTCGCGCTGACCGTGCTGTCCGCCTGCCAATCGGCCAAGGTCGCGGGCACCGACCCGATGGACAGCGTCGCGGCCCGGCTGCTCCACGGCGGGCTGCCGACGGTGCTGGCGATGACCCATTCGGTGCTGGTCGCGACCGTCGAACGCCTGTTCGGCCGCTTCTACCAGGAGCTGGCCCGGGGCAAGGCGATCGGCCCCGCGCTCGACACCGCGCGCCAGCAGCTCTATCTCGACCCCGCGCGCGGCGAACGCCGGCGCGGCGAGACCCAGCGGGTCACCCTCAAGCTCCAGGACTGGTTCGTGCCGGCGCTGTACCAGGCCGGCGCGGACACGCCGCTCTTGACCACGTCGGCCCCCCCGGCGCCGGCCGCCCCGCCGCCCGCCGGCGCCGGCACCGACGGCCGTCTGCCGGCGCGCCAGGAGAGCGGCTTCCACGGCCGCGCCTTCGAGTTGTGGCAGATCGAGCGGCGGCTGGTCGCCGGCACCCGGCGGCTGGTGCTGCACGGCTTCGGCGGCCAGGGCAAGACCGCGCTGGCGGTCGAGGCCGGCCGCTGGCTCCGGCGCACCGGGCTGGTCGACCGGGTCTGCTTCGTCTCCTACCAGGCGTTCCAGGGCACCGACCCGACCGGGGTCGCGGTCGCGTCGCTCGGCTGCGTGCTCGACCGTTCGTTGCTCGACGCCGCGGCCGCGACCGCCGCGCTCGCCGAGTGCCCGACCCTGGTGATCCTGGACAATCTGGAAGACCTGACCGGCGCGCCGCTCGCCGCCCTGTTGGCGGCGGCGGCCGCGTGGTCGGCGGCGGGCGCGAGCCGGGTCCTGGTCACCACCCGGATGGCCGAGCTCGGCCACCCGGACTGGCCGACCGCGGGCACCAACCTGTGCCGCTACCTGCCGCTCGACGGCTTGCGGCCCGACGACGCGGTCGCGTGGTTCCAAGAGCTGGTCAAGCTGCCGCCGGACCCGACGGTGCCCCTGCCCGAGCGCCCGGCCTTGGAAACCCTGTTCGCCCGGGTGCGCCACCACCCGCTGTCGGTCGAGATCCTGGCGCGCGAGCTGAAACACCGCCGCCCGGCCGCGCTCGGCACCCGGCTCGAGGCCCTGCTCGCGGACCGCGACGACCCGCTGGTCGCGTCGCTCACCCTGTCGCTCGACCGGCTCGACCCCGCCAGCCGCGCGCTGTTGCCGCGCCTCGCCCTGTTCCAGGGCGGCGCCTGGGAGCCGATGATCCCGCGGGTCTGCGCCGTCACCGACGCGCAGTGGCCGCCGCTCCGCCAGGCGCTGCAACAGACCGGCCTGGTGCGCGCCGAGCCGCTGGGCGGCGACCTGCCGCCGTTCCTCGCCTTCCACCCGACCCTGG
Source organism: Azospirillaceae bacterium (assembly GCA_028277115.1). Classification (GTDB taxonomy): domain Bacteria; phylum Pseudomonadota; class Alphaproteobacteria; order Azospirillales; family Azospirillaceae; genus JANQHG01. The sequence goes on from JANQHG010000177.1 coordinate 4,992, forward strand.
CCCCCGCCCTGGCGCCGCAGCTGGCCGCGGACGCGCGCGCGTCCTTGGCCGAGCGGTACCGGCAGGACTACCATCAGCTCTCCCGGGAACTCTATCAGCTGGACGACACGGCACCGGCGGCGGCGCGGGCGATCGCGCGGCGGGAGCTTGCGAACCTGCTCGCCGCCGTCCACGCCGCCTTCGACGCCGGCGCCGCGGAGGCGGTCGAGTTCGCCGAGACCGTGGCGCGGTTCCTCGGGGTTTTCGGCCTCGACCGGGACCGCGCGGCGCTGACCGAGCGGGCGCAGACCGCGGCCGGCACGCCGGGGTCGCGAGGCTGGTATCTCGCCCGCTCGACCCACGGCGAGCAGTTCTTCGCCGGCGGCCGCTTTGCCGAGGCCGCCGCCGTGTTCGAAGAGGTTCTGGGCGGGCTCGGCCCGACGCCGTCGTTCGAGCGGTGCGCGACTGTGATGCGTTTGGCCCGCTGTGATCGGGCCCAAGGCAAGCTGCCGGAGGCGGAGCAGCGCCAGCGGACCGCCTTGGCCGAGGGCGCGACCTTGCCCGGGAGCGACGCGGTCCGGCGCCTCTTGTCCACGTGCCAGCAGGACCTGGGCGATGTCCTGAGGGACCGCGGCGATCTGGACGGCGCCAAAGCCGCGCACGAGGCCGCGCTCGAGACCAAACGCGATCTCGGCGACACCCGCGGCGCCGCCGTCTCGCTGTTCCAGCTCGGGACGATCGCCTACCTGCAGCGGGACCTGGCGGCGGCGGCAAAGGCCTACCAGGAGGCGCGCGAGACCTTCTCGTCACTCGGCGAGCCGGCCGCGGTGGCCACGGCCTGGCACCAACTCGGCCTGGTCCACCAGGAGGCGCGACAGTGGCCGGCGGCGGAACAGGCCTTTCGGGAGTCGGGCCGGATCAGGGAAGCACACGGCGACCGCCGCGGCGCGGCCATGAGCTGGGACCTGTTTGCCCTGGTCCTCGAGGCCACCGGCCGGCCGCAGGAGGCGGAGCGCTGGTATCGCCGCGCGCTCGAGGTCCGCCAAGCCGAAGGCGACCGCGTCGGCGCTGCCAAGACGCTCAACAACCTCGCCGATCTGCTCAAGGACCAGGACGGCCGGCTCGGCGACGCGCGCACGCACGCCGAGCAGGCGCTTGCGATCGATCAGACGCTCGACCCGGCGGCGGCGGAAATCTGGAAGACCTACACCATCCTGGCGTCGATCGCCGACCGGGCCGGCGATGGTGCGACCGCCCGCCCCTGGCGCCGCCAGGCACGCGAGAGCTATGCCGCCGCCCCCCATGCCGCCGGGACCCGCCGCCGCTTCGATCCCGTGATCGCCGCCGTGGTCGCCGCCGTCCGCGATCCGGGCCAGCGGCCGGCGCTCGCGCCGCTCCTGGCGCAGCTGACCGAGGTCGGCGGTGGCAACCTGGTCGCCGCCGTGCGCGGCATCCTCGACGGCGCCCGCGCCGCCGACGCCCTGCTCGAGCCGCTCGATTACGAGGACGCGGTGATCGCCCGGGCGATCCTGGACCGGCTCGACGCGGGCGGCGCCGCCGAGCCGTCATGACCGGGCACCGCCCCTCGACCCCGCCCGGTCGAGGGCCGATCGCCCCGACACCGACGGTGCCGCCGCCGGCCCCGACCGGCGTTACTCCGACCAAAAGGCGAAAAAAACCAGCGCCGTCGGCGGGGATACGCCGTTGATCGGAGAGCGATCCCGCTCTACCCTCTCTTCTGCGGGTGCATGACCGCGGCCGAGCGGGAGCTGCTTTTCCGTAAGCTTGAAGGAAGGTCGGGGCTGATGGACCCGTACGACGACGCGCCGGGCAATCGCCGACGCGCGGGCGAGCGCCGGGGCCGGCAAAACCATCAAGAACGCCGATATGGTCCGGTGGTTGCGATCTTGGGGAACACCTGACGAACTTCCCCCGCCGTCCACGAGACCATAACCGACACGCCTTTCGCGGCGCCACAAACGTAGGTCGGTGCGATGTGCCGGCCCGCACGCGCCGTTCGCACCGACGCCGGCCCGCACATCGCGCCGACATCCGGCGCCGCCCGCGGGGCCCCACCCGCGACACTTGGTACCGCCGCCCCCGCACCCCCGACAACGCCCTGGAGCGACCCCTGCAATCGCGGATAGCCTACCCGCCGGTCCGGCGCGCCGCGCCCCGACCCCGCGCGCGCCGGTCGCCGCCCCCGACACCGAGCCCGGCCCGATGATCCTGACCCCGATCCCGCCCGAGCGCCTGCCGGCGATCCTCGCCGCCTTCGCGGCCCGGCTTTCGGCGCACCCGAGCGCGGCGGCGGCGTTCGCCCGGATCGCCGCGACCTGGCCGCCCGCGAGCGGCGTCGATACCCCCGCGCACCGCGCCGCCGCGGTCGCTTTGGCCGAGCGGTTCGGTCTCGACACCCTCGACGCCGACCCGGCGACCGGGTTCAGCTGGGACGGCCGCCGCCTTTATGCCCGCACCGAGGCGACCGTGATCGTCCACGAGGTCGCCCATTGGCTGATCGCGCCGCCGGCACGCCGCGGCCTGCCCGACTTCGGCCTCGGCGCCGGCCCGGAAACCGGCCGCACGGCCGAGGCCGACGCCGCCCGCGCGGTCGATGACGCGACCGGGCACACCGAAGAGGTCCTGACCTCGCTGCTCGGGATTCTAATGGAAGCGGCGCTCGGCCAGCCCGCGATCCTCGCCTTCCTCGAGCAGAACTGGCTCGAGGCGCACGAGCGCCCGGCGACCGCGGCGCATTTCGTCGCCTCGATCGACGCGCTCCTGGCGCGCGGCCTGATCGACCCCGCGGGCCGGCCGATCCTGTCGCCGACGGGGGGTCGGCGAGACGGCGCCGGTGATCGGCGTGCCGAGCTGGTAGGTTTCGACATCGTTCCCGGATCGTGCTTCGGCCGACCCACCCTGGATGAAACGGCCCGACCACCCCGCCGCAAGGCGGACGACAGTCCTCCCCCCACCGTCCTTCGGCCGACCCACCCTGGATGAAACGGCCCGGCCATGCCGCCGTAAGGCGGGCGGCAGTCCTCCCCCCACCGAAGGTGGGGGGAGACAGAGGGGGGCATACGGCGGCGCAGGTGGCCACCGGCGCCGCCGTATGCCCCCATCCGTCCGCTGCGCGGACACCTTCCCCCGCCTGGGGGCGGGGGAAGGGGAGAAACGTTGGGGTTTGCACCCCAACTTTTTACGAAATATCGTATCGATCCGTAGGTCGGTGCGCGGGCCGGACCGCGGTCGATCGGGCGCGCACTGTCGCAAGGCCCGCGCGCCTGGCCGGGCATCCGGCGTGCCCCATCCGATCCTTTACGGCAACACCGGCACCACCAGGGCGAACGGGAAGTCGCGGACGGCGGTCGGGCGGAGCACGATCGGGTTTTGGATGCCGTTGGTCAGGCGGCTGACCCGTTCGGGCAAGTAGAAGCCGAGCTCGCCGATCGAGATCGCGCGGTCGGCGGTCATGTCGGCCATGCCCGACAGGCCCTCGAGCAGCGCCTCGGTGAAGGCGCCGTTCTGCCACGCCGGGCTTTCATAGCTGTCTTGGGTCGGTGCCGAGGAGGCGAACACGACCACGCCGGCTTCGGCGCTGGTCAGCTGGCGGACCAGGCGGTCGAGGTTGACGACCGCGCGCGCCGACAAGGCCGCGCCGCCGGCGCCGGCCAGGACGTTGCCGGCGTGGCAGGTGTCGAGGAAGGCGATCCGCTTGCCCCGGGTGGTGCCGAGCACCTGGGCGACGTCGCCGCCCGAGACCGCGGTCGCGCGGAGCGCGCGCAAATCGCCGGTTTCGGGCAGGAAGTGGTAGCTGCCGTCGATGTCGTTGACGCCGTGGCCGGCGAAGAACACCACCGCGACATCCTCGCGGGTCGTGCTGGCGCGCAGCCAGTCGAGGCCGCGGATGATCTCCTCGCGGTTGACCCGGCCGTGATTGAGGAGATGGACCTGGACGTCGCGGTAGAGGCCGCCGGCCTGGCGGTGCATGACGTCGGCGAAGTCGGCCGCGTCCTTGGTCGCGAACTGCAGCGTGTTCTCGCCGCCGATGAAGCCGTTGACCCCGACCGCGAGCAGATAGAGCACCGGCTTGGTCGTCGCGGTCACCACCGGCAGGCCGGTGAACGGCGGCGCGCCCTGGAAGCCGAGCCAGGCCGCCCGGCCGACCGCGGCGCCGGTCTCGGCGACCAGGCCGAGGCGCTCGGTCCCCGGCGGCACCTCGAGCGTCAGGGTGTGCAGGCCGTCGGCGTCGGGCGCGGGGACCGCGAGCGGCTCGGGCTGGAGCGGCTGGTCGTCGATGTAGGCGCGGAGCGCGAGCACCGGCAGGCCCGACGGGCTGCGCAGGCGGAACGACACCGGGACCGCGCCGCCGGCGCACGCCGTGCCGGGGCGCGGGCTGACGATCGTGACCACCGGCGGCAGCTCGCCCAACAAGGCGTCGCGGTCGGGCGTGAGGCCGAGCGCGCGATCGATCTCGTCCGGGCGGTGGAAGCGGGTGCGAAAGATCGACGCCGGGAAGAAGTCGGCCTCGTCGGCGGCGCCGCGGTTGACGTGCCAGCCGATCAGGTCGTCGCAGCCGGGGGCGGTGTCGTAGAGGCCGT
>JANQHG010000233.1 GCA_028277115.1 Azospirillaceae bacterium
GTTGCGACCGACCGCCTAACCTGGGTGACCGCCGACAGCGTGGTCGAGGGGTTCGACCTGTTGCGCAGCCATGCCGCCGATCTTGCGATCTCGACCCTGCCGGTCGCCGAGATGTGCGAGTGTGGCCCATCGTTCCAAACGCTTGCGGTGTTCGCCGATCAACGGGTGCCGGCGTTCCCCGACGTCCCGACCGCCCGCGAGTTCGGCGTCGATTGGTCGATCGCGGTGTGGCGGGGGCTGGCCGGTCCGCGCGGCCTGGCGCCCGCGATCGTGGCGATGCTCGCCGAGGCGATGGAGACCGTGGTGACCGGCCGTGCGTTCTTGACCTTCTTTTCCGACCACGGGTTCGGCATCGAACTGGCCGGGCCGGCCGATTTCGCCGCCTTTGCCGCCGCCGAGACACGTCGGCTGGGCGCCGCCCGGCCGCCCGCGCGGTGACATCGACGGCTGACACCGAGGCACCTGCCTCCGGGGCGCCTGCCTCGGGGGCGCCTGCCTCGGGGGCGCCCGCCCCCAAGGCGCCGGCGAACGCGGTGGCGCGCACGGTCGACGCGTCGCGCGGCCGGCTCGATCTCGGACTTTCGACCAAAGCCTCGGTTGCCGCGGTCGGGTTCACGGTCGCGGTGTTGTCGATCGTGGCCTCGGCCTCGTTCTGGTCGGCCGAAACTGCGCTGCGCACCAGCGCGCGCCAACGCCTGATCGCGGTCGGCGCCGAGAAGGCGGCCGCGACCGAAAGTTGGTTCGCCGCCGCCGACCGGTTGATCGGTTTGGCCGCAGGCCAGCCCGGCCTCGCCGGTCTGGTCGCGCCGTTGCGGGCCAACACGGCCGCCGGCCCCGGGACCGGGGCCGACGACCGGGCGGCGGCCCAGGTGCTGGCGCTGTTGCGGCCGTGGGCGACCCGCGCCGCCGGTTTCTCCGCGGTCTCGTTGATCGAGGCCGACCGCGGCGAGGTCCTGGTCTCGACCGCGCCCGACGAGGTCGGCAAGCTGGTCGGTCGGCGGCGCTATTTCCGCGCCGCGTTCGCCGGCGCCGGGGTGCGCGAGCCCTTTTACTCCCTCACCTTGCGCCGGCCGGTGGTCTACGCCTCGGCGCCGGTCCGCGCCACCGACGGCACGGTGGTGGCGGTCATCGCCGGTCTCGTCGATCTCACCGGGCTGACCCAGGCGCTGTTGCGCAGCCATGCCGCCGCCGATATGGTCGATGCCTTTGTTCTGAACGATCTCAGACTGTTTGTGACCCAACCACGCCATTTGGATGATCCGGCGGTGCTCAAACGCGGCATCCGCACCGAGACTGCCCGGCGTTGCGTTGCCGGCACCGCGGCGATCGTCGATGCCGTCGACTACCGCGGCCGCCATGCGATCACGCTGTTCCGGCCGGTGCCGTCCCGCCGGCTGTGTCTGGTGGTCGCGCTCGACCGCGCGGCGGTGCTGGCGCCGCTGCACCGCCATGGCGCGATCGCGCTTGCGATCATGCTGGTCGGCGCCGCGATCGCGGCGCTCGCCGCGGTCTTGCTGGTGCGCGGCGCGCTCGGCCCGGTGATCGCGCTCGCCGACGCCGCCGGACGGGTGTCGAACGGCGATTTCTCGGTCCGGGTGCGCACCGACGCCGCCGACGAGATCGGCCGGCTCGCCGATGCCTTCAATCACATGACCCGGGCGATCGCCCGGCGCGAACAGGCGATCGCCGAGGCGGCGCAGGAACGCGGCCGCTTGGCGGCCGAAGCGGCGCGTCAGCAGACCTTGTTCGAGACCGTGTTGTCCAGCTCCGCCGATCCGATCTGCGTGTTCGATGCCGACGGCCGCCCGCGCTACGTCAATCCGGTCGCGATCACGGCGTGGGGGTTGACGCCGGACGGTGCGACCGACAAGGACGCCGCGACCGCCCCGGCCGATCCGAGGCTTGCCGCCTACCTCCGCGATCGAGTCGCCCGGGTGCGCGCCGACGGCATCGGCCAGCGCGGCGAACGCGTCTCCCGGTGCGGCGGGTGGAAACGGTTGTATACCTTTGCGTTCAGTCCGATCGACGACCCGGCCGGCGGCGTCTTGTGCATCGGCCGCGACATCACCGAGGCGCGACAGCGCGAACACAGGCTCGAACGGCTGGCCGACCGTCTGCGCGCGTCCAACCAAGAGCTCGAACGCTTTGCCTATGTCGCCTCGCACGATCTTCAGGAACCGCTGCGCAAGGTCTCGAGCTTCTGCCGCCTGCTCGGCACCCAGTATGCCGACGCGTTCGACGCCAAGGGGCGGCGGTTCCTCGACTATGTGATCGACGGTGCGACGCGCATGCAGACCTTGATCAACGATCTGTTGCAGCTGTCCCGGGTCGACAGCCGCGGCCAACGTTTTCTGCCGGTCGAGGTCGGCCAGCTGGTTGCCGAGGTCCGCGACGCGCTGAGCCATCTGATCGCCAAGAGCGGCGGCCGGGTCGAGATCGGACCCTTGCCGACGCTCGCCGCCGACGGCCGTCAGCTGGCCCAGCTGTTCCAGAACCTGATCGTCAATGCGCTGCGCTACCGCCGCGACGCGCCGCCGGTGGTCACGATCACCGCGACCGACCAGGGCGACCGCTGGCATTTCTCGGTCCGCGACAACGGGATCGGGATCGCCGATCAGTACTATGACAGGATCTTCGAGATCTTCCAGCGACTCCACGGGCAAGCGGAGTTCAAGGGCACCGGCATAGGTCTGGCAATCTGCAAAAAAATCGTGGAAAGACACCAAGGGAAAATCTGGGTGACGTCGGTCCTGGGACAGGGGTCCGATTTCCAATTCACCCTCCCGCGTGACTTGGATCGGATCAAGGAGGACGAGCAGCATGATGATGCAATATGACGCCGGCCGGCCGGTCGAGGTGTTGATGGTCGAGGACGACCCGGGCGACGTCGAACTGACCATTGAGTCGTTAAAAGAGCAGAAGATCCGCAACAACATCCACGTGGTCGACGACGGCGAAAAGGCGCTGGCGTTCCTGCGCCGGACCGAACCGTATCGGGACGCCCCGCGACCCGACGTGGTTCTGCTCGACCTCAACCTGCCGCGAATGGACGGCCGCGATGTCTTGCGCGCGATCAAGGCCGATCCGGCTTTGCGCACGATCCCTGTGATCGTGCTCACCACCTCGACCGCAGAGGAGGACATCGCGCGCTCGTATGAGCTCAATGCCAGCTGTTATGTCTCCAAACCGATCGACCTCGACAGCTTCGGCAAGGTGGTGCGCTCGATCGAGGACTTCTGGCTGACGGTGGTGCGCTACCCGCCGGTGGCGTAAAGCCCGCGGTCGCCGGCCGGGCGGGCCCGGTGCTGCTCACAAGATCTTCTTTCTGGTTCGCGGGCGAGCCGGCGTGTATCATCCGTCAGACTTAAACCGTCGGGCCCGCCGTCCTGAAACCGACGGAACCGGCGACGCGGGATCGACAGCGAACGCGCGACCGCGCGTTTGGATCGCATCGGCATGAGACCCTGCCCGTGGAACCGATCCGGCTGATTTTGTTCGTAGACAGCGCCGCGACACCGGTGACGCGCGTGATCGCAGAGGCCCGTGCGGTCTGCGAGGTGCTTGAGATCGGCGTCGATCGGCTCGAGGTGGTGGATCTGGCGATCCGGCCGGACCGGGCCGCCGCCTACGACGTGCTCGCGACCCCGACCCTGGTCCGGGCGGCGCCGTTGCCGGTGCGCAAGATCGTCGGCGACCTCAGCCTGTCGGGTCGGGTGGCCGACGGCCTCGGGCTCACGCCGCCTTCGACCGCCGCCGAGGAATAGGCCGGACCGGCGGGACCGGCGGGACCGGCGGATCTGTGGCGCGGTCGCTCACCGGCGATCGTTGATCAAAAGCGGTGCCGCGGGGTCGTGACGGCGATAGCGCACGCGCGCGAGCGCCCGGCGGCGCACCGCATAACAGTAGACGCAGCCGTGCGGGCAGGTATCGTAGTCGCCGATGTCCCGGCTCTCGGCGCACAGGCAGCCCGGGCGATTGCCCTTCTGGCGCGCGACCACCGGCCGGCCCGCGACCGCGGACAGGCGGGTGGTGTCGATGCAGCGCGCCGCCGGCAGCCCGGTCGCCTCGACCAGCGCCGGCTGGGTGCACAGGGTCAAGGTGATCCCGGCGGCGCGGGTCAGCGCGGCGAGATCGGTGATCAGGTCGACCTTCTCCTCCAGACCCGGGTCCCACCAGGCGACCCCCGATGCTGCCGCCACCGCGTCGAGGTTGCGCCGGGTCTTGCGATACGGCTCCATGAACGAGGTGGTCATCTCATCGACCGTGCCCGACACCGCGCGCGCAAGGTGGGCGACGGTCTCGCGGTGCCACGCCGGCGGGGTCGCCGACGACAACAAGATCGGGTCGTAGCGCCAGACCGCGGCCCGCGCCCCGTAGCGCTCGCGCAGCGCCGTGAGGTCGGCGATTGCCTGGTCGGGCGGCACCGTCGAGCGGTCGAACAGCCGAGGATAGCCGGTCACCGTGTAGTGCACGACGAACGGCGTGCGGTCCGCCGCAACTTCCGCGAGTACATCGGCGAACGGCCGCAGATTGCGGGTCCAAAACACATAGCCTGCGACCGCCTGAGGTCGCAGGTCGACCGTGTAGCGTTGGCCGCCGTACGGGTTGACCACGTCGGCAAACCCGGCGCGTCGGCGGGCCCGGAACCAGCCGCTATAGAATGCCGGAATATCGGTGCGATAGCTCGCAGAAATGATCAAGCGTTCAGCCTTCGTCGACCGAGCCGCACGACCGCCGCCGCCGCCGCCGGCGCCCGCGCCACGCGTCGACCGGATAATGGGATCGAACGGCGTTCAGTTGCGTCTCGCCGGGTTTCGACCCCCAAGATACGCGACCATACGGCGGTCGGACGGTCGCCGAGGCGCGCCCTATCGGGCCGCTTTTGCCTTGCCGGATCAATGGGTTGGGGTCGCTCTCAAGTAATCGTGCAAAAGGCTGCACCGAACTCGGGCGAGGTCGGTTGCGGCGTTTTTTCAAGACGACTGGGGCCGGCATTGCCACGGCGTCCGGTCCTTGGTAGCGTGCCCGCCAGTCGGACGGACGAAGGGGCGGGCGGCGCATGTTCTCGACGATCAACCTGTTGACCCGATGGGCGTTGGCGCTGTTCCTGGTGTTCGGCACCTATAACACCACCGGCTACTCCTATTACCATTGGTTGGGCCGGGAGGCGAGCGGTGGCCTGCCACTCAAGCTTTTGATCGGCATTTTCCTCGTGATCGCCTTTGCGGTGCTGGTCCAGGCGGTGTGGCGGTCGCTCGGTCCCTGGGGCATCGCGATCACGCTGTCGTTCCTGACCTCGGTGGTGTGGACGTTGCAGGACTACCGGGTGATCGATCTCGACGACGACGATGCGATCGCAACCACGGTCGCCGTGATCATCTCGACCTTGATCGCGTTCGGGGTGTCGTGGTCGCATCAGCGGATGCGCATCTCGGGTCAGATCGACGCCAAGGACGTCAATCTGTACTGAACCGATGTGGCCGGGCGGCGGCATCGTCTTCGGCCGGTCGGCCGTGGGGGGCTGCCCCCTCGATCCCCGCAAGAGGGGTGCCGGGGGGGAGCAAAGCTCCCTGACCTTGGGGGCGCCAGCCCCCAAAACCTCGCCGCCCGGCGCCTGCGGTTCCATGTCGGTGCCGTTGCACGCGTCCGTTGACCTGCCTATATCTCGCGAGACGTCAGCAGAGCGGCACACCATGGAAACAACCCGATAATCCGTGGAACGACGACCATGGGGATCAGGGCGGTGCCGGCCTGCGGGCCGCCTCGCATCCGCCGAGTCAAAAGGGGCATGGCATGAGCAAAGTGATCGGCATCGATCTTGGCACGACAAATTCGTGCGTTGCCGTTATGGAAGGCACCACGCCGAAGGTGATTGAAAACGCCGAAGGCGCGAGAACGACGCCGTCGATGGTCGCGTTCACCCAGGGCGGTGAACGTTTGGTCGGCCAACCGGCCAAGCGCCAGGCGGTGACCAACCCGGAAAACACCCTGTTTGCGATCAAGCGGTTGATTGGCCGCCGTTACGACGACCCGATGACCGACAAGGACAAGGGTCTGGTTCCGTACAAGATCATCCACGGCGACAATGGCGACGCCTGGGTCGAGGCGCAGGGCAAGCGCTACAGCCCGAGCCAGATCAGCGCCTTCATCCTGCAGAAAATGAAGGAAACCGCGGAGTCGTATCTGGGCGAGACGGTGACCCAGGCGGTGATCACCGTGCCGGCCTATTTCAACGACAGCCAACGCCAGGCAACCAAGGACGCCGGCCGGATTGCCGGGCTCGAGGTGTTGCGGATCATCAACGAGCCGACCGCGGCCTCGCTCGCCTACGGCATGGACAAGAAGGGCACTGGCACGATCGCGGTCTACGACCTGGGCGGCGGCACCTTCGACATCTCGATCCTCGAGATCGGCGACGGCGTGTTCGAGGTGAAGTCGACCAACGGCGACACCTTCCTGGGCGGCGAGGATTTCGACGCCCGGATCATCGATTATCTTGCCGATGAGTTCCGGCGCGAGAGCGGGATCGACCTGCGCCAGGATCGCTTGGCGCTGCAGCGGCTCAAGGAAGCGTCGGAGAAGGCCAAGATCGAGCTCAGTGCCTCGATGCAAACCGAGGTCAACCTGCCGTTCATTACGGCGGACCAGAGCGGGCCGAAGCACCTCAACATCAAGCTCAACCGGGCCAAGCTCGAGGCGTTGGTCAACGATCTGATTGAACGGACGATCGAGCCGTGCCGGTCGGCGTTGCGCGATGCCGGGGTCAAGGCCGGCGACATCAACGAGGTGATCCTGGTCGGCGGCATGACCCGGATGCCCAAGGTGATCGACCGGGTCAAGCAGTTCTTCGGCCGCGAACCGCACCGCGGGGTCAACCCGGACGAGGTGGTGGCGCTGGGGGCTGCGATCCAGGGCGGCGTGTTGAAGGGCGACGTCAAGGACGTGTTGTTGCTCGACGTCACGCCGCTGTCGCTCGGCATCGAGACCTTGGGCGGGGTGTTCACCCGCCTGATCGACCGCAACACCACGATCCCGACCAAGAAGAGCCAGGTGTTCTCGACCGCCGAGGACAACCAGAACGCGGTGACGATCCGGGTGTTCCAGGGCGAGCGCGAAATGGCGGCGGACAACAAGCTGCTCGGCCAGTTCGACCTGGTCGGCATCCCGCCGGCGCCGCGCGGCGTGCCGCAGGTCGAGGTCACCTTCGACATCGACGCCAACGGCATCGTCAACGTCTCGGCCAAGGACAAGGCGACCGGCAAGGAGCAGCAGATCCGCATCCAGGCCTCGGGCGGCTTGAGCGAGAGCGACATCGACCGGATGGTCAAGGACGCCGAGCGCCACGCCGACGAGGACCGCAAACGCCGCGAGATGGTCGATGCGCGCAACCACGCCGACTCGCTGATCCACACGACCGAGCGCACGATCGCCGACGCCGGCGACAAGGTGCCGGCGGCGGACAAGGCGGCGGCCGAGGCGGCGATCACCGCGCTGCGCAGCGCGATCGAGGCCAATGATCTTGCCGAGATCAAGGCCAAGACCGACGCGTTGGCGCAGGCGTCGATGAAGCTGGGCGAGACGATGTACAAGTCCGGCCAGGGCGGGGATGGCGGCACGCCGCCCGGCGACGGCGGTCCGGCGGACTCGGGTGTGGTCGACGCCGACTTCGAAGAGGTCGACGACGAGCGCAAGCGCACCACCGGCTGACCCCAAGGCACGGGACCGACTTCATCGGACCAATCGGACAGGCAAGGGAGCGGGGTCGGACGGACCACCCGCGCCCGCTCGCGCCGACCTAACGGTGCGACCGGGTGTGGCGGCCGACCGGCTCCGACGTCAGGGATCGTCGGGGAGGCGTTCGACAACCCATGGCAAAGGCAGATTTCTACGATTTGCTCGGGGTCTCGCGCGGCGCCGGCGCCGATGAAATCAAGAAGGCGTACCGTAAGCTCGCGATGAAGTACCACCCCGATCGCAATCCGGGCGATCGGGGCGCCGAGCACAAGTTTAAAGAGATCAACGAGGCCTACGACGTCTTGCGTGACGAGCAGAAACGCGCCGCGTACGACCGGTTCGGCCATGCCGCGTTCGAGGGCGGCGGCGGCCCGGGCGCCGGTCCGATGGGCGGCTTCGACTTTCATTTCGGGTCGGGCGGATTTGCCGACATTTTCGACGAGGTGTTCGGCGACTTTATGGGCGGCGGCCGGCGGTCGGGCCGCTCGGCGTCGCGCGGCGCTGATGTTCAGTACAATCTCGAAATCACGCTGGAAGACGCGTTTCGCGGCAAACAGGCGACGATTCGGGTCCCGACCTCGTCTACCTGCGAGGCGTGCAGCGGCAGCGGGGCCGAGGCCGGCACCCAGCCGGTCACCTGCCCGACCTGCCACGGTGCCGGCAAGGTCCGGGCGCAGCAGGGCTTTTTCACGATCGAGCGCAGCTGCCCGACCTGCCACGGGGTCGGCAAGATCATTAAGGACCCGTGCCGTGCCTGTGGCGGCTCGGGCCGGGTCCGGCGGGAAAAGACGTTGCAGGTCAACATCCCGGCCGGGGTCGAGGACGGCACCCGGATTCGCCTCGCGGGCGAAGGTGAGGCGGGCCTGCGCGGCGCGCCGCCCGGGGACCTTTACATCTTCCTCGCGATCGCCCCGCACCAACTGTTCCAACGCGACGGCGCCGACGTCCACTGCCGGGTACCGATCCCGATGGTGACGGCGGCGCTCGGCGGCTCGATCGAGGTCCCGACGATCGACGGCAGCCGGGCCCAGGTGACGGTGCCGCCGGGCACCCAGACCGGCAAGCAGTTCCGGCTGCGCCACAAGGGGATGAGCGTGCTGCGCAGCAACGCGCGCGGCGACATGTTCGTCCAGGCGATGGTCGAGACCCCGATCAACCTGACCCGCCGCCAGCAGGAACTGCTGCGCGAGTTCGAAAAGGCCGGTCGCTCAGGGAACCAGCCGGAGAGCGAGGGGTTCTTTGCGAAGGTGCGCGAGTTTTGGGACGATTTGCGGGAATAGTTCGTTGCCCACCAGCCTGCGGCCGACCCATCTTGAATGAAACGCCGACTCCGGCCTGTCGGCCGTCATCTGTCCCGGCTGATCGCCGTGTTGAACAGCGCGGGGTCGCGCGGCTTGCCCTTTTGGGCGATCAACGCACGGACCACCCGCACCTGGTCGGGCATGACCGGGGCCATCTGACCGACCGCCTTGTGCCGGTTCCAGACGCGCTTTTTCGATTTGGGTTTTCGTGGTGTGTCCACAAAAGCCAAAATAGCACGGATGGTCGGGGGCGTAGCTAGTACAGCCCGGCGCAAATCCTGACTTGGTCACAGTTTGCGCCGGAAAGCTATCTGTAAATATGACCAATACACCGAAGTATCCATCGCCCGGCACATCGCGCCGACGGGCGGCACCGTCAAGACACCGCCCCGGCGCCGCGCCCGTCACGCCGCCCCCGGCCGCTCGCTCGGCGCCGGCGGCCGGGTGACCAGCGCGACCCGGCTCATGAAGGTGTCGGGCCGGCCCTCGATCAGGAGCGGCACCGCCGCCGCACACGCATCGAGCAGCGGGTCGAGCCAGTCCTGGTCGGCCTTGGCGAAATCGCGCAAGACATGGCCGTGCACCAGCGCCTTGTCGCCCGGGTGGCCGATGCCGAGCCGGACCCGCCAGTAGTCCGGCCCGATGTGCTGGTCGATCGATTTCAGACCGTTGTGGCCGCCGGCGCCGCCGCCCTGCTTGACCTTGACCCGGCCCGGCGCAAGGTCGAGCTCGTCGTGGATCACGATCACCGCCGCCGGAGTGAGCTTGAAAAAGCGCACCGCCGCACCGACCGCCTGGCCCGACAGGTTCATATAGGTGTCGGGCATCAGCGCAATCACGCGGGTGCCGGCGATCGTGCCGTCGGCCGTCCGGCCCTGGAAGCGCCTGCGCCAGCTGGAAAAGCCATGGCGGCGGACGATCCGGTCCACCGCCATGAAGCCGATGTTGTGCCGATTGTCGGCGTATTGGGCGCCCGGGTTGCCGAGCCCGACCACAAGGCGCATCGCGTGGCCGCTCCCCTGCCCCGTCGGTCCGACCGGCCGGGCCGCGGCGTCAGCCTTCGCCCTCGGTCGCGCCCGACTTGCCGCCCGACGGGGCCGCGATCGTCGCGATCGTGAAGTCGCGGCCGGTGATGGTCGGCCGGACATTCTCCGGCAGCTTGACGTGGCTGATATGGACCGAATCGTTGATCCCGAACCCGGTCAGATCCACCACGATCTCGTCCGGGATCGCCCCGGCACGGCACACCACCTCGACCGCAAAGCGGACCACGTTGAGCACGCCGCCGAGCTTGATCCCGGGCGACGCCTCGTGATTGATGAACCGGCACGGCACGTCGACCGTGATCTCGGTCGCCGCACTGACGCGCAAAAAGTCGACGTGGATCGGGAAATCCTTGACCGGGTCGAACTGGACGTCGCGCGCCAGCACCCGGTGCGCCTCGCCGTCGACCGACAAATCGATCAAGCTGTTGAAAAACTTGGTCTGGCGCAGAAGCTTGTCCAGCGTGCGGTGTTCGACCGTGATCATCTCGGGCGGCTTCTTGTCGCCATAGATCACCGCCGGCACCCGGCCGTCGGCACGCTGCTTGCGGGAGGTCCCCTTTCCGGCCCGCTCGCGGCGTTCCGCGTCCAACGCGATTACCTCGGGCATGTCACCCCGTCTCCCTTGAAAACCTGTCCGTGACTGAAAGCGTCGGGCGTGCCGCAACCGCGCCCGCGCGGCCGGCCTCCAGGGGTGCCGACCGGACGGGCGCGCGCGGCGCCGACGCGGGAAACCGACTTTCTAACCGAAAACCGTCAGGTGAACAAACTCGAAACCGAGCGTTCCTCGCTGATCCGCAGGATCGCCTCGGCGAGCAGCGGCGCGATCGACAACACGCGGATGTTGCGCGCCTGGTGCACCGCCTCGGTCGCGGCGATGCTGTCGGTGACCACCAGCTCGCGAATCGGCGACGCCCCGATCCGGTCGACCGCCTGGCCCGAGAACACCCCGTGGGTGCAGTAGGCATGCACCGACTCGGCACCGGCGTCCATCATCGCCCTGGCGGCGTTGCACAGCGTGCCGCCACTGTCGATGATGTCGTCGACCATCACGCAGTTGCGGCCCTTGATGTCGCCGATGATGTTCATGACCTCCGACACGCCGTGGCGCTCGCGCCGCTTGTCGATGATCGCCAGATCCGCCTCAAGCGGCTTGGCGAGCGCGCGGGCCCGCACCACGCCGCCGACGTCCGGCGACACCACGACCAGCCGGTCGAGCGCCAAGCGCTCCTTGATGTCCTTCACGAACACCGGGGCGGCGAACAGGTTGTCCACGGGGATGTTGAAGAAGCCCTGGATCTGGCCCGCGTGCAGATCGACCGTCAACAGCCGGTTGGCGCCCGCGGTGGTGATCAGATCGGCGACCAGCTTGGCCGAGATCGGCGTGCGCGGCCCGACCTTGCGGTCCTGGCGGGCATAACCGTAGTACGGCGTCACCGCGGTGACCCGCCGCGCCGACGCGCGTTTGAGCGCGTCCAGCACGATCAACAACTCCATCATGTGATCGTTGGCGGGGTACGAGGTCGATTGGATCACGAACACGTCCTCGCCGCGGACGTTCTCCAAAACCTCGACAAAAATCTCTTGGTCGGCGAACCGTCGAATGTTCGCCGCGGTCATTTCAACGTCGAGTTGGCTCGCGATCGCGGTAGCCAACGAACGGTTGCTGTTGCCGCACAGGAGCTTCATGCGGCCCGAGGGTCCTTGGGAGGCGTTGCGCATCGACCTTGAACGACGTGGGACGTTGGACGGGGACGGGGGTGATCGGTAAATCCGAGGCGACGACGCTACACCATTCGGGCCGGGAAAAGGACTCCCTTGTGGGGCGCGCGGGGCCGCGGGCGCGCCGCGGCCCGGGTCAGCGGTTGATCACGATCACCGACAGACTGCGGCCGTAGTCCGGTTCGCCGCGGTTGGTGGCGCGGCGGTAGCTGAAAAAGCGCGCCTCCTCGGCGAAGGTGTCGTTGGGCGCGCGCTGGATCAGCGGCACCCCGGCGCGGTCGAGCCGGCGCGCGACATAGGCCGGCAGGTCGAAATGGGAATGACCGGGCCGGCGTCCCGGCGCGAACAGGTCGGTCGCCGGCGGGGTGTCGTCGGCAAACCGGTCGTAAAACTCCGGCCCGACCTCGTACGACCGTTGCGCGATGCACGGGCCGATCACCGCGACCAAATGGTCGCGCCGGGCGCCGAGCTCGAGCATGGCGGCGACCGCCGCCTCGAGCACGCCGTCGCGCGCGCCGCGCCAGCCGGCGTGGACGGCGCCGACCACCTTGGTCCGGGCGTCGGCGATCAGCACCGGCGCGCAGTCGGCGGTCAGGATGCCGAGCGCCAGCCCCGGGGTCCGGGTCACCATGGCGTCGGCCTCGGGCCGGGCGTCGTCGGCGAACGGCTCGGTGACCGTGATCACCCGTGTGCCGTGGACCTGGTAGAGCGTGACCAATTGGTCCGGTAACAGATCGATCATCGCCATCGCCCGGCGCCGGTTCTCGCGCACTGCGTGCGGGTCGTCGCCCGACCCCGGGCCACAGTTGAGCGACCGGTAAATGCCGGTGCTGACCCCGCCGTCGCGGGTGAAGAACCCGTGGCGGATGCCGGAGATGTCGTTGAGCGCGCCCAGGGTGATCACGGGAGCCATGACGCGGATGCCTTCACGCTGCGAAAGATGCCGCACGGCTCGAGACGGGTCCGCCCGGCGCGGCGCCGGCCAAGCCCGGCGGCGTCAAGCTTGCCCGCCGCGTCGTCGCCGATCAAGCGCGGCTCGGCGGCTCGAGGCCGGGACGCGGCGCCCGGGCCAAGGCGACGAACGCAACCCCTGCCAGCAGCATCGGCACCGACAGCAATTGTCCCATGGTGGTGCCGCCGATCAGAAAGCCGATCTGGATATCGGGCTCGCGGAACAGTTCGCCGATGATCCGCGCGATCGCATAGCCGATCAGGAACGCGCCGGTCAGCGTGCCGGTGCGCGCCCGCACCCCCGGCCGCATCGCCAGCACCGCCATGACCACGAACAGCACCAGCCCCTCGAGCGCGGCCTCATAGAGCTGGCTCGGGTGGCGCGGCAACGGTCCGCCGCGGGGAAACACCATCGCCCAGGCGACGTCGCTGACCCGGCCATAGAGCTCGCCGTTGACGAAATTGGCGATCCGGCCGAACAACAGCCCGATCGGCGTCGCGCACGCGATGATGTCGCCGAGCGCGACCGCCGAGACGCCGCGGCGCCAGGCAAACAACAAGACCGCCAGGATCACCCCGATCAAGCCGCCGTGGAACGCCATGCCGCCGTGCCAGATCTTGAACGCATCAAACGGGTTGGCGGCGTAATAGGGCAGGTTGTAGACCAGCACATAGCCGAGCCGCCCGCCCAGGATCACCCCGACCACCGCCCAGGTCAGGAACAGATCGATGTCCTCGCGGTTCGGCCGGGCGCCGAACCGGTCCGCCAGCCACAGGCTGTACCGCCAGCCGCCGATGAACCCGATCAGATAGGCGAGCGCATACCAGCGGATCGCGATCGGGCCGAGCTCGACCGCGACCGGATCGATCATGGGAAAGGCGATCGTTGGCATGCGTCCCCTTAGCCGCGCTGCGACACCGCGGCCGCGACCTTACCCGATCGGCCGGCCCGACCCAAGGGCAACCGCCGGCTCACTCGGACGAGGCGCCATGTTGCATTGCACAATCAACACCCCTGGCATACCTTCGGGCCGGTTTTCGCGAATCGCTGGACAGCCCACATCAAAACTCATAGGAAACGACCGGCGTCGGGGAAGGACGAGGCTGATGGGCGTGACCGTGCTGGCGGGCGGGCTTCATGGGATCGGCCCCGGACATGAGAGCGGACGCGCCTTTGCCGCCCGACGGTCGGCGTTGGCGGTCGGGGTTGCGACCGTCGCCAATGTCCTGATCCCGCGCGAGGCCGAGCCATTGTTGGCGGTCGGCCGCCATGTTCGCCTGCACTTGGCCGACGACCCGGCCAACCGCGACCAGAAAATCCTGTTTGCGCTCGAGACCGAGGGTCGGTTCCACGACTTCACGACAGCGATGGCGCGGCGCGCTGTGCGTACGGCGTGGCGCGGCGCCGAGCTTTCCGCGGTCGTTTTGGCGTTGGTCGGCCTTTTGGTGATCGGGGTCGTGACGTGGCCGTTCCTGGCATTGGCGGTGGCATTGCTGGTGCGCCGACAGCGGGTTCCGGGCTTGGCCGCGATGACCCGCCATCTGCGCCGCGTCTTGGCCGCGGCGCCGGCGCGCAGCGACCAGTTGGTCCGGGTGTAGGGCCGGAGGGGACCGGGTCTACGGCCGGATCAGGGCATGGGCATGGACCGCGTGGTCCGATGCCCCGAGTGCGCGATAGAACGCCCGCGCCTCGTCGTTCCAATCCTGCGACACCCACCACACGAAAATGCGGCCGCGGCGCCTGGCATCGGCCGCGACCGCCAGGATCAGCCGGCGCCCGATGCCGCGCCGGCGCTGGGCCGGGTCGACGAACAGATCGCACATGTAGACGCCATGGGCGGCGTGGCCCGGCTCGTAGGCGTCGTGGGATAGGGCATAGCCGACCGGGCCCTCGCCAAGGTCCGCGACGATCAGGCGCAACAGCGAGCCGTCGGCCCAGACATCGCCCCAGGTCGCCTGCGCCACCCGGTCGGGCGTCGGGTCGCCGTGGAGGCGCCGCAGCGCCGCGATCAAGGCGATCACCGCGGCGCGATCACCCGGAACCGGCGCCCTTATTCGCACCAAATCGCGGTTCGCCATCCTGACGTCTCTGGTCCGCCATCTTAAAGTCGATCGGGGTCCACCAAGAGCTCGCCTGGAGGCCGGGTGGGGACGTGATGGTTGCACCCGGATGGCCGGGCTGCAAGTGCGGTGCGGCCGGCTGATTTGGGTGCTTGACGGCGACGCCGAATGCGGCCTGTCGGCCGTCGTCAGGGGCGCTGCCCCCGACACCCCCGCCAGGGGGCACACCCCCCTGGACCCCGACTAATTGGTGGGGTCCAGGGGGCACCCCCTGGTCAGGGGGTGTCGGGGGGTGAAACCCCCTGACATGGGGGCTTCGCCCCCAAACCCTCGCCGCCGACACGTCGCTGCCCGCCTTGCCCCGCTGATCAGTCACCGCTGGGCGGCCGAGGACGCCTTACGGCTGGCCGGGTTCGGCGACTGGCTGGGCGCCGCGCTGTTCGGCGACCAGGGTGCTGCGTCCGAGACCGCCCGCCATGCCCCGGCGCTCAAACAAGCCCGCAGCCGGTTCAACCGCTATGGCCCGCTGCTGCGCCTTAAGCGCTTCGCCGAGGCGCGCGCGGTGCTCGAGGCCTGCCGCGGCGCGCGGGTTCGCGGAACGGGCGCTGCGGGTCATCTACGCCGCCGGCGCGCCGGAGGACTGCGCGATCGATCTCACCGCCCTCGGCGCCGCGGCGGCGGCGTGCTGGCCTCAGGACTTCGCGGCGCTGTTCGACCGCCTCGCCGCCGGCCGCCTCACCGGCGACGCCTGGCTCGCCGCGCTGCGCGACCGCTTTGCGTCGCACCTGGCTCCCAAGTGCGGCCTGTCCGCGCTGTCGGCCCGCATCCGGCGAGCCCTGCGCAGACGGTAGGCGCGGATGCCGATCCGACCGACCACGCTGCCGCGGGTTCATCGACGCCAGCGCGGTCTCGGTTTCGTCGAGGCGATCGGCCGGCACGATCGATCGGTTTGCACTGCCGGTTGCGGCCGATCGCCCCAACAGCGGCGGTGCGGCGCGCGGAACCGCCGCTGTCGGCGCGCGGGCCGGCGACGACGTGCGCCCGATCGACCGCGGTCCGGCCCGCGCACCGACCTACGGTCTGATACCAATGGCCTCACGCGGTGACTGGTCACCGCGTGAGGCCCCGCTCAAACGCCGCTGGGCTTCGCGCCATAGGGCGCGGCGCGCGGTCGCGCGCTCC
>JANQHG010000238.1 GCA_028277115.1 Azospirillaceae bacterium
GACCCGATGGCCGAGCAGGTCGAACCGCCGAAGCTCGCCGCGCACCGTGAGCGCGATCCGCCGCCGATACCGCGCCCCGGCCGCGAGCGCCGCAAGCTCGGCGACCACCGGGTCGGCGGCCGAGCCGAGCACGCGGCGCACCGGCTGGCCCAACAGTTCCTCGGGATAGCAGCCGAGCAGCCGATCGCAATTCTCGCTGACATGGCTGATCCCCGGCCCTGGCGGTCGGGCCGCGATCAACACGCCGTAGCTCTGGACCGCACCGGGGAATTGGACCGGCTCGCGCCCGCACTCGGCAAAATCGACCGGCTCTTCCGTGACGGACATCGCTCCGCCTCCACGCCCCAAACCCCTGCGGCCCGCCCCTCACACCAGCCCGTCGGCAGCGGCGGCAATGAACACCGCCAGCACCAGGTCCAACACCACCAGGGCAGCCGTGGTCGCCGGCGGCAGGTCGAGCGCGACCCGCAGGATGTACCACTGATACCCGATCACCACCGCGGTCACCACCAAGACCGCGACCCCGCCGAGCGGCGGCGGCACCAGGCCGAGGTCGGCACAGACGATCACCGGGATATAAACCATCGCCTGGACCACCGCGCCCCAATTGTAGATCGCGACGAAATCGGGGTAGCGTTCGAACCGGTCGAACAAACGGGCAAGATCGATCATGACCACCGGAAAGGCGGTCCAACTGATCACATAGGCGATCGTCTCGACCAGCAGGAGCGGCCAGATGCCGCCCGCCGCGGCGCCCGGGTCGAGCCGAAGCGCGAGCAGGACGAGATACCCGGGCGCGACCACCGCCGCCGCCCGGAACGAGCGCAGCGCCCCGTCCGGGCTGCGATCGATCAGGGTGACGCCGGTGCGGTCGCCGCGCGCGAGCCGCCATGCGCCGGTGACCGCCGCGACGATCTCGGCGATCGGGCGCGCCGGATCCGGTCCCTGGGCGGTCATCGCGGGCCCGCCGGTTCCACGCCGGCCGCCGCGAACAGCCGCACCAGCACCCGGGCGTAGATGTCGGCCAACACCTCGAGGTCGGCGAGCGGCACCTGCTCGTCGACCTGGTGCATGGTGGTGCCAACCAAGCCGAGCTCGACCACCGGGCAATAATCCTTGATGAACCGGGCGTCCGAGGTGCCGCCGCCGGCGTCCAGCGTCGGCGGCGCGCCGGTGACCTCGGCGACCGCGGCCGCGACCACACGCCGAAACGGCGTGTCGGGCAGCACGAACGCCTCGCCCTGCAGGGACACCACAAGCTCGTAGGCGCCGCCGACCGCGTTCAGCCGTCGGCGCAGCCACGCCTCGAGCCCGCGCGGGGTCTGGCTCGGGTTGAACCGGATGTTGAACCGGGCCTCGGCGCGCGCCGGGATCACGTTGCGTGCCGGGTTGCCGACGTCGATGCTGGTCAGCGCCAGGCTGGTCGGCGGGAACGGGGCCACGCCCTGGTCGATCGGCTCGGCGGTCAGCGCCGCCAGCATCGCAACCAGGTGCGGCAGCGGGTTGTCGGCGCGCTCGGGGTAGGCGACATGGCCCTGGGTGCCGCGGACGGTGAGGGTGGCGTTGAGGCTGCCGCGGCGCCCGACGCGCACGGTGTCGCCCGGCCGCGCCCGCGCGGTCGGCTCGCCGACCAGGCAGACGTCGGGGACCGCGCCGGTCTCGGCGAGCCAGGCCAACACCCGCCGGGTGCCGTTGACCGCGTCGCCCTCCTCGTCGCCGGTCAGCATGACGCTGATCGTGCCCGGGGGCGGGCCCATCCGGTCGAGATAGCGCGCGACCGCCGCGACCATCGCGGCGACCGCGCCCTTCATATCGACCGCGCCACGGCCGATCAGCCGGCCGTCGCGCACCTCGGCGCCGAACGGCGGCGCGGTCCAGGCGTCGGTCGCGCCCGGCGGCACCACGTCGGTGTGGCCGGCGAAACAGACATGCGGGCGACCGGTGCCGAGCCGGGCGAACAGATTGTCGATCGGCGCAGCCCCGTCCGGGCCGTCCGCGTCCGCACCGCCGAAGCGCAAGGGGGCGACCGCAAAGCCGAGCCGAGCCAACGCCGCGCCGGCGACGCCGAGCGCGCCGGCGTCGGCGGGCGTCACGCTCGGGCAGCGGATCAGGTCGCGCGCCAGCCCGCGCGGGTCGCGCAAATCGCCGCCGCCGGCGGGCGACGCCGCAGGGTCGGTGGTCACGCCCGCAACAACTCGTTGACCGAGGTGCGCGCGCGGGTGCGGTCATCGACCCGTTTGACGATCACGGCGCAGCCGAGCCCCGGCCCCGGGGTGCCGTCGGGCAGCGGCGGTCCGGGCAAGCTGCCCGGCACCACCACCGAATTGGCCGGCACCCGGCCGAACAGAACCTCGCCGGTGGTGCGGTCGACGATCTTGGTCGACGCGCCGAGGAACACGCCCATCGCGATCACCGCGCCATGCTCGACGATCACGCCCTCGGCGACCTCGGCGCGGGCGCCGATGAAGCAGCCGTCCTCGATGATCACCGGGTTCGCCTGCAAGGGTTCGAGCACGCCGCCGATCCCGGCGCCGCCCGAGATATGGACGTCGCGCCCGACCTGGGCGCACGACCCGACGGTCGCCCAGGTGTCGATCATCGTGCCCTCGCCGACCCGGGCGCCGACATTGACGAAGCACGGCATCAACACCGCGTCCGGCGCGATATAGGCCGAGCGGCGGACCACGCAGCCGGGGACGGCGCGGAAACCCGCGGTGCGGAACCGCTCGGCGGTCCAGCCGTCGAATTTCGACGGCACCTTGTCGAACCAGCTGGCGCCCCCTGCGGCGCCGGCGATCGGGACCATCTCGGCGAGCCGGAACGACAGCAGCACCGCCTTTTTCAGCCACTGGTGCACGACCCAGCCGCCGCCGTCCGCCGGAGCTGCGACCCGCAACTGCCCCTCGTCGAGCGCGGCGAGTGCGCCAGAGACCGCGTCGCGCACCGCGCCGTCGATCTCGGCCCCGAGCTCGCCGCGCCGCTCCCAGGCCTCGGAGATCACGCTCTCGAGCGCCCCGACATCCATCCCCTCGCCCTCCGATGTCCCATGAGATCCGCGCACCATGTTGCGGGTCTCGCCCCTCTGTCAACGCCCCGGTTTCGGCATGGTGCCGCCGGTCAGGGCGTGGTCAGACGGTCGAGCCACCCCGGCAGGTCGTCGATCCGGTGGTGGATCTCGGCCGCGATCTGCGGCGACGGCTGCGACCAGGCCCCCGTGCCGGCAAGCCACACCGTGGTCATGCCGAGCCGCGCCGCCGGCACCAGGTTGCGCGCGATATCCTCGATCATGCACGCTTTGCGCGCGTCGATCCCAGCCTGATCGAGCAGGTGACGGTACGGACGCGGGTCCGGTTTCGGCAGATAGCCGGCGGCGGCGATGTCGTGGACCAGATCGAAGTGGCGGGCGATGCCGAGCCGGTCGAGCACGCGGTCGGCGTGAGCCCGCGACCCGTTGGTATACACCAGTTTGCGTCCGGGCAAGCGGTCGAGCGCGGCGTCGAGCACCGGCTGGCGCGTGATCGGCGCGAGATCGATCCGGTGGACATAGTCGAGATAGACCGTCGGGTCGATGCCGTGCCACAGCATCAGCCCGTTTAAGGTGGTGCCGTGGTCCCGGTAATATTGTTTTTGCAGCCGCCGCGCCTCGGGCGCTGGCAGCGACAAGGTGTCGGCGATGAACGCCCCGATCCGGCGGTCGACTTGATCGAACAGGTTGCACGAGGCCGGGTAGAGAGTGTTGTCGAGATCGAACACCCACCACGCGATCTCTGAGGCGAGGGTGCGGGCGGGATCGGCAGTCGCGGACATGGGAGCTCCCAAGAAACCGGGCGGGCGGACCAGGGGGGCGCCGGATTGCATGGGCGCAAACCGCGGCGGTCGGCTATAATGCCGGTCATGGTCGCGCGCGCGACCGGGAACACCCGCCTCGAGCTTCAGGACCCGGAACCGACTTGGTAACCGTTTCCCCTTGCGCCCCGGACCGCCCGGCCACGGCGGCCCTGACGCCGACCGACCTTTCGACCGCCAGTGCCGGGGACGATCTCCCTGCCTTGGGCTCGTCCCCACCCCAAACTGCACCTCGCGCCGACGCCGGACCGGCCGCCCCGGTGCTCGCCGACCTGCTCGCCGACCTGCTCGCCGGCTATCCCGGGCCGGTACTGGTGGTCTCGCCCGCGGGCGCGCTCGTGCACGCCAACACGGCCGCGCGGACCCTGCTGGCGGCCGACCCGGCGCTGTGGCCGCGGCTCGGCGTTTGGAGTCGCGCCGCCGCGGCCAGCGCCCGCCCGAGCCTCGACGCCCGGGTCGAGGGGGCGACCGGCCGGGTCACCATCGAGTTCACCGCGGTCGCGCTCGGCGACGGCGCCAGTTTGGTGCTCGGACGCGACATCACCGTTGCCACCGAACTGCGCAACGCACTGACCGAATCCAGACAGCGTTACAAGGAACTGGTCGAGGCGTCGAGCGATTTCGCCTGGGAAACCGGACCTGACGGCTGCCTTGTGTTCGTGTCGCCGCGCGGGACGCTCGGCTACGACGCCGATCGGCTGATCGGCCGGTCGCCCGCGGCGCTGCTCGCCGACCCGTCGGACCGCGAGTTGCCGCTCCCGTTCACGACCCCGCGACCGGTCGAAACCGACCTGTGGTTACGCGCCGCCAACGGCGAGCCGGTCTGTCTGTCGATCTCGGCGCGCCCGATCCTGGGGACCGACGGCAGCTGGCTCGGGGCCCGCGGGGTCGGGCGCGACATCACTGAAGAGATCCGTCGCTTTGAAGCGCTCGCCCGCGCCCACGCCAGCGAGGAGGTGGTCGAACATGTGTTCCGGGCCCTCGGCGAACGGACCGACCCCGACGGCGCGCTCCACCATGCCGCCAGCGAAGCCGCCCATGCGCTCGGCGCCGAAGGCTGTGCCCTGCTCCGGATCGCCGGCGACGGCGCGTTCGCGGTCGCGGCGACGGTCGACGGGCCGCTCGACCCGGCGCCGGTGGTCGCACGCTTGAGCGAGGCCCGCGCGCCGATCGAGTTGGTCGACGACGGCGCCAGACGGATGCTCGCGTGCCCCAGCCGCTACCGGCACGAGATCAACGGCGCGATCTGCGCCTGGCGCCCGCCCGTCGGCGAGCCGTTCACCCGCGATGATCACGCCTTGGTCAGCGCGATCGCCGATCGGCTCGGCATCGCGCTCGCCCATCTCGCCCATCTCGACCGGCTGCGCCGCCTGTCCGAGCGCGACGGCCTGACCGGCCTTTACAACCGCCGGACCTTCCTGGAGCGCTTGGCCGAGGTGCTCGACCATGCGGACGAGACCTCGGCGCTGTTGTTCGTGGATCTCGACAACTTCAAACCGGTCAACGACCTGCACGGCCACCAGCGGGGCGACCAGGTGCTGCGCGAGGTTGCCGCCCTGGTGCTCGACCATGTCCGAGCCGGTGACCTCGCGGGCCGGCTCGGCGGTGACGAGTTCGCGATCTGGCTCGACGGTGCCGCCGACGCGGCCGCGGCAGCGGTCGCCGACCGCCTGCTCGCGGCGAGCGTCGGCTTGCGCCCCTGGTCGGTCGCCCCCGACCGACCGGTCGGCCTGTCGATCGGCATTGCGATCCATGACCCATCCGCCCCGGGCGGACCTGAGACCGTGCGCGATTTGCTGGCGCGCGCCGACGGCGCAATGTACCAGGCAAAGGCCAGGGGTCGTGCGCAGCGCGCGATCGCCGCACCCGCGACGTCGGACCACAACGGCAACGGCTGATGGATCAGACCACGTCCGAAACCCTCGACTTCGAGACCGCCAAACGGCTCGCCCGCAGCCCCGATCCGGCAACCCGCAAACGGGTTGCCGCCGATCGCGCGATGCGGCCCGAGTTGCTTTATTACTTGGTCAACGACAGATCACCGGAGGTCCGACGCGAGGTCGCGGCGAACGGGGCAACGCCGCGCCAGGCCGACGTCCTGTTGGTGCGCGACGCCGACGCCTCGGTGCGCGAAGGGTTGGCTGACAAGATCGCCCGTCTGATCCCCGACCTGCCCGACCAACAGGTCGAGCAGGTCGAACGATCGACCGTCGAGATCCTGGAGCTGTTGGCGCAGGACCAGGCGCGGACGGTGCGCCAGATCCTGGCCGAAATCCTGAAGGACCTGCCGAACGCGCCGCGCGGCGTGATCACCCAGCTCGCCCGAGACATCGAGCTCAAGGTCGCGGGCCCGGTGCTGCGTGACAGCCCGATCCTGACCGACGACGATCTGCTCGAGATCATCCTGGGCGGGCCGATCGACGGCGCCTTGTCGGCGATCGCCGAGCGCACCCATGTCTCCGAACGGATCGCCGACGCCATCGTCACCAGCGCGGACTCGGCCGCGATCGGCGCGCTGCTTGCCAACAAAAGCGCGCAGATCCGCGAGGACACGCTCGACCGCATCCTTGACCACGCGCCCGACTACGAGCCCTGGCATGCCCCGTTGGTGCGCCGGCCGCGCCTGCCGCCGGCCGCGGTCGCCCGGCTCGCCCGCTTCGTCGCCGACAAGCTGCTCCATGAGCTGAGCGCGCGCACGGATCTCGCCCCCGAGGCGCTCCAGGCGATCGCCGAGGTGGTCGAAACCCGGCTCGCCGCCGCCGGCACCGGTGCCGCGGACCGGCCCGTGCCAACGGCGGCCGCGACCGCACGAAACCAGCGGTCCCCGGCACCGGCGCCGGAGCCGGCCCCACCGGCCACCGAACCGTCGGCCACACGCCCGCCCCAGGGCGAGCCGGCGGTCGCGGCGGGCGCTGCGAGCGCCGGTGCCGACGGCGGCGCCGGCACCGTTCCGGGCGCCCCTGCGGCCGCCGACCCGAGCCGGCGCGACGACGACACCGACGATGACGACACCGACAACGGCGAGGCCGTGGAGACGGCGGCAAAGGAGACGCCGCTCGCCCGGGCCCGCCGGCTGATGAGCGCCGGCAAGCTTGACGAGCGGCTGTTGTCCCAGGCATTGGCGGGCGGCGAGTCCGGTTTCACCCGCGCCGCGCTTGCCGTGTTGTCCGGGCTCGACCTTTCGATCGTCGAGCGAATCCAAAACTCGCACAGCCCGCGCGCGATCACCGCGCTGGTCTGGAAAGCCGGTCTGTCGATGCGCTTTGCCCGCCAGGTCCAGCTCCAGCTCGCCCGGATTTCGCCGCTGCGCGCACTCAATCCCCGCAACGGCACCGACTTTCCGATGACCGACAAAGAGTTGCGCTGGCAGATCTCGTTCTTTGCCGACGACAAGTGAGCGCGGGGAGATCTGTCACCGGCGCCGCGCGGTCCGCCGCCGCCCCGGAGCCCGACCGGCCGGGATTTGATCGGGGGTCGGGTCTGTGGCGCTTTTCTCACAGTCGCCGAAGCAAAGCTGTGCCGATGCTCTCGATTGCCCGGCACACCGCACCGTTCGACCCGCACCGTTACTTGATCGATCGCGGACTGTTCGCTATAACTGTGGCATCAGAGGCGAACGGATACCTGCGACATGTCACCACCGGACGGGCTGGCGGGTGCAACCCCGGGCAGCGGCAGCGCCGACGCCGCAGACGGCGCTGTGAGTTATGCGCGTCGGCCGCGGCGCCCGGTGCGCGCCGCCGACGGCTGGGGCGAGCCCGGGCCGGCGCGGCCCCGCCTGGCGGCGACCGAGCTCGGCGCGGCCGGCGTGATGGCGGTGAGCGACCGGGTGCGGCTCGGCACCCTGGTGTCGTGCGCGACCGGGTTCTATGACGCGGTGTTGGCACTGGCCGGTCGGCGCGGCGTCACGCCGGCGGCGCTGGCGTCCGGGGTGCTGGCGCTGACCGACCCCGACCGGGCCGGAATCGAGGACCCGGGCGGCGGGCCGGCGCTGCTGCAGCTGGTCCGCCCGGTCGGGCTGGCGCCGACCACCGTGCGCCGTGCGCTGGCGCTGGCGCTCCGGCTCGCCGACCCGGCGGCGCTGGCCCGCGCGGTCGCGCCGCCGCCCGACCCGGTCCCGGATCCCGAGACCATCGCGCGGCTCGACAGCCAGCAGCGCCGGATCGAACAGCTCGAGTATCGCAACGACCGGCTGCTCGCCGCGCTTGATCGCATCTCGTTCCAACCGCACGACGGCTGCCCGCGCGACGTCCGCGAGGCGGCCGCCGTGCTCGGCCTCGCCCAGGAGACCGCGTTCGACGAGCAGCGGGTGACCAGACGGTTCCGCGAACTGGCGCCGCTCTACCACCCCGACACCGGGGTGTTGCCGTCGCGCGGCCGGATGGCTCAGTTGATCGACGCGCGCAATCTGTTGATCCGACACCTGCGGGTCCGCCGCGGCTGACCGTAGCGATGCGGCCGGGCGGCGGCGGGGATCGCCGGGATTCGGGTTCGCATCGGGCGCGGTTCATGCTACCCCACGACCGACCAACGGGCTGCGCCTGGTCGCGGTGCCGTCGATCGCACGAAGACAACCAGGACGAAGGGGCAACACCGCGTGCGGGTGGCGTATGTCAATGGGCGGTATCTTCGGCACCGCGACGCAAGCGTCCATGTCGAAGACCGCGGCTTCCAGTTCGCCGACGGCGTTTACGAGGTGATCGCGGTGATCGACGGCCGCCTGGTCGATCGCGACGGCCATGTCGACCGTCTTGAGCGATCGATGGCCGCGATCGGTCTTGCGCCGCGGGTCGAGCGTCGGGTCTTGGTCTTGGTGATCAACGAGGTCGCCCGGCGCAACCGGCTGACCAACGGGCTGATCTATCTCCAGGTCACCCGCGGCACGGCACCCCGCGACTTCCCGTTCCCCAACCCGGCGCGGCGCAGCACCCTGGTGATCACCGCCAAGCCGGTCGCCGACATTCGGCGCGAGGGCCTGGCCGCCGACGGGATCGCCGTGATCACGATCCCGGACGTGCGCTGGCGCCGGCGCGACATCAAGACGGTCGCCCTGGTGCCCCAGGTGCTCGGCAAGCAACGGGCGCACGACGCCGGCGCCTATGAAGCCTGGCAGGTCGAAGACGACGGCCTGGTCACCGAGGGCTGTTCGAGCAACGCCTTCATCGTCACCGCGGACGGCCGGTTGGTCACCCGACCGCCGAGCCCCGCGATCTTGAACGGGATCACCCGGCTGTCGGTGCTCGACTTGGCGGCGCGCGAACGCGTGCCGGTCGAACCGCGGCCGTTCACGGTCGCTGAGGCCAAGGCCGCGGCCGAGGCGTTCCTGACCAGCGCCAGCCACGTCGTGGTCCCGGTGGTCCGGATCGACGACACGGTGATCGGCGACGGTCGCCCGGGCCCGCTGACCCGCCGGTTGCGCGCCGCCTATCTGGAGGCGGCCGCGGCCGAACCGCGCGCGGTCGGCCGATGACCGGTGGCGCCGACCGGGCCGCCCTCCGGCCCCGCGCGGTGTTGTTTGACTGGGACAACACGCTGGCCGACAATTGGGCGTGCGTCCACGACGCGCTCAACGCCGCCCTGGTCGCGATGGGCCATGCGCCGTGGACGTTCGCCGAGACCCGGGACCGGGTGCGCCGGTCGATGCGCGAGAGTTTTCCCGACCTGTTCGGGGCGCGCTGGACCGAAGCGCGCGATATCTTCTATGCCCGGTTCGCCGCCGCCCATCTCGACCATCTGCAGCCGATGCCGGGCGCGGCGGCGTTGCTCGACGCGCTGGGCGCGGCCGGCGTCTATCTCGCGGTGGTCAGCAACAAGACCGGCCGCTTTCTGCGGCGCGAGGTCGGGGCGCTCGGCTGGACCGACCGGTTCGGCGCGGTGGTCGGCGCCGGCGACGCCGCCGCCGACAAGCCCGACCCGGCGCCGGTGACCGCAGCACTCGCCCCGATCGGGCTCGCCCCCGGCGGGTTTGCCCGCGAACAGGTGTGGTTCGTCGGCGATGCCGACATCGATCTGGAGTGCGCCCATCGCAGCGGCTGTTTGCCGGTTTTCCTGGCCCCGCGCGACGCCGGCGCCCCCGACGACAGCCCGCCGGTCCATTGGCTTGACGACTGTGACGGGCTCCGCGACTTGGTCCGGCGCCTGTTCGATCCCATATCGCCTGAAGCCGGGGGGCTTCGCTGACGCCGTCGGCCCGGCCGGGCGGCGGCGCGGCGCACAGGCGCCAGGGTGTAACAGCGGGACGGGCGCGAGCGACCAAAGGTCCGACAAGTCAGGACCCGATCGACACCCGGTGGGACGGCCGACCGGGCTGCCGGCGCATCACCAACAATAATCCGAACGGAAGGCCACGCCGACATGTCAGAAAAAAGTCAAAACGTTCAGGACGTCTTTCTTAACCATGTCCGAAAGAATAAGACGCCGGTGACCGTGTTTCTCGTGAATGGTGTCAAACTTCAGGGGATCATCACCTGGTTCGACAACTTCTCGGTTTTGCTGCGCCGCGATGCGCATTCGCAGCTTGTCTACAAGCACGCGATCTCGACCGTGATGCCGGCCCACCCGGTGCAGCTGTTCGAGCCGGCCAAGGAGGGCGACCACGTCTGACCCGATGGTGAACGATGCCGGCGCACCGGCGCCGGCCGGACCGCGGACCCGGGCCGCGGTCGTCGTCCCGGTCCTGATCGGCGCCGACGCGGGCGGCCGGTCGCCGACCGGGCGGTTGGACGAGGCGGTCGGCCTGGCCTCGGCGATCGCGCTCGAGGTGGTCCACGCCGACATCGTGCGGCTGCAACGCCCGGTCCCGGCGACCCTGGTCGGCAGCGGCACGGTTGCGGCCCTGGCCGAGCGGGTCGAGGCCGACGCGGTCACCCTGGTGGTGATCGATCATCCGCTGTCTCCGATCCAGCAACGCAATCTCGAACGCGCGCTGAACGCCAAGGTGATCGACCGCACCGGTCTGATCCTCGACATCTTCGGCGCCCGCGCGCGCACCCGCGAGGGCCAGTTGCAGGTCGAACTGGCGGCGCTGACCTATCAGCGCTCGCGCCTGGTGCGGTCATGGACCCACCTGGAGCGCCAGCGCGGCGGCTTCGGCTTTCTTGGCGGTCCCGGCGAATCGCAGCTCGAGATCGACCGCCGGCTGATCGGTGACCGCATCCTAAAACTCGAGCGCGAACTGGAGACGGTCAAGCGCACCCGCGCCCTGCACCGGCGCGCCCGCGCGCGGGTGCCCTATCCGGTGATCGCCCTGGTCGGCTACACCAACGCCGGCAAATCGACCCTGTTCAACCGGCTGGCCGGCGCCGAGGTGTTTGCCCAGGACCTGCTGTTCGCGACCCTCGACCCGACCTTGCGCGGGGTCAAGGTGCCGTCGGGGCGCACGGTGATCCTGTCCGACACGGTCGGTTTCATCTCGGACCTGCCGACCGCGTTGGTCGCGGCGTTCCGCGCCACCCTTGAAGAGGTGATGGCCGCCGACGTGATCTTGCACGTGCGCGACATCGCGCATCCGGACAGCGCCGCCCAATGCGCCGACGTCCACCGCGTGCTCGGCGAGCTCGGGATCGACGCCGCGGTCGATCCCCGGGTGATCGAGGTTCTGAATAAGATCGACCTCGCCCCGACCGGGGCGGTGGCGCCTGCGCCGCCGGCGCCGGTGCCGGTGCCCCGGGCGACCCGGCCGGTGGCCCTGTCGGCGCTGACCGGCGAGGGCATCGACGGCCTGCTGGCCGCGATCGACCGGCGGCTCTGCGCGAGCCGCGAGGTGATCGACCTTCGGATCGCGGCGGCCGACGGCGCCGCGCTTGCCTGGCTGTACGCCCACGGCGACGTGCTCGCGCTCGACGCGGCCGACGGCGACGGCGACCACGGCCCCGGAACCCCAGCGGTGCCGGCGGCGGTCGACGGCACCGATCTTCGGGTCCAGGTCGCGCTCGATCCGGCCGATCTGGCGCGGTTTGCCCGTCGCTTCCCGGCCCACCGGCGCGGCGAGCGGTCGCCGTGACGCGCGGCGGCGACCGCGCCGCGGCCGTGATCGCGGCGCTCCTGACCGCGGTCGGCGATGCGGCCGCCGGGCCCGCCGGCCCCGACTCGACCGCCGGCGCACCGCCGATGGTCGCCCCGGCGCCGCACGACCTGTTGGCCGTGTGCGAGGCCGCACCGTTCACCGAGTGCTTTGCGACCTGGCGCCCGACGCCGCCGAGCGAACCGCCGGCCGATGCGCCGGTCGCCGTGCCGGGGCCGGGCGGCGCCGCGGCCGCACCGGCGCGCGGTCCGGCATCGCCCGACCCGCCGGCGCCGCCCATGGCCGACCCGCCGGCGCCGCCCGACCCGGCCGACGCGCTGCCGCCGGGGTTCGGGCCCGAAGAATTGGCGCTCTATCAACGTCTGATCGCCAAGATCGAGGAGCTCGGGCTCGCCGACCAAGTCCGGTTCGGCATCCGCCCGGACCTGCTGGCGCGCGAATTGTTCGAACGGGCGACCGCCGGCGACGGCGAAGACGAAAAAAAACCGCCCGACGACCGGTCGGGCGGAGGTTGAAGGCAATGGTACAGAGCGCGTAGGAAGCCTGGTCAATGCGGCAAAGATTGGACGGTCGCGGGGCATTCCGTCGGCGCCCCGGTCACCGCCGCGGCCGCCTGGCGCCCGGATGCCGAAACGGAGGTCTCTCAAGATGACGTCATGGAAGCCGGCCGATCGCCCGACGGTCATGCCCTATCTCTTGGTCAACGGCGCCGAGGCGGCGGTCGCGTTTGCCGAGACGGTTGTGGGTGCCAGCTTGATCGAAGACCCGCTGCGCCATGCCGACGGGACGATCTGGAACGCCGAGCTCAAGATCGGCGACAGCGTCGTGATGGTCGCCGAGGGCCGCGGCGTCGGCCCGGTCCCGGGCTTCCTCTACGTCTATGTCGAGGACTGCGACGCCGCCTACCGGCGGGCGATCGAGGCCGGGGCGACCTCGATCCTGGCGCCGGAGACCCAGTTCTACGGCGACCGCAACGCCGGCGTTCGCGACGCCGCCGGCAACATCTGGTGGTTTGCCACCCACGTCGAAGATGTCTCGTCCGAGGATCTGAAGGCGCGCGCCGCCGCCTACGAGGCCAGGCCGGCGGGCTGAGCTCCCGGAGGGTCGGTGTCCCGCCGCCCCCGAGATGCGCGGGACGCGCCCTCTGCGCACGCCTGCGCTTGCGACTGTCATCAAGGACCACGATCCTGAGCGTCGGGCGTGCGGGATCACCCCGCCCCCCGGCGCCCGTAAATCCTCGGTGCGTTGTTCCCTGTTGCTCCGCCGGTCCGTCGGGTCACCGACGCGGTCCGCAAGGGCGGTCCCGACAAAAGGGATACCGCTTGAGTGCGGCACCGCCTTAGGATAACGCCCCTCGCGCGACGCGCGCCGGCACCGAACAACCCCAAAGAGGGCGCGGCATGGACGCCACCTGTCCCGATCACTTCATCGCGTTGGCGGAGCGGCTGGCCGACTGCGCCGGCGACCTCTTGCGCCGCCATTTTCGCGCCACCGTGACCGCGACCAGCAAGGCCGACCGGACCCCGGTGTCCGAGGTCGACTGGATGGTCGAGCAGGAAATGCGGGCAATTCTGCGCGCGCAACGGCCCGAGGACGGCGTGATCGGGGAGGAGTTCGATCCCCACCAGCCGGACGCGCCCTATGTCTGGGTGATCGACCCGCTTGACGGCACCAAGGCGTTCTTGACCGGCCGGCCGCTGTTTGGGTGCCTGGTCGCCTTGCTCAACGAGGGGCGACCGATCCTCGGCGTGATCGACCAGCCGATCGTGCGCGACCGCTGGATCGGCGCGGCCGGCCGCCCGACCACCCATAACGCCCGCCCGATCCGCACGCGGGCGTGCGCCGCGCTCGGCGATGCCGTGATCGGCGCGACCGCGCCCGAGATGTTCGACGGCGCAACCGAGACCAATTTCCGCCGCCTTGCGGCACGCTGCCGCTTTGCGGTCTACGGCGGCGATTGCATTGCCTATGGTCTGCTGGCGTCGGGGTTCCAGGACCTGATCGTCGAGAGCGGGCTTCAACTCTACGACTTCGCAGCACTGGTCCCGGTGGTGGTCGGGGCGGGCGGGCGGATGACCGACTGGCGCGGCAACCCGCTCGACCACAACTCGGACGGCCGGGTGATCGCCGCCGGCGACCCGCGCCGCCACGCCGACGCGATCGCTGCGCTCCGGTCCTGACCCCGGCCGGGGCCCGTGCGTGCCCAGCCCGCTCCCGACACCGAGAAAGGCGACCGTCATGGCCCCTGCCCTCGCCGCTGCTGTCCGCGTGATCGGCCTTGCGGTCGCGGCGTTCGCGATCGCCGCCGCCCCGGCCGGCGCCGCGCCCGAGCACGCCGCACGCCATGCGCTGGCCAAGTTCGGCGAACCGCTGTTCGGGCCGACCACGCCCCATTTCCCGTATGTCAACCCGGAGGCCCCGAAGGGTGGCCGGATCAGGCTCGCCGAGCTCGGCAGCTTCGACAGTTTGAATGCAATTCCACTGCGCGGCACGTGGCCCCGGACCATCGGGCTCGTCATATCACCGTTGATGATCGGCTCGGGCGACGAGCTTGCGGTCGCCTATGGCGCGCTCGCGGCGTCGGTGACCATCGGACCCGAGCTCGCCTGGGCCGAGTTCGCGCTCAGGCCCGAGGCGCGGTATCACGACGGCGTGCCGGTGACCGCCGACGATGTCGTGTTCGCCTGGGAGGCGATCCAGGCCCACGGCCGACCGTTCCTGCGCGCGTTCCTGTCGGCGGTCACCGCGGTGCGCGCACTCGGCCCCGATCGCCTGCGCATCGAGGTCGCGACCCGCGGCGACATGAAGCCGTTGCTCAATGCCGCGACCGTGCTCGGGCCCGAACCGCGGCACTGGTGGACCGCCGAGGGCCGCGACATCGGCAAGACCACGCTCGAGCCGGTGCTCGGCAGCGGCCCCTACCGGATCGCCAAGGTCGACCCCGGCCGCTCGATCACCTACCAGCGGATCGCCGACTGGTGGGGCGAACGGTTGATGGTCTACCGCGGCCGGCACAATTTCGACGAGGTCGTGGTCGATTACTATCGCGACGACGACGTCATGTTCGAGGCGTTCAAGGCCGGCGCCTACGACTTCCGGGTCGAGTACCGGGCCCAGCGCTGGGTCACCGGCTATCAGGCCGACCCGGACCGGCCGGACGCGATCGAGACCCGGGCGGTGCCGCTGGAAGAGCCGCTCGGCGCCCAGGGCTTCCGCTTCAACGCCCGCCGCGCCAAGTTCGCCGACCCGCGGGTGCGCGAGGCGATCGGCTATCTGTTCGATTTCGACTGGATCCGCCAGAACATCCTCCACGGTCAGTATCAGCGGGTCAAAAGCAACTTTCCCAACTCCGCGTTCGGGGCGAGCGGCCCGCCGACCGCGGCGGAGCTGGCGGTGCTGGCGCCGTTTTCCGACCGGATCGGCGACCCGCGGGTGCTCACCGACGCGTTCGAGCCGCCGCGCGGCCCGGTGCGCCGGCGGTTGCGGCGCGCGCTGGCGCTGTTCCGCAGCGCCGGTTGGGAGGTCCGCGACGGCCGGCTGACCGAGACCGCGACCGGCACGCCGATGGACATCGAGTTTTTGACCGTCACGCCGACCATGGAGCGGGTGGTGTTGCCGTACCTCCGCTCGCTCGAGCGCGCCGGGATCACCGGGAGCCTGCGCATCGTCGACCCGGCGCAGTTCGAGGTGCGGACCGACGATTTCGACTTCGACGTCGTGACCGCCAACTTCAACTTCTTCTCGCCGCCGGGCACCGAGCTGCGCTCCTTCTTCGGCTCGGCGGCGGCCGCCGTGCCGGGCAGCGCCAACTATTCCGGGATCGCCGACCCGGTGGTCGACGCGTTGATCGAACATGTGCTGGCGGCCGACGACCTCGACACCATGATGACGGCGTCACGCGCGCTCGACCGGGTGTTGCTGTGGGGGTTTTACATGATCCCGCACTGGTACAACGCCGAGACCTGGCTGGCCCATCGCCCGATCTTCGGCTGGCCGACGCGCGCGGCCAAGTATGACATCGTGTTCCGCAACAACAACTTTCCATCGACCTGGTGGCATGCCGCGGCGGTCCGGACCGGAGACACCGACCGATGATCTTGTTGTACCAATATCCCCCGGTGTGGGGATTGCCGAGCGGCAGCCCGTTCACCCTGAAGGTCGAGACCTATCTTCGGCTCGCCGACCTGCGCTACCAGGTGGTGCCGATCGCCGACCCGCGCCGCGCGCCCAAAGGCAAGCTGCCGTACATCGAGGACGACGGCCGCCAGATCGCCGACAGCGGCTTCATCATCGAGCATCTGGAGGCGACCCGCGGCGCGCCGGTCGACGGCGGTCTGTCGGACGAGGATCGCGCGCGCGGCCACGCGATCCGCCGGATGATCGAGGAAAGCCTT
This sequence comes from Azospirillaceae bacterium, assembly GCA_028277115.1. Lineage (GTDB taxonomy): Bacteria > Pseudomonadota > Alphaproteobacteria > Azospirillales > Azospirillaceae > JANQHG01. The sequence continues at coordinate 16,264 of JANQHG010000238.1, forward strand.
TACTTCGTCACCCTGTATGCGCGCTGGGTCGAAGACGCCGGCTGGGCGGTGATCCGTCCGGTGTTTTTTGCCGGCCTGCCCAAGCCGCTGCAGATGGTCCTGCCGACCATGGTGCGCCGTCAGGTCCGGCGTGATTTGCACGGCCAGGGCTATGGCCGGCACACGGCCGAAGAGGTCTATCGGATCGGTGCGGCGGACTTGGCGGCGCTTGCGACCCTGCTCGGCGACCGCCCCTGGCTGCTTGGCGACACCCCGCGCACGGTCGATGCAAGCGCCTTCGGCATGCTGGCGCAACTCCTGCTGGCGCCGGTCGACCACCCGCTCAAGACCGCCGCCGCCGCGCACCCGACCCTCGAGGCCTACTGCCGCCGCATGCTCGGGCGCTGCTTCCCTGAGTTGGTGGAGCGGTTGCACTAAACAAACCGACGGGCGGCGCGGCGAAGTCTCCTTCCCCCGCCCAAACGGGGGGTGTCCGCTTAAGCGGACGGAGGGGGGCATACGGCGGCGCAGGTTGCCACTTGAGCCGCCGCACGAAATCCGGTTGAACCGTTCCGTTTGGTCGGAGCACGCCGGGTAGGTCGGGGCGCGGGCGGCACCCTGGTCGATCGGGAGCGCCCTGTCCCAGGCCCGCGCCCCGACATCGACGGTGCCGCAAAGCTGAACCGCCGATGTTGGGGCGATCGGCCCCCACCG
>JANQHG010000260.1 GCA_028277115.1 Azospirillaceae bacterium
GCCTGGGCCGCCGAGCGGCGGCCGTTCCCGCAGCCGCCGTGGCGCGGCGAGCGCGGTCCCGGCGTCCGGCTGTTGGTGTGGGGTGAGCAAGGGGTCGGCGACGAGGTGATGTTTTTTGCGCTGCTGCCGGCGCTGCGCGGGTTCGGCGTTTCGGTGATCGTCGAGTGTACGCCCAAGCTGGTGCCGCTGCTGGCGCGTTCGTTGCCGTGGCTGACCGTGATGCCGAGGCTCGATCCGCCGCCGGCGCTGCTGCGCGACCCGGGCGCGGGGGCGGCGACCCATCAGATCGCTGCGGGTGATCTTATGGCCGCGCTGGGCCCGTGCGCGACCGGCGCCTATCTGATCGTCGATCCGGCGCGGGTCGTCGCGCTGCCCGCCGGGCGGACGATCGGGATCAGCTGGTTCACCCGGAGCGCGCGCGGTGGCCGCGAGCGGTCGGTGGCGCTCGGCGATCTGGTGCGGAGCCTGGCTGCGCCCGGGGTTGCCTTGGTCAATCTGCAGTATGATGCCGATCCGGCGGCGTTGGCGCGCCACGGTGTGGTCGCGGTGCCGGGGGTCGATCCGTTCGATGATCTGGACGGGCTGGCGGCGGTGATCGCGGCGGTCGACGAAGTGGTGACGATCGACAATGCAACCGTGCATCTGGCCGGGGCGTTGGGGCAGCCGACCCGGGTGATCTTGCCGCGGCTGGCGGACTGGCGGTGGCCGGCAGGCGAGGGGGCCAGTGGCTGGTGGCCGACCGTGGAGATGCGGCGCAAGCGGCGACAGGCGGCCTTGCGACCGTAAGCGGGGGCGCTGCCCCCGGCCCCCCTTGACCTCACGGCCTCCTGCCCCCAAACAACCAGTCCGCGATAAACGCCGCCACCTGATCCGGCCGATCCAACGCCAACACCGGCACCCGTGCCCGTGGCAGCCGATCTGTCGTCGCGATCGCAACGATCCGCGTGTCGTCCGGCTGCAGCAACGGCTTGCCGAGCATGCCGCGATGGACCTCGATCTTGGCACACGGCAACGCCTTGAACCCCTCGATCAACACCAGATCGACCGGCGCGAGCCGCCCAAGCATCTGGTCCAACGACGGCGCCGGCGCGTCTCGCAGCTCGTGCATCAAAACCCAGCGGCTCGACGACGCCAGCATCACCTCGACCGCCCCGGCCTCACGATGGCGATAGGTGTCCTTGCCCGGCCGGTCGAGATCGACCGCGTGGTGGGTGTGCTTGATCGTGGAAACCCGAAGGCCGCGCCGTTGCAACTCGGGCACCAGCGCGACCACCAGGGTGGTCTTGCCGCTGCCGCTCCACCCGACGATCCCGAGCGGCATCATGGCGCCCCCGAACCACCGGCGTCGCACCGCAGCGCCGCGAGGCGCTCCAGGTCGGACGGCTCGTTGAGATTGAAGAACGGATCAAGACCGCCGACGGTCGCAAACTCGACCACCGCGACCCGATGGCGCGCGGTCCAGCGATCGATCCTGGTGATCCCGTCGCGCACCAGCGCGTGGTCGAGATCGTCGGCAAGCCCGACCGGCCACAGGCCGAACACCGGGTGCGCCCGTCCAACGGACGCCGCCATTGCCAACTCGGCCCCCTGGTCCCGCCGCGCGGCCGCCAGGCGCGCAACCAGGTCGGCCGGAAAGAACGGCGTATCGGTGGCAAAGCTGGCGACCAGGTCCGCGCCCGGCCGATGGGCCCGTGCCCAGGCAAACCCGGTCAGGATGCCGGCCAACGGTCCCGCGTGGCCGGGCACCACGTCTGCGACCACCGGCAACCCGAAGGCGCCGAACCGCGCCGGGTCGCCGTTGGCGTTGAGAACCAGGGACGCGACCTGCGGGCGCGCGCGGGCGATCACGGTCTCGAGCACGGGCCGGCCGTCGACCTCGATCAGGCATTTGTCGCCGCCGCCCATCCGGCGGGCCCGCCCGCCGGCCAGCAGAACACCCACGATGCCGCCCCGGTCATCCCGGTCATCCATCGAAACCGACCTAGACACCGAGGGACCAACGGTGAGACGGGCCGGGGCACCGGCCCGAGTGCTGCGGATGTCGCATGATCACGATTGCTCCTCTCAACCGAAATACCTTACCCTCGAAAGGGACGATAGAGGAACCCGCATTCCGACCGGCGGGCTCCCAAGACAAGGACCCGACCAACGCGGTCCACCGATCGCGTCCGGGAGGGGATGATGCACGATTTGTCGGAGGCGCTCGGCACTGCCGCTTGGTTGATCCTGAGCCTCGACCGGGATCTGATCGAGATCGTTTCCCTGTCCTTGCGGGTCAGCTTGACCGCGGTCGCAGTCGCCGCCCTGATCGGCTTGCCGATCGCGGGCGCTCTGGCGCTGTCGCGGTTTTTCGGGCGCACCGTCGTCTTGAGTGGCCTAAACGCACTGATGGGGTTGCCGCCGGTGGTGGTCGGCCTGTTCCTCTATCTTATGTTTTCACGCTCCGGGCCGCTCGGCGCGCTCGGCCTCTTGTTCACGCCGACCGCGATGATCGCGGCCCAGGTTCTGTTGATCGTCCCGATCATCGCCGCGCTCGGGCGCCAGGTGATCGAAGACCTGTGGGCCGACCTTGGCGAGCAGTTGCGGTCGTTCGGCGCGCGCCGGCGCCAGGCGATCGGCACCCTGTTGTGGGAGGGCCGGCTTGCACTCCTGACCGTGGTGCTGGCCGGGTTCGGGCGCGCCAGTGCCGAGGTCGGCGCGGTGATGATCGTCGGCGGCAACATCGACCATGTGACCCGGGTCATGACCACCGCGATCGCGCTCGAGACCAGCAAAGGCAACCTGTCCCTGGCGATGGGCTTGGGCTTGGTCCTGATGACCCTGTCCTTGATCGTCAACGGCGGCGCCTTCGTGCTCCAGAACGCGGCGCGCCGGCGGTCCGGCGGATGACCGCGCCGCCGTCGATTCTGCCCCTGGTGCTCGACGGGCTGGTGTTCGCGGTCGCCGGGCGGCCCTTGATCAAATCGATCACCTGCCGGCTCGAGCGCGGGCCCCGCACCGTGATCCTCGGGCCCAACGGCGCCGGCAAGAGCCTGTTGTTGCGTCTGTGCCACGGCCTCCTGACCCCGACCGCGGGCACGGTCAGCTGGGCGGGCGCCGCCGCCGGCGGCCGTGACGCGATCAGCCGGGCCCAGGCGATGGTGTTCCAACGCCCGGTCATGCTGCGCCGGTCGGTCGCCGCCAACATCGCCTATCCGCTGGCCTTGCGCGGGCTCGGCCGGCGCGACCGACGCCACCGGATCGCCGAGGCGCTCGAGGTCTCAGGGCTCAAGCGTTTTTCCGACAGCTGGGCCCGGGTGCTGTCGGTCGGCGAGCAGCAGAAGCTGGCGCTCGCCCGCGCCTGGGCGCTCGCGCCGCAGATCCTGTTTCTGGATGAGCCGACCGCCAGCCTCGACCCCGCCGCGACCGCCAAGGTCGAAGAGATCATTCTCGCGATCGACGCCCGCGGCACCAAGATCGTCATGACCACCCACGACCTGCATCAGGCGCGCCGGCTCGGCGACGAGGTCGTGTTCCTGCACCGCGGCCGCCTGGTCGAGCGCGCCCCGGCCGACCAGTTTTTCGCAAGCCCGCAAACCGAGGAAGCAGCAGCCTTCCTCGCCGGGCGCCTTTCAACAAAAAGACTGAAGCGAGGAAGCCCATGACCGTGCGAAACCTGATCGGTCTCGTGGCCGTTGCCCTGGCGATCACCGCGGCCACCCCCGCGGCGGGGGCGGCGGACCGCTACATCACGTTGGCGTCGACCACCTCGACCGACAACTCGGGCCTGTTCGACGCGATCTTGCCGCGGTTCGAAGCCGCGACCGGGATCGCGGTCCGGGTGGTCGCGGTCGGCACCGGCCAGGCGTTGCGCTTGGCCGAGCGCGGTGACGCCGACGTCCTGTTCGTCCACCATCGCCCGTCCGAAGAGGCATTCGTCGCCGCCGGCTACGGGGTCGAGCGATTCGACATCATGTACAATGATTTCGTGATCGTCGGGCCGACCGCCGATCCCGCGGGCATCGTCGGGCTTGGCGATGCCGCGGCGGCGCTCCGCCGGATCGCGGCGGCCGGGGCGCTGTTTGCGTCGCGCGGCGACGACAGCGGCACCCACAAGAAAGAGCGATCGCTGTGGCAGGCCGCCGGGATCGACCCCGCGGCGCACAGCGGCGCCTGGTACCGCGAGACCGGGTCGGGGATGGGCGCGACCCTCAACACCGCGGCCGCGCTCGACGCCTATGCCCTGACCGACCGCGGCACCTGGATCAGCTTCAACAACAAGGCCGGGCTTGCGCTCCAGGTCGAGGGCGACCCGCGGCTGTTCAACCAGTACGGTGTGATCCTGGTCAACCCGGCGCGTCACCCGCACGTCAAGGCGGCCGACGGCCAGGCGTTGATCGACTGGCTGCGCTCGGCCGCGGGGCAAGCGGCGATCGGCGAATTCCGGATCGCGGGCGAGCGGTTGTTCACGCCGAACGCCGCGGACTGAGGACAGCCCGGCGCAAATCCTGACATGGCAAGGAGTTGTGCCGTACTCGAAAGGTTGGGGTTCACACCCCAACCATCGTCCGGTCTTTTTGCAGTTGCGAGAAAAAATCGGCAGTGCATCATCGCCGGTTCGACTGGGCGACACCGCGCCGACACGCCGGCGCCGCACCGTGACCTCGTGTATTGACGCCGCTTCGTTTTTTGTGGATCAACTGCTGTATTTCGCGTCTCTCGCGAAACCCGGGACCACCAACGGAAGGTCTCGCCCCGGTCATGTCCAAGCCTGCCAGCCTGACGCTCGGCATCGTCGTCGAAAAGCGCGCGTGCGCGAGCCCGTGGGCGAGCCACAGTTGGCGGCCGTCGTCGGTGATCGTCGCGGCCCCGCCGGTCGCGGGCTGGCGACACATGGTCAGCACCGACGGCCGCGAGCTCTATCACGCGGGCACGCTCGTCCTCGATCTGCATGTGCGCGAGACCGAGGACTATAAGGTCGCGCTGTCCGCCGACCCGTCGGTCGTCTACGTGATCCTGCGCTCGACGATCGGCGAGGACGCCGGTGCGACCCACGAGGTCCGGCCGTTCAAGGTCACGGCGTCGCCGTATGAGGCCCAGACCTATCTCGACACCGACGACGACATCGTCGAGGCGGTCGCGATGCCGAGCGCTCTGGTCGCCTGGATCCAGGCATTCGTCGACCGCCACCATGTCGAGGCGCCGTTCCACAAACGCGCGCGGGTGCCGCACGACGATGCCGCCGACCGCTTTGCTCCGCGGCCCTTGGTGCCGCCGCCCCGAGGTCGTGCCGATGGCCGATGACGACCCCTTTCTGGCGCGCTGGTCGCGGCGCAAGGCGGCAGCGCGCCAGGATCGGTCCGAGGAGGAGCGTGAGTCGGTCCCGCCCAACGACGACCGGGGCGCCCCGGCGCCCTGTGCCACCCCGGCTGCCGCGGCCCCGGGGGCGGTCGATCGGTTGCCGGCGCCCGACAGCCTCGACGCCTCGTCCGACTTCACCGGGTACCTCGCCGAGGGTGTCCCGGAGGCGCTGCAGCGCCAGGCCTTGCGCGTGTTGTGGCGGACCCATCCGGTGATCCGCGAGGTCGACGGGCTGCTCGATTACGCCGAAGATTACGGCACCGCCGGCACCGCCGCCGGGGTGATCGCGACGGTGTACAAGGTGGGCAAGGGCATGATCGACCGGACGGGCGACCGGACGGGCGACACAGCTGCCGGCACCCCGCCGGTGCCGGCGTCGCAGGCCGAACGGGATCAGCCACCCGGCGACACCGCGTCCGACGAGCCGGATCCGACCGAGGCGGCGGGTGAGCCGATCGGCCGCCCCGAGGCCGACTTGAACCCGGCGCGCAACGGGGAATAGGATGCTGACGCCTAAGGCGTAAGTATAACCCCACCCCCCCCTTCGTCCGCCGATTGTTCGGAGCCGATTGTCGCCATGTCGCCGTCCGTGCCCGCCGTCGCCTATCCCCGCAACCGTCTGCGCCGCAACCGCACCGACGAATGGTGCCGGCGGCTGGTCGCCGAGACCACCCTCACCACCGCCGATCTGGTCTGGCCCGTGTTCTTGGTCGAAGGCACCGGCCAACGCCAGCCGGTCGCCTCGATGCCCGGGGTCGAACGGATGTCGATCGACCTGATGGTCGACGCCGCCGCCGCCGCCGCCGACCTCGGCATCCCGGCGCTCGCCCTGTTCCCGCTGGTGCCGTCCGAGCGCCACACCGACGACGCCGCCGAAGCGTATAACCCGGACAATCTGATGTGCCGGGCGATCCGGGCGATCCGGGCAGCGGTCCCCGGGATCGGTCTTGTCGGCGACGTCGCGCTCGACCCCTACACCAGTCACGGCCACGACGGCCTCTACCGCGACGGCCGGATCGTCAACGACGAGACCGTCGCGGTCCTGGTGCGTCAAGCCTTGACCATGGCAGACGCCGGGGTCGATGTGGTCGCGCCGTCGGACATGATGGACGGTCGGGTCGGCGCGGTGCGCGATGCGCTCGAGGCCGCAGGCCACGACACCGTGAAGATTTGCGCATACGCCGCGAAATATGCGTCGGCATTCTATGGCCCGTTCCGCGATGCGGTCAACACCGGCGGTTTCCTGAAAGGGGACAAGCGGACCTATCAAATGAACCCGGCGAACGGGCGTGAGGCCGAACGTGAGGTCGCGCTTGACATTTCCGAAGGCGCGGACATGGTGATCGTTAAGCCGGGATTGCCCTATCTGGACATCATCCATCGCGTCAAAGAGCGATTCGGGGTGCCGGTGTTCGCCTATCACGTCAGCGGCGAGTACGCGATGTTGAAGGCGGCAGCCGAGCGCGGCTGGCTCGACAACGACCGGACGTTGATCGAGACCCTGGTCGGCTTCAAGCGGGCGGGCGCCGACGCGGTGTTGACCTATGCGGCGCCCGAGGCGGCGCGCCTGCTTGCTCGCTGACCCCCCGGGGGCGCGGCGGCGGCGGCGGCGGCTTACGACCGGCGCTCGCCGGGCGTGTCAAGGTCCGGGGATGGGGCGGTCTCGGGGACGGGGTCGGCGGCCGGCGACGCCTCGGCCGGGTCGTGCGGGGCGGCCGGCGGCGACCCATCGGTCGACGGCGGGCCGGTGAACGATGCCTGCGGCTCGCCGATCGACGGCACCCGGCGCAGCCGCGCCTCGGCGAGTTCGGTCGCTTTTCGGTAGTAGGCGACAATGAAAATGCGCACAGCGGTCGACAGCGTCTTGCGGACCTCAGCGGCGACGGTGGACGCCGTGGGCGCGTCGCGGTCCGCCTCGTCAACCGCGGCCATGGCCTCCTCGCCCCCCGACCCTGCCCGACGGTGTCGCGGTCGGACCTGATGGTTGATCCGGCGCGCGACCACACGGATCAACTCGATGTCGGTCATGCCTTCGCGCCGGGCGATGTCCTCGAGCGCCGTCCACAGGTACGGCGGCAGCCGGACGCTGGTCCGGGCGCGGGCCTCGGCGACCTCATGTTCGGTGAGCACGTCGTGAGTCGACGGGTCGGACCCCGGCGTGTCCCGCGTGCCGCGCGACCGGCCGCCGTCGGCGGCGTAGACGTTGCGGCTGCGCAGTTTGGTGTCCTGCACTTGGCGCAGGACCTCATCCCACTCTCGCCGCGACAAACCGCGGGGCTGTGCCGTGCCGCCCGGTCGGCGCATCGCCTTGTTGTCCTTTACGCCGCCGCCCGCCATTCCTGTCCCAAATGCCTACCCGTCCGGCGGCCGTCCGGTCGAGCCGATCCGGACCGACGCACCGGTCACCAAAGGTATGCGGGCAAGGTTGCCCGCGGTCAATCAATGTGACAAGACCGGCCGGCACTGGTATCCGGCCGGCGGGACGTAAGGGGGCTGCTGGACCGGTTGCGATAATGCGCCGCGAATGGTCGCAGCACCGGTCGATGAGTGAAGTTTAATCAAACTGACGTCCCGACCGACAGTGTCAATTGGTCGCGAACGATCTTCGAAGCGGTCGGCGCGCGGTCGGTCAGGCCCGCGCGTCGTCCTCCTCGGGGGTGTGGGTGCGCAGGCTGAGCGCATGGACCCGGTCGGCCAGCTCCTCGGCCAACAGGGTGTAGATCTGGCGGTGACGCTCGGCCCGACTCCGGCCTTGGAAGGCATCGGCGACCACGGTCACCCGAAAATGGGTCTCGCCCGCGGGGTCGGCGCCGGCGTGTCCGGCGTGACGCGCCGATTGATCTTCGACAACCAAGCGGGCCGGTGCGAGTGCGACCGAGATTTTGTCGCGAATCCGGCGTGCATAGGTCCCATGGTCGGTCATCAGGGGTCTCCCCTCCTGGCTGGTGAGCCGTCTGAGGCGCTTGTACGCGCGGTCCCGCCTGACGGGCGCCGGTGCCGCTTGCGTCGGCAGCCGGTCGCCCCGACCTTGCCAGGACTGGACCACCACACGATACTAGCCCCTCACCGTCGGATCGACCCATCATGCGCAAAGGACGAGGGGACCCGGTGCGGGCATTCGGATTGAGACAAGGGAGCACCTTCGGCCGCCGGGCGCGCTGTCGGCCGACCGCGGCCGACGCGGCGGTCGATGCGCTCCCGCCTGACCCGTCGTGCGCCGGGCTGCGCGGCTGCGACGTCCCCGGCTGCGCGGCCGAGGGGGCGTACCGGGCGCCCAAGGCGCGCGATCGCCTGCGCGAGTATTATTGGTTCTGTCTCGAGCATGTGCGCGCCTACAACCAGGCCTGGGACTATTGCGCCGGGATGTCGGCGTCGGAGATCGAGATGATGATCCGCGGCGACCAGACCTGGCAGCGCAACAGCTGGCCGCTCGGGCTGTGGCGGGTGCGCGAGCACGCGCTACGCGACGCGGTGTTGCGCGATTTCGGACTGGGCACCGCGGGCGGCGCCGCCGGCGCCGCGGCCGGGCGCCGCGATCGCGGCGCGGCGCCCGGCGGCCCCCGGCCGGCGCCGGAGAGCGCCGAGGCCCGCGCGATGGCGGAGCTCGAACTCGAACCGCCGGTCAGCTTCGCCGAGATCAAGGCGCGCTATCGCGCCCTGGTCAAGCGGCACCACCCCGACACCCACGGCGGCGACAAGTCCGCCGAAGAGCGTCTGAAGCGGATCAACCTCGCCTACACCGTGTTGAAGGAATGCCACGGCGGGTGACCGGACCCGGGTCGGGCCGCACTTGGTGACGGCCCCTCGGACGCGCGAGCTTGGAACGAGGAAGGATGGTTTCGGTAACCATAAACGACGGGGCCCAAAACGAGGGCCAGCGGCCGGACCGGCGCGTCGAGGTCCGCGCGCTGTTCGGCATCGACACCGACATGACGGCGCCGGCGTTCGATGCGCCGACCGAACATGTGCCGGCGATCGACGACGCCTATCTGTTCGACCCGGAGACCACGCTCGCGATCCTGGCCGGCTTTGCCTTCAATCGCCGGGTGATGATCCAGGGCTATCACGGCACCGGCAAATCGACCCACATCGAGCAGGTCGCAGCGCGGCTCAACTGGCCGTGCATTCGGATCAACCTCGACAGCCACATCAGCCGGATCGACCTGATCGGCAAGGACGCGATCGTCCTCCAGGACGGCAAGCAGGTCACCGCGTACCGCGAGGGCATCCTGCCGTGGGCGCTGCAACACGCCTGCGCGCTGGTGTTCGACGAGTATGACGCAGGCCGGCCCGACGTCATGTTCGTGATCCAGCGGGTGCTCGAGGTCGAGGGCAAGCTGACCCTGCTCGACCAGACCCGGGTGATCCACCCGCACCCGTGCTTTCGCTTGTTCGCGACCTCGAACACGGTCGGGCTCGGCGACACCACCGGCCTCTACCACGGCACCCAGCAGATCAACCAGGGCCAGATGGACCGCTGGAACATCGTGGCGACGCTCAACTATCTGAAGCACGACGACGAGTGCAAGATCGTGCTGGCCAAGGTTCCGGCGCTGGACACCTCCGAGGGGCGCGAGACGGTGGCGGCGATGGTCCGGGTCGCCGACATGAGCCGACGCGGTTTCGTCAACGGCGATATCTCGACCGTCATGTCGCCGCGCACGGTGATCACCTGGGCGGAAAATGCCCAGATTTTCGGGGACTTGGTCTTGGCGTTCCGCATGACCTTCCTTAACAAATGCGACGAGCTGGAGCGGCCGACCGTGGCGGAATACTATCAGCGCTGCTTCAACATCGAGCTGCCCGAGACCGGGGTGCGGCGGACCGGCGGATGATCGGCGGGCAGTCGGGCAGACCGGTCTCGGGGCCGCCGGCGGCACCCGCGGTCCGGGGCGCGCTGCCGCGGCGGCGCGACGAGGTCGAGCGGCCGGCCGGCGGCGCGAACATGGGCACGATCGGCGGCCGCGGCGGCGAGGGCACGACGCCCGTAGACGTGTTCAAGCGCGCGACCGCGGTGGTGGTGCGCACCATGGCCGGGCGCGACGACATCGACGTCCAGTTCACCGGCGAGCCGGCCGGGCTGACCGGCCGGCGCGCCCGGGTGCCGCAGCCGGCGCGCGACCTCAACCCCCATGACATCGCCGCGGTGCGCGGCGCGGCCGACGCGATCGGGTTGCGGCTGTGTCACCACGACCCG
>JANQHG010000030.1 GCA_028277115.1 Azospirillaceae bacterium
CGGCAACACCGGGCAGGCGAACCACGCGGCCGCGAATGCCTTCCTCGATCAACTCGCCCGGCATCGCCGGGCGCTCGGGCTGCCGGGCCAAAGCATCGCCTGGGGACCTTGGGCCGGCTTGGGAGAAGCCGAAGAACAGCGCGAGCGCATCGCCGCTCAATTCCAGGCCGCCGGGATCGGATGGATCGACCCGGACCAGGGATTTGCCGCGTTGGAAGCGCTGCTCCGGCAGGACACCGCCACCGGCATGGTCTTGCCGGTCGATTGGTCCGCCTTTGTCGGCCGCCTGTCGCACACGCCGACCCTGCTCGACGCCCTGGCCAACCGGCCGGCGGCGGTGTCGACCGCCGCCAAGGCGTCGTCGGACACCGCTCTCGCCCGCGAAATCCAGAGCCTCGCCCCGGCGGCGCGTCAGTCCCGGCTGGCCGACTGGCTGAGCCGTCAGGTGCAGGCGGTGCTCCGCCTGCCCGATCCGGCAGACCCCAGGATAGGGTTCTTCGATCTCGGCATGGACTCGTTGACCACGATCGAGCTGTCCAAACGGATCGAAAAGACCTTAGGTGTCAAGCTCGAGAGCAGCATTCTGTTCGACTATCCGACGGTCACCAGTCTCGCCTCCTATCTGACCGGGGCGCTCCCGGACACACCGGCGCGCCCCGCCGCGCCGCACCCGGCCGTCGCGAACGAGCCGATCGCGATCATCGGCATCGCCGGCCGGTTCCCCGGCGCGAGGCAAGGTATCGACGGTTTCTGGGAATTGCTGGCGGCCGGGCGCAGCGGTGTCGCGCCGGTGCCGCGAGACCGCTGGACCGATGACACCGTCGGCCGCGCTGCCCGCAACGGCGGCGACCCGAGCGTTCGACCCGCCGGCGGGTTTATCGACGGCATCGATCAGTTCGATCCGGGGTTCTTCCGCATCTCCCCGATCGAAGCCAAGCTGATGGACCCGCAACAACGGATGTTGTTGGAGACCAGTTGGCAAGCGCTCGAGGATGCCGGGATCGATGCCGAGACGCTGGTCGGCAGCCGGACCGGGGTTTTTGCCGGCCTGTCGTCTTGTGATTATCGCGAGCTGATGGCGGAGTGGGGAACCGACACCGCCAATCTTCACATGGCCACCGGGACGACCGCCAGCGCCGCGATCGGGCGGATCTCGTTCTGCCTGGGTCTTCAGGGACCGGCGATCACCGTCGATACGGCGTGTTCGGCATCTCTGGTCGCGATCCATCAAGCGTGCCAGGCGCTGCGGCGCGGCGAGGCCGATCTGGCGCTGACCGGCGGCGCCAATGCGCTGCTGACCCCGTCGGCGACGCGCGCGTTCACCAATGCCGGAATGCTCAGCCCGGACGGACGATGCCAGACCTTCGATGCCAAGGCCAACGGCTACGTCCGGGGCGAAGGCTGCGGCATGGCGGTGCTCAAGCGCCTGGCCGAGGCCGAGCGGGACGGCGACCGCATCCTGGCCGTGGTCCGAGGCAGTGCCGTCAACCAGGACGGCGCCAGTGCCGGCCTGACCGCCCCGAACGGACTGGCGCAGGAACGGGTGATCGCCGACGCCCTCGCCGACGCCGGCCTGGAGCCTGCCGAGATCCACTATGTGGAAGCGCACGGCACCGGAACCGAGTTGGGCGATCCGATCGAAGTGCGCGCGGCCGCCGCCGCCTATGGGGCCGGACGGGCGCCGGACCGGCCGCTGCTGATCGGTTCGGTCAAGACCAACATCGGCCACCTCGAAGCCGCCGCCGGCATCGCCGGCGTGATCAAGACCGTGCTTGCGATCCAGCATGGGGTGATCCCCAAGCATCTGAACTTCGAGACGCCGAGCCCGCGCATCGCTTGGGCCGACGTGCCGGTGCGGGTGACGGCTGAAGCCACCCCGCTGCCGGACGGCGCGGGACCACCGTTCCGGGCCGGTGTCAGCTCGTTCGGCTTCTCCGGCACCAACGCCCATGTGATCCTGGAGGCTTACCGGTCGCCCACCGGGCAGGGCTCGGCGCCGGCGGCGGTTTCGGCGTTGGCGCCTCGGCGTCACCGGTTTCTGCCGCTGTCGGGCAAGACCCCACAGGCGCTGAGCGACCTGGCGGCCCGCTACGGCGATTGGCTCGCCGGGCATCCGGATGCCGATTTGGCAGATCTCGCCTTTTCGGCCGGCGTCGGCCGCAGCCATTTCACCCACCGTGCCGGCGTCGTCTTCGAAGATCGCGCCGAGTTGCAGCACAAGCTGTCGGCATTGGCCGCCGGTGGCGCGACCGCGGGAACCGTCACCGGGACGGCGGCGACGCCGTTCAAGATCGCCTTCGTCTTTCCGGGTGAGGGCGGTCAGGCGATCGGTATGGGCCGCGACGCCTACCAGCACGAGCCCGTGGTGCGGGCGGTGCTGGACCGGTGCGACGCCGTCATGCGGGACCTGCGTGGGCTTTCCCTGTGCGAGGTCATGTTCGGTGCCGACGCGGGTGCCGGATCGCTGACGGACGCCGCCTGGGCGCGACCGGCCCTGTTTGCCCTGCAAGCGGCCCTGGTGGATCTGTTCCGCGATGCCGGGCTCATGCCGGCGGTCGTGTTCGGCCATGGTGTCGGCGCCTATGCCGCGGCCTATGCCGCGGGCGTGCTCGACCTGGACGACGGGCTGCGCGTGATCGCCGCCTCGGGCGTGGCCGACGACGAGGCACCGGCGGGCCGCGCGTCGGTGCCGCGACCGCCGCCGACGACGCTGATCAGCGCGGTCACCGGCTTGCCGATCGCGGCCGACCAGGTCCTGGACAAGGCCTATTGGCGACAGCTGGCGGGGGCGCCGGCCCCGTTCGACCAGGGCACCACCTCGCTCGCGGCGGCCGGGGTGGATCTGATTTTGGAGCTCGGGCCGCACCCGACCCTGGCGCCTGTGGTCGCGCGGACTTGGGCCGGCGCCGCCGCCATCGCCAAGCCGGTGCCGCCGATCGTCTCGAGCCTGGCGCGCGGTCGCGACGACGGCGCACAGATTGCCGAAGCGCTGGCCACGCTCTACGCGCACGGCGCATCGCTGTCGTTCGCGGCCCGGTTCGCGGGCGAACCGCGCCGGAAGATCGCCCTGCCGACCTATCCGTTCCAACGCAAGCGCTACTGGGTCGAGCCGACGCCCGGTCATCGCGGTGCGCCAAGCGGGACCCACCCGCTGCTGGGCCCGAGGCGGGTGCTGCCGCGCGGTGAGGTCAGCTTCGAGACGGTCGTGTCTCTTGGGGATCAGCCCTGGCTCGGGGACCACCGCGTCTACGGTCAAACCATCTTCCCGGCCGCCGGTTATGTCGAGATTGCGCTTGCGGCTCTGGACCAGGTCCAGGGCGACGGCGGCGATCGAAGCGATCCCTTCGCGTTGACGCAGGTCCGGATCGAGACCCCGCTTGCGTTGGACCGGCCGCACACCGTCCAGACGCTCGTCAACCCCGATGGAACCATCGAGGTCTTCGCCCGTGTTGCGGACGGACCGGCCGAAACGCCCGCGAGCGGCGCGGTCCGCCACGTGTCGGCGCGCATCGGCCGGCCGGACCCGGACAGGGCCGCGGCCGACCTCTCGGTGCTTCGGGCCCGTTGCCCGAACCGACACGATGTCGCGTCCCTCTACCAGCGCTTCGCGGTGGCCGGGGTCGCCTACGGCCCGGCGTTCCAGTCCCTGACCGCGATCCATGCCGGCGAGGGCGAGTGCCTGGTCGAATTGGCGCTTCCCGCCGCCGCGGAACCCGGCGGGACCTGGACGGTGCCGCCGCCGGTTCTTGACGGCGCATTCCAAGCGCTGGCCGTTGGATTTGAGGATCTGGGCACGGACACGCTCCTGCCGATCGGCATGGCGCGCGTGTGTTGGTTGGCAGGGCGCCGCCGTTGGCGTGGGGGAGAGCGTCTGTTCGCGCATGTTCAACGCCGGTCAAGCGACGCCGAAACAGCGCGTGCGGACATAAGGCTGTTGGATCCGGCCGGAACGGTTCTCGGCTGGGTTGAGGATTTGACCATGCGGCGCGCCGATCGGGCGGTGTTCGCGCGGCTGACCGCCCCGGCAGCCGAGACCACCACCGGGCAACCAAGCGCCGGGATCGACCCACGAGACGGGGGCACCGGGCCCGCGGACGACGATCACCTGCGACACCGCAGCCGGGCCTTCCTCAAGGCGACGCTGGCCAAGGTGGCCGAGTTCGATGTCGAGCAGATCGACGACGATGAGCCGCTCAAGCAATATGGCCTCGATTCGATCCTGGCGGTCGCCGTGACCAGACAGCTGGAAGAGAACTTCGGCGAACTTTCCAAGACTTTGTTGTTCGAGTTCCCCACGATTGACGCGCTCAGCGACTATCTCATCGCGCACCACCGGCCGGCGCTGACGGACCTGTTCGGCCCGGCGCCTGTGGCAGTGCCGGTGACCGATGGTCCGAGCGTCGCGCAACGGCCCGCCTCCCCGGTCTGGGCGAGCCGCGACGGACCACCGACGCGCGCGCCGGCGGCTCCCCTGGCCACGGCGGCGGGCGACATTGCCATCATCGGCGTCAGTGGCCGCTATCCCGGCGCCGAGACCTTGGAGGCCTTCTGGGAGATTTTGCGCACCGGCACCGATTGTATCATCGAGGTGCCGCGGTCACGCTGGGACCACGACCAGTTCTTCGCCCCGGACACGCCGGGCATGACCAACAGCCGCTGGGGCGGGTTCCTCGACCAGGTTGACTGTTTCGACCCGCTGTTCTTCGGCATCTCACCCCGCGAGGCCGAGACGCTCGACCCGCAGGAGCGGCTGGCCCTGGAGAGCGCCTATCACGCCCTTGAGGACGCCGGCTATCGGGGGCGGCCGCTCGATCCCGAGAACCGGGTCGGCGTGTTCGTCGGGGTGGCGTGGTCGCATTACCAGCTCTTTCACGGCGACCGCACCCAGATGCCGAAGTCCGGTTTCTGGAGCATCGCCAACCGGATTTCCTACACGTTCGATTTCAAGGGGCCGAGCCTGCCGGTGGACACCGCCTGCTCCTCGTCGCTCACGGCGCTTCACCTGGCCTGCGAGAGCCTCAAGCGCGGCGAGAGCCGGGTGGCGTTGGCAGGCGGGGTCAATTTGACCCTGCATCCCGACAAGTATGTGCTGATGTCCCAGAACGAGTTCTTCTCCAGCGACGGCCGTTGTCGGGCCTTCGGCGCCGGGGGGGACGGCTATGTGCCCGGGGAAGGCGTCGGCTTCCTGGTGCTGAAACCGCTCGACCGGGCGGTTGACGCGTGCGACCGCATTCACGCCGTCATCAAGGCGACGGCCGTCAATCACGGCGGCAAGGGAAGCGGCTTCAACGTCCCCAGTGCGACCGCCCAGGCCGCCATGATCGGCGAGGCCCTCACGCGGGCCCGCGTCGACCCGGCCACCATCAGCTATCTCGAGGCGCACGGGACCGGCACCGCGCTCGGCGACCCGATCGAGATCCGCGGGCTGAGCTGGGCCTTCGCCGAACGGGCGGCCACGGGCGATCGAGGCCGTGCCGGCGCGCAGCAGCTCTGCGCGATCGGCTCGGTCAAGACCAACATCGGCCACCTGGAGGCCGCCGCCGGGGTCGCCGGGGTGACCAAGGTCCTGCTGCAGCTGCGGCATGGCCGGCTGGCGCCGTCGCTGCACGCCGAGACCCTCAATCCGTACATCGACTTCGACCGCACCCCGTTCCGGGTGCAGCGGGAGCTGGCACCTTGGGTCGCCCCGACGCCGCGGCGGGCGGGGGTGAGTTCGTTCGGGGCCGGTGGGTCCAACGCGCACGTCATCCTGGAGGAACACCGGCCCGCCCTGACGGCACCGCCGGTGCCGGGTGACGGCGAAGGGCCGCAGCTCGTGGTGTTCTCCGCCCGCAGCGAGGAGCGGCTCAAGGTTCATCTCGCGCGCATCCTGGCATGGCTTGAGTCCAGGCTGCCGGCGGAAGCGAGCGCCACGCCGACGCCGGCGTCTCCGGCCGTGACGGAGGCGCACGCCCGCGCGGTCGAGCGGATCAAGGCGGTTGCCGGGCGGGTCCTGTCCGTGGCACCGGACGAGATCGACGACCGGGAACCGTTCCAGGACTTGGGCTTCGAGCCGGTCCATCTGACCGCCCTGATCGACGGTCTCGACGCGCCGGCGGACCGGCCGGTGACCCTGCGGACCCTGGCCGAGCAGTCCACCATCGCCGCGCTGGCCGGCTACCTTACGCGGCCGAACGCGGGCACCGGGGACCGCTGCTCTGCCGCCGAGGCAATACCTCCGGCCGGGCCGCAGCCCGAGCCGCAGCTCCCCGCCCTGTCCGACATCGCCTACACGCTGTTGCTGGGACGCGAGGGGATGGAAGAACGCCTCGCCGTGGTGGTCGACAGCTGCGCCGCCCTGCGCGAGCGTCTGCGCGCCGTCCTCGACGGCGACGCTTCGGGTGTTTATCGCGGCAACACCCGGCGCGCCGCGGATCAGACCGGGCTCTTGATCGAGGGCGAAGAGGGACAGGCCTTCATCCGCCACGTGCTCCAAAAGCGCAACCTCGACAAACTGGCCCGCTTTTGGGTTGCCGGCGTCTCGGTGGACTGGTCCCTCTTGTACGAGACGAGGCGGCCGTGCATCTCGTTGCCGCATTATCCCTTCCACCGCGAACCCCACTGGGTCGGAGACCGCGTGGGCTTCGGGGCGGGAGATCGCGGTCCCGTAAGCCTGCATCCGCTCTTGGGCGAGAACACCTCCGACTTCGAGGTGCAGAGGTTTACCACCCACCTGCGGGCGGACGCCTTTTATCTGGCCGATCATCGGCTGGGCGAGGGTGCCGTCCTGCCGGCCGCGGCCATCCTCGAGATGGCCCGGGCGGCCGGGGAGCGTGCCGCGGGCCTGCCGGTGACCGCGGTCTTGGGCACGGTCTGGCTGCAGCCGGTCGCGGTCGGCGCCGAGGGGCGGACGATCGAGCTGCGCCTTTATCCCGAGGGCGATCACATCGGCTTCGAGCTGGGCGGCCGGTCCGGCGATCACCCGCCCCGGCTCTTTGCCGAGGGATCGCTGCTCGTCGGCGCGACGCCGGCGGATGCCCCTGAGCAGGCCCTGGATCTCGAGGCGGTTCGCGAGCGCTGCCCCGACACCCTGGACGGCGCGGTCTGTTATCGACGCCTGGCGCGCCGGCACTTGAACTACGGTCCCAGTTTCCAGCCGATCCGCCGGATGTGGCGCAACGACCGCGAGGTGCTGGTCGAGCTGGTTCTGCCGCCGACGGTGAAGGCCGGCTTTGCCGACTTCGCGCTCCATCCCACCCTTCTGGACGGCGCGTTCCAAGCCGTGTCCGGGCTGATCGAGGACGAGGGCCTGTTCACCCCCTTCACCCTCGGCGCGGTGCACCTGTTCCGGCCGCTGACCGAGACCTGCTTCGCCTACGCCCGCAGCGAGGGCGACAAGACCTTCTCCATTCTGGTGACCGACGCGGCGGGCGATGCTTTGGTGTTGATGCGCGACGTCGGCCTGCGGCATTGGGCGGCCTTCGATCCCTATGCGCACCGGGTGGAGAGCGCGGTCGAGGCCGTCGCGGAGGAGGTGGTGGTGACGGAGGACGCGGCACCTGCCGGGGCGCCGGCGGCCACGTCGCCCGAGACCGGCAGCCTGCGCGACCAGACCCTCGGGCTGCTCAAGGGGTTGTTGGCGCAGGTCGCAAAACTCAAACCGGCGACCATCGACAGCGGCCGGCCGCTCGAGGCCTATGGCGTGGACTCGGTGATGGTGGTGGCGCTGACCCGCGAGATGGAGAAGCGATTCGGGCCGCTCTCCAAGACCCTGCTGTTCGAATACAAGTCCCTGGCGGAACTTGCCGACTATTTCCTCAAACAACACGCCGATCGGCTGGCGACGCTGTTCCCGACCGACGAGGTCCGGGATCAACCGGCCAAAGAACCGGCCGCAGCGGCAGCGACGCCGGCGCCGGCGCCGGCCTCACGCGCCCTGATCGCCACCGCCGGGGGGCGGCATCGTTCGCGGTTCTCCGGCGCCTGGATGGCGACGGCCGGCCATCGCGATGGTGTCGCGCAACCGCGTGGGCCGATCGCCATCATCGGCATCGCCGGCCGCTATCCCCAGGCCAATACCCTCGACGCCTTCTGGCGGAACCTGTTGGACGGGCGCGACGGCATCACCGAAATCCCGCCCGAGCGCTGGCGGCACGAGGACGTCTTCGACACCGAGAAGGGCGCGCCCAAGAAGAGCTACAGCAAATGGGGCGCTTTTCTCGATCAGATCGACCGCTTCGACCCGCTGTTCTTCCAGATCAACCCTCGCGAAGCGGCCCTCTTGGACCCCCAGGAACGGCTGTTCCTGGAAACCGTGCATCACACGCTCGAGGATGCCGGCTATGTCGCCCGGGACCTGGATCCGGAGCAGCGCCGCGTCGGCGTGTTCGTCGGCGTGATGTGGGGCCAATACCAGCTGCTCGGCGTTGCGCACGACACCGTGACCCCGACTTCCGCTTACTGGAGCATCGCCAACCGGGTCTCCTACCACTACGATTTCCAGGGACCGAGCATGGCGGTGGACACCGCCTGCTCCTCGTCGCTGACCGCCATCCATCTGGCCTGCGAGAGCCTCCACCAGGGCGAATGCGCCGCGGCGGTTGCCGGCGGGGTCAACCTGACCCTGCACCCCGAGAAATACCTTCTGCTCAGCCAATATCGGTTCGCCGCCAGCGACGGCCGCTGCCGGAGTTTCGGGCGCGGTGGCGACGGCTATGTTCCGGGCGAGGGTGTGGGCGCCGTGCTGCTGAAGCCGCTGGAGCAGGCGATCGCCGACGGCGACCATATACACGCCGTGATCAAGGGCAGCGCGCTCAATCACGGCGGCAAGACCAACGGCTACTCGGTGCCCAATCCCAATGCCCAGGCCGACCTGATCACCGAGGCGTTGCGGCGAGCGGGCGTCCCGCCCCGCACCATCAGCTATCTGGAAGCGCACGGCACCGGCACCGCGCTTGGCGACCCGATCGAGATCACCGGCCTCGCCAAGGCCTTCGGCCGATCGACCGAGGCGCGCGGCTTCTGCGCCATCGGATCGGTCAAATCCAACATCGGCCACCTGGAATCGGCCGCCGGCATCGCGGGCGTCACCAAGGTGGTGCTGCAGATGAAGCATCGGACCCTGGTGCCGTCGATCCACGCCGACACCCTCAACCCGAACATCGACTTCGACGCCACACCGTTCGTCGTGCAACGGGGTCTCCAGGCCTGGGAACCGGCCGTCACCCACGAGGGCGGCGTGGAACAGCGCCATCCCCGGCGCGCCGGCGTCAGCTCCTTCGGGGCGGGCGGTTCGAACGCCCATCTGATCCTGGAGGAATACGGACCGGCGCCGCAGCCGGTCGAGCGCCCGGGACCGTTTTTGTTCCTGCTCTCGGCGGCGAACGCCGAACGGCTCGAGCGGCGGGTCGCCGACATGGTGCGCTTCCTTGAGACCACGCTGGCCGATGACGCCGACGCCCGGCTCGGCCCGACGGATGTCGCCTTCACCCTTCAGGTCGGCCGTGTCGCGTTGAGCCACCGCTTGGCGGTGGTGGCCGACGGGTTGGAGACCTGGCTCAACCGCCTGGTCGCCTGGCAGGCGGCCGGCCCCGCCGCGCGGCGCTCGGTGGACGGCGTGTTCGCCGGCAGCCTGCGCGACGACGACGACGGCCAGCACCCGGCCATGGTGCTCGATGGCGAGGCCGGGCGAGCCTTCATCGACATCGCCATCCGCACCCGGGAATTCCACCATCTGGCACGGCTGTGGATCATGGGCGTGGACCTCGACTGGCATCGCCTCTACCCGGGCGACCTGCCGCGCCGGGTTCCCCTGCCGACCTATCCCTTCGTGCGCCAGCGCTGCTGGTTGCCCGAGGTCACGGCGCCGCGCGACCGGGCGGACATCGTGGTCCCGGCACACCTGCATCCCCTGGTGCACACCAACACCTCGACCCTGCGCGAGCAGCGGTTCAGCTCCAGCTTTGGCGACGGGGACATCCTGATCAAGGATCACCGCGTCGGCGGGGTGCCCATGCTGCCGGGCGCGGCCTGCGTGGAAATGGCCAGAGCGGCCGGCGTCTTCGCCGGCGAAACCGATGTGCGCCGGCTGACCGACATCGTCTGGTCCCGGCCTCTGGCGCTCAATCCCGGGGCCCTCAGTGTCGATCTGTCCCTGTTTGCCGAGGACGACCGGATCGCGTTCGAGATCGCCCGGTTCGACGAAGCGACCGCGGAGCGCTCGCTCAGCTGCCAGGGCGCGCTGGTTCTCGACGACATGGCGGATCCGCTCGACCCGCCCCCGCCGCTCGACATAGCGGCGATCCGCCGGCGCTGTCCGCGGCGCATCGACGCCGAGGCGTGCTACGCCCTGTTCAAGGCGCGCGGTCTCGACTATGGCCCCGCCTTCCGGAGCATCGACGCTTTGCACTGCGGCGACGGCGAGGCTTTGGCCGATCTGCGGCTGTCCGGGGACACCGCCGCCCTGTTCGACGGCGACGCGGACGCCCTGCACCCGGCCCTGGTCGATGGGGCGCTCCAGACGGTGGCGGGCGTGCTGCTGTCCCGGAACGGCGAGGGCGATGACGGCGTCGTTCCCTACGCCCTCGGCGCGGTGGAGATTTTTGCGCCCCTGCCGGCCGAGGCCTATGCCCATGCCACGGCGTCCCGCCAGCCGGCGGACGGCGGCGCGCTGGTGTTCGACATCGCCATCGCCGAGACCACCGGCACGGTCTGCGTCGTGCTGCGCGCCTTTGCGGTGCGACCTCTCAAGAAAGGCGGCGACGACAGGCCCGGTCGCCGAACCGAGGCCGACCCGCCGGTCTCGGACGCCGATACGATTTTCCACGCGCCGATCTGGCGCCCGACCCCACTCCCCGCCGGGGCGTCGGCGCTGGCCGACGGTGACGGCCCCCTGATCTTGATGACCGCGGATCCGGCCTTCGACGCCGACCTCGGGGTGCCGGGACCGGTCCACCGCCTCGCGCCGGAGGCGCCGCTCGATGCCGTGACCGATGCGCCGCGGCGGGTCGTCTATGTCTGCAGCGACGCCACCGTGGGCGCCACCGGCGATCCCCCCGACGGCAGCCGGGTGCTGCTGCCCTTGTTCGCGCTGGTCCGCCATCTGATCGGGTTGCGCCCCAAGGCCCCCGTCGACGTGCTGATTGCGGGACGGTTCGACGGTCCGTCCGTCGCGGCCTGCCTGGGCGAAGCCATGGCCGGTTTCGCCCGCACGGTCACCCAGGAGAACCCCCGTCTGATCTGCAAGAGCGTGGTCCTCTTCGGGGCGACGGACACCGAGGCGGCCGCCCAGCTCCGCCGCGAACTCCTGGCCGATGCCTGGACCGACCCGGACATCCTCCATCGGGGCGGGCAGCGCCTGGCCAGGGTGCGCCAGGCGATCGCAGCACCCGATGCCGCGGGCGCGAACGCGCTCCGTCGCCACGGCGTCTACCTGATCACCGGCGGGCTCGGCGGGCTCGGTCTCCTGGTGGCGGACCATCTGGCCCGGACCTGCCAGGCGCGTCTGATCCTGACCGGACGCTCCGCCACCCTGTCGCCCGCGCAGGCGGACCGCCTGGAGGCGCTGAGCGCGCTCGGTGCCGAGGTGAGCCATCGGCCGATGGATGTCACCGATGGGCAAGCGGTCGCGGCGGTGGTCGCGGCGGTCGTGGCCCAGTACGGCGCGCTCCACGGCGTGATCCATGGTGCCGGGGTCCTTAACGATGCCTTCAT
Source organism: Azospirillaceae bacterium (assembly GCA_028277115.1). Taxonomy (GTDB): domain Bacteria; phylum Pseudomonadota; class Alphaproteobacteria; order Azospirillales; family Azospirillaceae; genus JANQHG01. Next base: position 11,692 of record JANQHG010000030.1, read on the forward strand.
CTTGAAGAAACAGCCGTGGCAGGTCGCCGACGTGCTGGCGCCGAAGATCGCCGGCACGCTGAACCTGGACCGCGCCACCCGGTCCCTGCCGCTCGATCTGTTCGTGCTGTTCTCCTCGATCGTGGCGACGCTCGGCAACCCTGGGCAGTGCGACTATGCCTTCGCCAACGCCTTCATGGACCGCTTCGCCGAGCACCGGCAGGCACTGGCCGACCGCGGCGAACGCGCCGGGCGCAGCCAGTCGATCCAGTGGCCGCTGTGGCGCGCCGGCGGCATGACCCTCACGCCGCAGCTCGAGGCGATCTTGAAGCAGAGCACCGGCCTGGTGGCGCTGGAGACCGGGGTCGGGTTGGCGGCGTTCGACCGGGGCCTGGCGCTGCCGCGGCCGGTCTTTGGGGTGGCGTGCGGCGATGGGCCGAAGATCAGACAGGCGCTGGCGTTGACCGACGGAGACCCGTGAGATGGCCGCAGACGGGCTGGGCGAGCAAATGGAAGCCTTCTTGCGGTCGCTCCTGGCCGGCGAGCTCGGCATGCACCCCGACGAGGTCTCGGCGACCGTCTCGCTCGAACGCTACGGCGTCGAGTCCGTCCTGGTCGTGAGACTGACCCAGCAGCTCGAAGAGCGTTTCGGTCCGTTGCCGAAGACCCTGTTCTTTGAAATGCAGACCCTTCGGGAGCTGGCCGCCTATTTCACCGAGCACCACGGGCCGGCGGTGGCGGTTCTGCTGGCCCCGGAGGCGGACCGGCGCGACCAGCCGGCGCGCAAGACCGAGGCGCCCCGGCGCCGCCCTGGGGCCGCCGGGCGGACGATGCCTGGGCCTGGCGGACGGTCCCGTTTCCTGCCGTCCGCCCGCAGTCCCGCGCCGGCCGCCGCCTCTGCCAGCGGAGATCGCCCGGCGCCGGGGCTCGACCCGGCCGCGCCCATCGCGATCATCGGGGTCAGCGGCCGCTATCCGCAGGCCCAGGACCTCGCGGCCTTCTGGCGCAACCTGCGTGACGGGCGCGACTGCATCGGCGAGATCCCGGCCGGCCGTTGGGACTGGCGCACCGATTTCGATCCCGAGATCGGGCGGGTCGGCACGTCCTACACCAAATGGGGGGGCTTCATCGAGGAGATCGACCGGTTCGACGCCCGGTTCTTCCACATCGCCCCCAAAGAGGCCGAGGTTACCGACCCCCAGGAGCGGCTGTTCTTGGAGACCGTCTATCACACGCTGGAGGATGCCGGCTACACCAGCGCCACCCTCGACCCCGAGGGCCGGCGGGTCGGCGTGTTCGTCGGGGTGATGTGGGGGCAGTACCAGCTGTACGGCGCCACGCGGCCCGACCTGATGCCGCTTTCGGCCTATTGGGGGGTCGCCAACCGGGTCTCCTATGTCTTCAACTTCAAGGGCCCCAGCCTGGCGGTGGACACCGCCTGTTCGTCGTCCCTGACCGCCGTCCATCTGGCCTGCGAGAGCCTCCGGCGCGGCGAATGCCGGGTCGCGATCGCCGGCGGGGTCAATCTCACGCTTCACCCGGATAAATACATCATCTTGAGCCAGAGCCGCTTTGCCTCCACCGATGGTCGCTGCCGCAGCTTCGGCGCCGGCGGCGACGGCTATGTGCCGGGCGAGGGCGTGGGCGCCCTGATGCTGAAGCCGCTGGCGCAGGCGCGCGCGGACGGCGATGTCCTTCACGGCGTCATTCTGGGCAGCGCGCTCAATCACGGCGGCAAGACCACGGGCTACACGGTCCCCAACCCGGACGCCCAGGCCGATACCATTCGCCGGGCACTCGGCCAGGCGCGCCTGGACCCGGGCACGATCAGCTATCTCGAGGCCCACGGCACCGGGACCGCGCTGGGCGATCCGGTCGAAATCCGTGGCTTGACCAAGGTCTTCGCCGCGGGCCGGCGCGCGGACGCGCCGCCCTGCGCCATCGGTTCGGTCAAGTCCAACATCGGGCATCTGGAGTCCGCGGCCGGGGTCGCGGGCATCACCAAGGTGCTGCTGCAGATGCGCCACGGTGAGCTGGTGCCCAGCCTGCATGCGGACACGCTCAATCCCAATCTCGAGCTCGACAACACCCCGTTCCGCCTGCAACGCCGGCTGGGCGCTTGGCCGGCCACGCCGGGCCAGCCGCGCCGCGCCGGCGTCAGCTCGTTCGGGGCGGGGGGCGCCAACGCCCACATCATCTTGGAAGAGCCGCCGGCCGCGCGGCGCACCGCGGGCGAAACGCCCAATCTCTTCGTCGTGTCCGCGGCGTCGGAGGCCCAGCGCGACCAGCTGGTCAAAGACCTGCTCGCGGTCCTGCGCACACAAGCGACTGTGCTCAAGCAGCGAAGCGGTAGCACAGACATACAAGAGTGTCCTTTGGCCTCGGTGCTGTACACGCTTCAGGTGGGACGGGCGGCGCTGCGGCATCGTCTGGCGGCGATCGTCGACACGCCGGCGCGCCTGATCGAGCGCCTGGATCTGCACGGCCGGGGGCAAGGGCCGGTCGACGGCGTCTTCGTCGGCGAGGTGCCCGAGGGTACGGGCGCCGGATCATCCGGGGTCGGCGACGCTCTCAAGCGACACGACTGGGCCGCCCTGGCGCGTTTGTGGACCGCCGGGGCCGAGATCGACTGGCACCGGCTCTATGCCGGGGGACCGACACCAAGCCGGGTCTCTCTGCCCGCTTATCCGTTCGACCGCCAACGGTACTGGGTCAAGGAGGGGCGGCGCCCGCCCGGCCGGGAGGGGGCTGCCGACACTCCTGGCCATCTGCACCCGCTGGTGCAGGTCAACAGCTCGACCTTCAAGGAACAGCGCTACACCAGCCAGTTCGCACGCGACCAGTTCTTCTTGCGTGACCACCGCTTCAACGGCGTCGCCATCCTGCCCGGGGCGATCCAGCTCGAGATCGCCCGCATCGCCGGCACCCTGGCCGGCGAGCGGACGGTGCACGGCGTGGACGAGCTGGTCTGGCTCCAGCCAGCCGCCGCCGACGGCGCGACGCTGACGGTCGCGATCGCGCTCTATCCCGACGCGGACGGCGCGGATTTCGAGGTGCGGCGCTTGGACGGCCCCGCGGACCCCGCCCCGTCCGTGTGCTGCCAAGGCCGCCTGGTGATGGGCGAGGGTGGTGCCGCAGCCGCCAGCGGTGATCCGGTCGATCTGGCGGTGATTAGGGCACGCTGCCCGAACCGCCTCGACACCGAAGCGCTCTACCACCGGCTGCAGGAGGTCGGTCTGGACTATGGTCCCGCCTTCCGCGGGCTCGAAGAGGCGTTTCATTCCACCGAAGAGCTGCTGGCCCGCCTGGTCCTGCCGGACAGCGTCGACCTCGCGTTTCGGAACGCCTGCCCGCTGCATCCGGTGCTGATCGACGGCGCGCTGCAGTCGGTCGCGGCGCTGCTGGCGGCGCCGGACGGGTTCCACCTGCCCTCTGGCATTGGCGCGCTGCGGTTCGCCGTGGACGCCCTGCCGGACCGGCTATGGGTTCACGGGCGCTTCGCGCCGGGTCATGCCCCGGACCAGCCGCTCTTCGATTTGGAGCTGATCGACGACGGCGGTCGGCCGCTCGTCCGCGTGAGCCGGTTCGCGCTCCGGGCGGTGCCGCGTCTGGCCGCCGCCCGTGGCGACCGCGCTACGTCCCCGACCCAAGCCGTCCCATCGGACGGTGCGGCGACGGTCTATCGCGCCAGGCTCGAAGCCTGGCTGACCGAGTGTCTGGCGGCTGAGACCGGCGAGGCGGTGGCGCAGATCGCGCTCAAGGAGCCGCTTGAGACCTACGGCCTTGACTCGGTCATGGTCCTGGAGCTGACCCGGACGCTCGAGAGCCATTTCGGACCGCTCTCCAAGACCCTGTTCTTCGAGGTCCGGACCCTGGCGGATCTGGCCGACTATTTTCTGGTCTCCTACGCGAACGAGGTTGCCGCCCTGTTTGGCGGCACCAGCGCGACCGGCCCGGCGGACGGGCCCGCTGCCGCGGCCAATCTGCCGCCGGCACCGGTGCGCGCGGTCACGCGGCCGCGCTTTGCCGCAGGGTCCGGCAGCCGACCGTCCCGCAGCGGCGACGCCATCGCCATCATCGGCCTCAGCGGCCGGTATCCGTTGGCCGAAGACCTCACGGCGTTCTGGCGCAACCTGGCGGCCGGCCGCGACTGTATCCGCGAGTTCCCCCAGGACCGTTGGCGCCACCCTCCGACCTTCGACCCGGCGCCCGGGACGGACGGCGCCACCTACAGCAAATGGGGCGGCTTCCTCGACGACATCGACCGCTTCGACGCCCTGTTCTTCAGTATTTCGCCCAAGGAGGCCAAGCGGATCGATCCCCAGGAGCGCCTGTTCCTGGAGACGGTTCACCACACCCTGGAGGATGCCGGCTACCGGGCCCGGGACCTCGACCCCGAGGACGGTCTGGTGGGGGTGTTCGTCGGCGTCATGTGGGGGCACTACCAGCTCTTCGGCGTCGGCCGCCCGGTCGATAAGCCGGGGGCCAACTATTGGAGCATCGCCAACCGGGTCTCCTACCAGTTCGATTTCCGTGGCCCGAGCCTGGCGGTGGACACCGCCTGTTCGTCCTCTTTGACGGCGCTCCATCTTGCCTGCGAGAGCCTCCGGCACGGTCTGTGCCGGGTGGCGATCGCCGGCGGGGTCAATCTCGCCACCCATCCCGACAAGTACCCGGCCCTCAGCCAGGCGCGGTTCCTGTCCACCGATGGCCGCTGCCGCAGCTTCGGCGAGGGCGGCGACGGTTATGTTCCCGGCGAAGGGGTCGGGGCGGCGTTGCTCAAGCCGCTCGAGGCCGCGCGCCGCGACGGCGATCGCATCTGGGGGGTGATACGGGGCAGCGCCCTCAACCACGACGGCAAGACCAACGGCTATTCGGTGCCCAACCCGGATGCCCAGAGTGCGGTGATCTCGGCCGCCCTCCGTGCGGCCGGGGTCTCGGCCGGTGCTGTCAGCTACATCGAGGCCCATGGCACCGGCACCGCGCTCGGCGACCCGATCGAGATCGCCGGTCTGACCAAGGCCTTCGGCACGGACGAGCCCAAGCGGGCGGGCGTCTGTGCCATCGGCTCGGCCAAGGCCTCGATCGGCCATCTGGAGTCCGCCGCCGGCATCGCCGGCGTGACCAAGGTGCTGCTCCAAATGCAGCATGGCCAACTGGTGCCGTCTCTGCACGCCGATCCGCCCAACCCGCATATCGATTTCGACGCGACACCGTTTCGCGTGCAACGCCGGCTCGCCGACTGGTCGGCGCCGGGGTCGGGCGACGACCTGGAGGGCGGGGCAGGGACCAGGGGCGCGCGGCGGCTTCTGGCCGGGGTGAGTTCGTTCGGCGCCGGCGGGGCCAATGCCCATCTGATCCTGGAGTCCCATCCGCCGCCACCCCCACCACCGGACGACGTTGCCCCCACCGGCCCGGTCCTGGTGATCCTGTCGGCGCGCGAGGCGGGGGCGCTGCGCATCCTCGCCGGACGCCTGCGCGACCATGTGCTGAGTGACGCTGGCCGCGACCAGCGGCTGGCCGACATCGCCTTCACCTTGCAGGTCGGGCGCGAACCGCTCCCGCACCGCCTGGCGGTGGTCGCCGACGGCCGGCAAGACCTGGCCGAGCGTCTCGAGCGCTTCCTCGCCGGGGCCGGGTCTGCCGGCGGGGTGCACCAGGGCGAGGTCACCTCCAGGGGCGGCACGCTGCCGGTGGCCCTGGACGATGCCGCCGGGCGGGCCTATCTCCGCGCGGTCATGGCGGCGGGGGACCTGGGCAAGCTCGCCACCCTTTGGCTGTCCGGGGTCGAGATCGACTGGCGCGGCCTATACGGCGACCCGGCGCCGCGGCGCGTGGCGCTCCCGCTCTACCCGTTCGTGCGCGAGCGCTATTGGATCGAGGACACACCGGCCCTCCCCCACGCGCTCCCAACTTCCGTCGCGGCGGCGCCCGAACCGGACGGTCGCGAGGACCATGCGGCGGATGCGGCGGATGCGGCGGAGGATGCCGAGCCGGGCGCGGACGCCCCCAGCGTGCGCCGGAACACCGTCGCCTATCTGCGCTCGGTGCTCGCGTCCGTGATCGATCTGGCGCCCGAGAAGATCGGCCTGGACGAACCGTTCGAGAGCTTCGGCCTCGATTCCGTCATGATCCTGGCGCTGACCACCGCGCTTGAGGCGCGCTTCGGGACCTTGCCCAAGACCCTGTTCTTCGAGGTCCAGAGCCTCTCCCAGCTCGCGCGCTTCTTGTTTGAGCATTTTCCCGCGACCATCGAGGCGGAGTTCGGACACGGCCAGGACCTGAAGGGTGCACTCCCTGCGACACCGCCACCGGTCGCACGCCCGCGTCCCGAACCGGCCGCGGCACCCCGCCCGGACGAGCCGATCGAGATCGCCGTGATCGGGATCGCCGGACGCTATCCCACGGCGGACAGCCTGCCGGCGTTCTGGCACGCCCTGCGCGAGGGGCGGGACTGCATCAGCGAAATCCCGGCCGATCGCTGGGACCACCGGCTGCACTACGACCCGGCGCTCAATCGGGCCGGGGCGTCTTACAGCAAATGGGGCGGGTTCCTCGACGACGTCGCCTGTTTCGACCCGCTGTTCTTCAACATCTCGCCGCGCGAAGCCGAGCGGATCGACCCCCAGGAGCGGCTGTTCCTCGAGACCGTCTATCATACCCTGGAGGACGCCGGGTACACCGCGGCCAGCCTCGATCCGGACCGGCGGGTCGGGCTGTTCGTCGGCGTCACCTGGGGCCTCTACCAGATGCACGAGGCCGACTCACCCGACACGCTGCCGGCGTCCTTCTTCTGGAGCGTCGCCAACCGGGCCTCGTTCCTGTTCGATTTCCAGGGACCGAGCCTGGCGGTGGACACCGCGTGCTCGTCGTCTTTGTCGGCGCTCCATCTTGCCTGCGAGAGCCTGCGTCGGGGCGAGAGCCGGGTCGCGATCGCCGGCGGCGTCAACCTCACGGTCCACCCCAACAAGTACATTATGCTGGGCCAGAGCCAGTTCACCTCGACCGATGGCCGCTGCCGCAGCTTCGGCGAGGGCGGGGACGGCTATGTGCCGGGCGAAGGCGTGGGCGCGGTCCTGCTCAAGCCGCTCGCCCAGGCGATCGGTGACCGGGATCGCATCCAGGCGGTGATCAAGGCGACCTCGGCCAACCATGGCGGCAAGACCAACGGCTACTCGGTCCCGAGCCCCGATGCCCAGGCGCGCCTGATCGACGAGGCGCTCGCGCGGGGCCAAATCGACCCGCGCACCATCAGCTATGTCGAGGCACACGGGACCGGAACCGCGCTCGGCGATCCGATCGAGATTCGCGGGCTGGTCAAGGCGCTGGGCCGCGACCGCCCGGCCGATCTGCCCCTCGTCATCGGGTCGGCCAAGTCGAACATCGGTCATCTGGAGTCCGCCGCCGGCATCGCCGGGGTGACCAAGGTGCTCTTGCAGATGAAGCACGGGCAGATCGCCCCCTCACTGCACTCCAAGACCCTCAACCCCTATCTCGCCTTCGACGGCGCGCCGCTCCACATCCAGCAGACCTTGACCGACTGGACGGCGCCGGCGCCTTTGCGGGCGGGCGTCAGCTCCTTCGGCGCCGGCGGCGCCAACAGCCATGTCATCCTGGAGTCCCGGCGCGAGGCACGCCCGCCGTGCCGCGCAGCCGGACCGGCCCTGGTGCCGCTGTCGGCCAAGAGTTCGGGCAGCCTGAAAGCGGCGGCCGGCAATCTGCTCGCCCATGTGCGCGCGGCGCTGGCGCAAGGCCGTCTGGTCCCGGGGGGCGACGGCGGCCCCCGGGACCAGACGGCGGCGATCCGCGCCGAGCTGACCCGGATGGTCGCACCTTTGCTCGCGGTTGAGCCGCAAGACCTGGCCCCGGACGAGCCCTTGTCCGCCTACGGCCTGGATGCCGTGCAGATGGCCGCCCTCCGGCAGGCCTTGGAGCAGCGCTGGCCCGACCAGGTCGCCGGGGGCGCGGATCTGTTGGCGGATGATCCGTCGCTCGATCAGGTGGGCCGGCGTCTCGCCGAGGCCGGGCCGGCGGTCCCGGGTCCCGCCGCCGACGGCCCCCCGGACCCAGACCCGGACCTGACCGACCTCACGCTGGCCGATCTCGCCTATACCCTTCAGGTCGGGCGCGACGCCATGCCGTTGCGCCTGGCGCTGGTCGTGGACAGCCTCGAGGCGCTGTGCGCCGGGCTCCAGGCGTTCCTGGACGGCGCGGCCCGCGGCGACCTGGTCCACGGCCGCGCGCAACCGCCGGCGGCCGCGTCCGGCGACGACCTCGACGCCGACGCGGACGCCCTCGCGCCCGAGGTCGCCGCGGCCCTGCGGGCCTACGACCTGCACCAGCTGGCCCGTCAGTGGGTGGCCGGTCAGCGGATCGACTGGCCGCAGCTCTACGGGGCAACCGAGCCGCGCCGGATCGCGCTGCCGCTCTACCCCTTTGCCCGGGAACGCTATTGGGTCCCGGAGATCGCGACCGCCCCCTTGCGCCATCGGGTCAAGTCGGCCCAGGAGCTGATGCCCGACCGGGTCGGGTCGCTGGCCGGCTTCCAGCCGGTCTGGCAGCCACGGCCCCTGCCCGAGGTGCCCCTGGACGGCGCGCGCGCGGTCGTGGTCGTCGGTCACGAGGCGCTGGCGGATCGGCTGCGCGCCGATCTCCCCGGCGTGGTTTCGGTCACGGACGGCGCCGCGTTCGAACCGACGGGACCCACCGGCTTCCGGCTGCCCGTGAGCGACGACACCGCTTGGCGCCATCTGTTCCAGACGCTCGCCGACCGTGGCCTGGCGCCCCACCATGTCGTCGTCTGTTGCCGCGAGGACCGGCCTGCGGATCAGCCGGAGCCTGAGCCCGCCACGGCTGAGGCGACCTGGCGCTTCCTCGCACCCCATGTCGCCTTGGCGCGCGGTCTCCTCGCGGTTCAGCCCGAGAGCCCGGCCCAGATCCTGTCGCTCGGCCTGTTCGACGCGCCGACCGAGGCCGCCTGTCTCGCCCAGGCGCTGGCAGGGTTCGGCAAGACCCTGGTGTTGGAGACCGAGACCCTCAGCTATCGTTCCCTGATCGTCGTCGGCGACGACGCGCGTGTCGAGACCTTGGCCGGCCATCTCGTTCGCGAGTTCGCGGTCACGGGCGGCGAGGCCGAGGTCCGCTATCGGCACGGAACCCGCGAGGCGAAACGTTTCCAGACCTTCCCGCTGGCCGACACGGCGGACCGGCCGCCGCCACCGATCCGGCGGCACGGCGTCTATCTGATCGCCGGCGCCGCCGGTGATC
>JANQHG010000032.1 GCA_028277115.1 Azospirillaceae bacterium
CGACTTCGCCCGTTGTATCAGAGCGGGAGTCCCGCCGACGCGGTGCGCTCGCTGAACGACGGGTCGCTCGTGTGGGGGGCGGACGGCGGCGGGCCGGCACACACCGCCTACAGCTATCCGCAGCCGTCGTGGGTGATCGGCAGTGTCGGCTACACCGCCGCCGGCCTGCCCGACCCGACCGCCGGCGTGCTCAGCTTCACAAGCGTGCCGCTCGACCGCGATCTCGAGATCGTCGGGCCGGTGTCCCTGACGCTCTATGCCGCAACCACCGGCCAGGACACCGATTTCATCGTCCGCCTGCTCGACCAGGAGCCGCGCTCGGTCCTGCGCGGTGTGTTCGCCGACCCGTTCATCGGCGATCTGCCCCCGCCCGGGGTGGTGGTCAGCAAGGGCTGGCTGCGCGCGTCCTACCGCGCGCTCGACCCCAAACGATCCACTCCGGGCCGGCCCTATCTCAGCCTGACCCGGCGCGAGCCGTTGGTGCCGGGCCGGGTCTACCGTTTCGACATCGCGTTGCGCCCGGCCGCCTATCTGTTCCGGCGCGGCCACCGCATCCGGCTCGAAATCGTCAACCGCGACAGCCCGGTGACCGACGGCCCGTTCGCCCACCTGGCCCAAGAGCGCACCGGCACCGACACGCTGTTTCACGATGCGGCCCACCCGTCGCGTCTGATCCTGCCGGTCACCGCGGAGTCGACCCCCGACGACGACAGCTGGTGGTCCGGGCTGTTCTGAACGCTGCCGCGCGATTGACGTTGCCCCGACCGACCGTTCATGCTCTCAAGAGCACAAACCAACGCGGAATGTGCCCTTGAGGGAACCGATGGCCGACCCCGAGGGACTCGCCCGGGCCCGCGCCGAGGAACGCCAACGCCCCCGCACGGCCGACGGCCGAACTCCGGCGTCGCCGTCGGTACACGCTCAAACCGGTGGCGTGCTCGCGAGCGGTACGTGGATGACAACCCTCTGCTGGTCCGGCGGTGCGCTCTCAGGTGTGGTCAGGTAGAGCTCGTAACAGGGCTGGTCGGACGGCGTCACGCCGCGCTCGGCCAGCGCCGTGTAGTAAATCCAGCGATAAGCATCGACCAAGCGCTCGTACGCCCCTTCGTACTGCACCACCGCATAAATCCCGCCGGCGAGCGTAAGCTCCCTGACGCCGTCTTCGCTCGACGGGTCGAGTTCGACCTCGGGCCCGATCTCGATCGCGGCGGCCGAGCGTAGATGCTCGGCCGGCACCTCGTCGGGGCTGTCGTAATAGACGCCGAGCATCCGGCTGCCCGGGCCGATCAGGCCGCGCGGACCGGCCCAGGCGAACAGGCCCTGAAACGCCGCGCCGATACCCGCGTAAGGGCCGGTGTGAGCGATCGAGGCGGCGCGCACCGGCGCCAACTCCGTGATCTCGAGCGGAAACATCTCTGACACCTGTCTGGTTTCGATCGGAATCGGCGGTTCAGGTACCGTTGGACAGGAAGCGCTGGATCGCGACCAGATGCTTCGATCGGACATCGCGGGCCTTTAACGCGCGCACGAACGCTTCCGGACCTCCGGCGGCCTGGACGCAGGCGACCACCCGCTTGCGGGTGACGTCGAACGCGCCCCCATTGGTGATTAACCGAGAGTTGACCAGATCGACATAGGCGAGTGCCTGGTCGACCGGATCCGGCTTCTGGCGCGCGATGTTGGAAAACAGGCGCATCCGGTCGAGCAACCGCTGGCACATGTCGTCGAGTGCGGTTGTCAAGCGTATGCGCAGCGAGGCTGGCAGCCGGCCGTCTTCGATCTCCTTCTGCCAAGCGCCGAAGCATTTCAGATTGGTCAACGCCTGGCTGCCGTTGACCTCGACCAGCCGAATCTGCGGCGCCTCGCCCTCCAGGCGGGTCAGCAGCAGCCGGCCGAGCCGATGCTGGTTGATCTCGCCCACCAGATGGCGGCCGAGCTCGAGCATGTAGGTCACCATGTCGGTGACCGCGTCGAAATCGGACAGTTTGGCGCCGAGTCGTTCCGGGCGCAGCAGGATTTCCGAGCGGGTCTCGAGTGCGACCAGGATGCGGGACACCGCTTCGTCGATCGCTTCGATCCGGGCGGCCAGCGGCGACGGCCCCTCGACCGTTTCGGTCTCGATCAGGATTTTTTGAAGGCGCCGGCTTCGCGCCAGCACCTCGGCGATCGCCTCGCCCTCCTCGATCAACCGGTCGCTGTCGCCGCCCGGGACCATGCGGCGGCCGCTTTCGACCTCCTGCGCGATTCGGTCGAGAATCTCGACCGCGGTCTCGGGCAGCATGCCATTGCGCAACAATGCGAAAAGGCGGCCGAGTGCCGCCGCGACCTCGGGGTCGTCGGCAGCCGGCGGTGCGGTGCCGTCCAGCAGGTTGAACAAGTCCGCGATCACCGCTTTCTGGGGCCGCCGTCCGCCCCCCGTCGTCGCGGCCGCCAGGGCGCCGTGCCCGGCACCGAGCAGGACCGACAGACCGCCGGCGCTGACCGAGATCTCGGCCAGCAGCATGTCGAGCGGCGCCAACTCATCGGCGACCGGCTCGTCGGGCACCAGCAGCGCCAAACGGGTCAGCTTGTCCTGCCAGCCCTCGGCCCCGTCGAGCAGGCGGGTCACCGCGATCAACAATCGCCGACGCCGGGTCCACGCGGCGACCGGGTCCGGGTCGTCGCCCTTGGCCGCGCCGTTCACGTGCGCCGCCCTGAGCGCGGCGTCGATCGCCCGGAGGTCGCCCTCGACGGCGCCCAGCACGGATTCGGCCGCCGTCTCGTCCATCTTGATCCGGGCGGCCGCCTCTTCGATCGCCTGCCAGATCGCCTTCACCAACGCCGGTGCGCCGGTTTTCAAACGCTTGCCGTGGGCGATCGCCGCCTGTTGCACCGCCGCCTGCAGCGTGGTGCCGCTGTTCTGCAGCCGATGAAAATGCGCCGAGGAATGCAACAGCTCGGACGGGGTCAGCGTGTGGGTGTCGAGATGGCTCGACACGTGTCGGGCGATCAGGCGGCGTGCGGTCCGGGTATACAGATCGTCGGGGTCGCGGCAGGTGCCGCCCGACCCGGAGCCGACCGCGCGCGCCCGGGCGCCGGTGATCCAGACGTCCGGGCCGCCGCCGTCGTCGGCCGCGGTCGCCGGCGGTGCCGCCGCCCCGCGCTGCGATCCGGTGCCGGCACCCTTGCCGCCGCGGGCGCCCGGCACCGGGACGTCGGTCTCCTCGAACACCCCGCGGGTCGGGTTGAAACGGGCGTGGATCACCTTGACGTTGCTGATGCCCTCGCTTTCCAACAGGGTGCTCGCGGTCTCGACCGCCGAACGCATGTCCGGCGAGATCGAATTCAGGGTCCAGCCAGACCTGCGCAAGACGTGAACCTCAAAGTGCTCGTCTGCACTCATGGGCCAACACCTGTGCCAGGGATGAGTACCTAGGGATGTGTAATATTGAGTGGGGCGTCAATGCCTGGTTCTTTTGTTGTGCCGGTAGCCACGGCCAAGACCCCCGCGGCACCTCTCGGATGCTACATCAATCGGCGATTGAAGTGAAGGATCGGTAAATATCCGGCCATCCGACGGCGCCGGGACGGGCGCGGTTCACTCGACCGCGACCCGGGCTGGCGGCGGCGTCGCGATCGCGCGGTTGCCGTTGCGGTAAGGGTCTGGAATGAGATGGCAGTCGACACCGCCCAGGGTACGATAGCAATAGACGTCGGAGCGGTCGACCGCAAGCTCGGGTGGGCAGTATTGGCCGGTCTGTTCGAACGCGACAATGCTGCAATCGGCGCCGGTGGCCGCGGAGACCAGATGGTCGTGGGGCAGCTTGTCGGTGGTGGTCAGGCTGTACAGCGCCGCGCCGCTCAAGACGACGCCGCTTTGGACCAGACAGCCGCCAAGGCCGACCGTGCACAAAACCAAGACCAGCATGCGCGCCCGCATCGCATCCTCCGTCAGGCGATCGTTATACCCGACGGTTTTGCCCACGGCGTTAAACAATCCTGAATGTCGGTCGCCGGCCCACGCTTTCCTCGCGTCGGGTTTCCCCCTATGGTCCGGGCGGTCGCAGCCGCCGGGCGTCGTGGCGAGAGGCTCCGCCCGCGCGTGCCGGCCGACCGGCCGATGACATGACAGGGGGGGGCGGCGACACACGGCTGCGCGACGGGTGACGGATGGATGATGCAAAACGGGCGTTTCTCGACGGGCGCCTGGACACCGCAACGGCGCTTTGCCGGGCGCGGGTGGCGAGGTCGGCCGACGACGGTGCCGCCCTCCATCTGCTCGGCCTGATCGCCTATCGAAACGGCGACGGCGCGGCGGCCGCGACGCTGCTCGACGCCGCGGCGGCTGCCGTGCCGAATGACCCGGCGGTCCACAACAGCCGCGGCAGCCTGCTCTACCAGACCGACCATCACGAGGCGGCGGCGCTCGCCTTCGAGCGGGCGATCGCCGCCGACCCCGGGCTTGCCGAGCCGCGGATCAATCTCGGCAACGCGCTGTTCGCGCTCGGCCGCGGCGACGAGGCCGAGTTGGCGTTCCGCGCCGGGATCGCCCGGGCGCCGCGCGATCCGCTCGGCCATACCTATCTCGCGACCCTTTTGCGCAGCCTCGATCGGCTCGACGAGGCGGCGCGCGCGCTCGAAATCGCGCGCTCGCTCGACCCGCACGAGTTGGAGGCGCGCCATGCGCTCGGCTGCGTGCGCTTCGACCAGGGACGGATCGGCGACGCGGCGGCGTGTTTTCGCGCCACGATCGCGCTGGCGCCGCCGTTCGTGCCGGGCCACGTCGCGCTGGCGCAGCTCGCGGTCGCCGCGGGCGACCGGCCGATGGCGCTGGCGGCATTGGCGCGGGCCCGCGCGCTCGCGCCCGATGCGGCCCTGGTCGCCGCGGCGGGCCGCGAGATCGACGCCGCCGGCGCGGTCCCCGCCGCGGCGGCCGTCAGCGCCGGCGCGGCCCCGACCTCGTCGTCCGTCCGTCCTCGACCCGGGACCTGAGCCCGGATCATCCCCCGACCGCCGCGGCGACCCGCGGCCCGCGTGCGAGTGACCGACCGATGACCACGCCGTCCCCTCTTGCCGGCCGCCGGGTCGCAATCTTCGCCTGGTGCCTTTATGACTTGGCGATCACCGCGTTCGGCGCGGTGATCGCGACCTTCATCTTCGCCGTCTACTTCACCCGCTCGGTCGCCGAGAGCGAGGTCGCCGGGACCGCCGCGTGGAGCCAGGCCGTGTCGCTCGCCGGCTTGGTGGTCGCGGTCTTGAGCCCGGTGCTCGGCGCGATCGCCGACCGCGCCGGCCGGCGCAAACCGTGGATCGCAGTCTTGACCGCGCTCGGCGTCGTGGCCAGCCTGATGATGTGGTTCGTCACCCCGACGCCGTCGTCGGCGCTGCTCGCGACCGCGATGCTCGCGCTTGGGACGATCGGCTTCGAGCTCGCGGTCGTGTTCTACAACGCGATGCTGCCCAGGCTCGCCCCGGTCGGCTGGATCGGCCGACTGTCCGGTTGGGGGTGGGCGTTCGGCTATCTCGGCGGCATGGGCTGCCTGGTCCTGGCGTTGTTCGGCCTGGTCCAGACCGAAACTCCGCTGTTCGGGCTGATCGACACCGTTGACGCCGCCAATGTCCGCGCAACCGGCCCGTTGGTCGCCGTGTGGTGCGTTTTGTTCGCGCTGCCGCTGTTCGTGTGGACCCCGGACGAACCTGCAACCGGCGCGACGCTCGGCCGGGCGGTCCGCGAGGGCCTCGGCACGCTGTGGCAAACCGTGCGTGAGATCCGGCGCTACCGCAACATCGTGCGATTCCTGATCGCCAGTGCGCTCTATCGTGACGGCTTGATCACCCTGGTCACCTTCGGCGGCATTTACGCCGCCGGTACCTTCGGCATGGACTTCGGCGAGATCGTGATCTTCGCGATCGCGCTCAACGTCTCGGCCGCGATCGGTTCGATCGCGTTTGCGTGGGTCGACGACTGGATCGGCGCCAAGCCGACCATTGAGATCACCTTGATCGGGCTGATCGCGCTCGGCATCCCGACCCTGTTGATCACCGAGGCCCTGTGGTTTTGGGTGCTGGCGATCGGGCTCGGCCTGTTCATCGGCCCGGCCCAGGCGGCCGGCCGGTCGCTGATGGCGCGCCTGTGCCCGGCCGGCATGGAGACCGAGATGTTCGGTCTCTACAACCTCGCGGGCAAGGCGGTCGCCTTCCTCGGGCCCTTGGTGCTCGGCTGGGCGACCGAGACCTTCGCAAGCCAGCGGGTCGGCATGGGGACCATCCTGCTGTTCTTTCTTGCCGGCTATCTCTTGATGCTGACGGTCCGCGAACCGTCGGCCGGCCGGCCCACCGCCGCTGCGGCGACCGAGTCGGGACAGTGACCGACCCGTCTGCCGCATCGCCGCGAAATCGGCCGCATCGCCGCCACAATCACTTCGAACAGATCGCGAACCTTGTCTTGAACAAGCTTAACGTCTCGACTGAATGATCTGGATCATTGCGCGACAAACCGACGCATGATTCGGCAGCGATCGATGGATTTGGCGGAAACCGCCGCGATTCCGGCATGTTGGCCCCAACTGCGGCAGTCCCACGCATGCTGTTGCCAAGTCGATTTGTATAAGCTTGAAACGGTACATTTAGATAAGAATGTATCCGTCCTTTGGCTCTACCAAACCAGTCTCGCGCGGAGATTGGGCGATGGATGAGCAAACGAACCACGACGTACGGCGAGCGATCATGGATACCATCGAACCACGCCTTCGCGAGCGGGTCCGCAGCAACGTCGCACCACGGACCTTGTTGCTCGAGGATTTTTTGCCGTATCGGCTCTCGGTGTTGAGCGGCGCGGTCAGTCGGGTCCTGTCGCGCTTGTGCGAACGACGCTTCGGCATCTCGGTCGGTGAGTGGCGGGTGATTGCCAATCTCGCGCGCTTCGGGCCGCTGTCGGCCAACGGGGTGTGCGAGCGCAGCGCGATGGACAAGGTCCAGGTCAGCCGGGCGGTCGCCAAGGCGGTCGAGAATGGGCTGATCGACCGGGCGATCGATCCCTATGACCGTCGGCGTTCGGTCTTGACCCTAACCGACAAGGGCAAGCGCGTTCACGACCAGATCGTGCCGCTCGCCCAGGAATTTCAAGAGCATCTTCGCGGCGAGTTGACCCGGGAGGAATCGGACCATCTGAACGAACTTCTCTCGCGGCTGATGGTGCGTGCTTGCAGCCCGCGCTTTGTCGAGGGGTGATCGGACCCCGACCTCTCGGACCGGATCCCCTCCAGACCTGACCCACGCGCCGCCGACGGGACCTCGATCCGTTCCCCCCGGGCGCCTGCCGGACCGGCAGCGACCACCCGGGGGCGCGTGCGCCTCGCCAAACAATCGGTGCCGAACAATCGGTCTTGTCTCGGTCCGTCGATCCGGCGGCCGCTGCCCCGATCCGTGGTTAGGGTCCTCGGATCAACCACCCGTGCTGGGGGTTCGGCCCGGGCCGACAGGCGCGGCGCATTCGTCGCAGGTGCGCCGCCGATCGTCCGGCGGCGTGCGCCGCGGTCGGCCCGCCATGGACAGCGCGGCCGGATTTTCTAATACTTCGCGCGCGGTGCCGGTGCCTCGGTCGCGCCGGACCGACGGCCGCGGCCGGGCGGCTGGGATCGATGGCAAGCGGGTGAGCAGCGATGGGCGAGCGGGTGACAGTGAGCGAGCGCACACAGCCACCGGTGTCGGGGCATTCGGCGCCGGCCCGGCGGGATCGGTCGCGCCAGGTGCCGGGGACGGGACGGACCCCGCCGGTTTGCGCCGTTGCGGCGATCCGCCTGCCGGTGGTGGTCGCAGTGGTCGCCACACTGATGATCGCGATGGTCGCCGAGGGCGCTGCGGCCCAAGAGATCAGGCGCGTTCGGTTCGGCCGTCATCCGGACAAGGTCCGATTGGTGATCGACCTGACCCGACCGGTCTCGGGCTCGGTCGAGGTGTCGGACGACGGTCAGGCGGTGGTGGTCTCGCTGCCCGGAACATCCTGGTCGGACGGCGGCACGGTCCGTCGGGCGCCGTTCGCGCCGTTGGTTGCGTATCGGTTCCAATCGGACGGCACGACGCCCCGGGTCGTGTTCGACGCCGTGGAGCCGGTCCGGGTTCTGCGCTGGAACCTGCTGCGTCCGACAGCGACCAACCAGACGTACCGGCTTTACGTCGATGTCGCGCCCGACCCGACCCGACCCCGGCGTCCACGCGCCGCGACCCAGCCGCCGGCGCCACCCCCTCGCCCGGTCCCGAGCGCGCCGCAGTCGGCACCGGGCGAGGGGGTGGCGCCGGCGGCTGGGTCGCGGCGCGTGGACGCCGGGGTCGGGTCGGGTCGGGCGCGACATCGACGTAAAGCCGGTACGCCTGGTTGGTCGGTGTCGGACGCAGCAG
>JANQHG010000110.1 GCA_028277115.1 Azospirillaceae bacterium
AAGAAGCTCGCGATCTCGACCTGGCCAAGCCCGGCGGCGCCGAGCGCGACCCGGGCACGCTCCAGGTCCTCGGGCCGCGCCTGCTGGGCGAGCGCGATCCGGGACCGCAGCTGCGCCGGCAGGGCGATGAGCGCGGCCGGCACGATTTCGGAAAACACCCGCGCGCCCTGGCTGCCGCCGAGCACCACCAGCCGGACCGGTCCGTCGGCCGCCGGCGGCTCGTACGCGCCCGCCGCCGCGGCGACGATTGCCGGGCGCACCGGGTTGCCGGTCAGGCGCGCCGCCCCGGCAGCGACGCCCAAAGTGTCGGGAAAACTGGTCGCGACCCGGGCAGCGACGCGCGCGCACAGCCGATTGGCGCGGCCGAGCACCGCGTTCTGCTCGTGGACCACCACCGGCACCCGCGAAAACGCGGCCGCGACCACGGTCGGTACGGACGGGTAGCCGCCGAACCCGACCACCGCCGCAGGGCGGGTGCGCCGGATGAGACGCAGCGCATCGACCAGGCCGAGACCGAGGCCGAGCGCGCCGCGCGCGGTGCCGGCAAGCCCGCCGCCGAGCGTGCCGGCGCGCACCCGCGCCACGGTCACGCCGTCCACGGCAAAGCGGTCGCCGCGCGCGTCGGTCGCGAGGATCGCCGGCACCCCGCGGACGGCGAGCGCGCGCGCCAGCGCCTCGGCCGGGAACCGGTGACCGCCGGTGCCCCCGGCGGCGAGCAGGACGGGGGGGCCGGTCATAGCTGGTCTCCGGCGCGCAGGCGGCGTCGGGTCAGCGCCAGCACCATGCCCAGGCTGAGCCCGGTCGCCAGCAGTGACGTCCCGCCGTAGCTGACAAACGGCAGGGTCATGCCCTTGGTCGGCATGAGCCCCAGGGTCGAGCCCATATTGATCAGCGCCTGGAGCGCGAGCTGGAACAACAACCCGCCGCCGGCGAGCAGCACGAACAGGCTCGCCTCGCCGAGCAGCCGGGCAAAGCCGCGCAGCACGACGAAGGCGAACAAAGCGACCAGGGCAAGGCACCACAGGAGCCCGAGCTCCTCGCCGGCGACCGCGAACACGAAATCGGCGTGGCCGTCGGGCAGGTGCATTTTGACCGTGCCCTGGCCCGGCCCGGTGCCGAACAGCCCGCCGTTCTCGAACGCCTTCAGCGACTGGCCGAGCTGATAGGTGTCGCCGCTGTCGGGGTGGAGGAAGCGGTCGATCCGGCTGGCGACGTGCGGCAGCCACAGATAGGCGCCAAACATCCCGGCCACGCCGAGCGCCGCCAGCGCCGCGACCAACACGAGGTTGAGCCCGGCCAGGAAGAACTGCCCGAACCACACCGCCGACACCAAGACCGCCTGACCGAGGTCGGGCTGGAGCAACAACAGGCCGACCACCAGACCATAGAGCAGGACCGCAGCCAGGTTGCCGGGCACCTCGGGGGCCGTGCGCTGCAGCGCGAACAACCAGGCGGTGACCACGGCGAACGCGGGCTTAAGGATCTCCGACGGCTGGAGCGAAAGCCCCAGCAGATGCAGCCAGCGCCGTGCTCCCTTGATCTCGACCCCGATCACCAGAGTCAGCACGACCGCGACGAGCGCGCCGAGAAACAAAAGGACCGCCAGCCGGCGGACCGCGGGCGGCGACAACAACGACACCGCGACCATCAGCCCGAGCGCCGGCCCGAGCAGGATCAGGTGCCGTTCGACGAAATGATAGGCGTCGAGCCCGATCCGTTCGGCGACCGGCGGGCTCGCCGCGGTGATCAGGACGATTCCGTAGCCGATCAGGATGCCGAGCGCGCCGAGCGACCAGCGGTCCACGGTCCACCACCATTGCCCGAGCAGCGACTGGTCGGTGCGATGAAACGCGATCATGGCGCGTCCTCCGTCGGGTCGGCCGGCGCGGCGGCGAGTGCCGCGACCGCGTCGATGAACGCCTGGCCGCGCGCCTCGAAGCTCGCGAACTGGTCAAACGAGGCGCAGGCCGGCGAAAGCAGCACGGTGGCGTTCGGGGCGGCGCCGGCGGCGCGGTCGGTGCGCGCCGCCGCCGCGGCGATGCGCACCGCGCGCTCGAGCGTGCCCGCAATCTCGACCGGCACCCGGCCGACGAGCCAGCGGGCGAAGTCGGTTGCCGCCTCGCCGATCACGAACGCCCGGCGGACCGCGCCGAGCCGGTCCTCGAGGCCGTCGAGCCCGCCGACCTTGGCCCGGCCGCCCAGGATCCAATAGATGTCGCGGTGGCTCGCGAGCGCGGTCGCCGCGGCGTCGGCGTTGGTCGCCTTGCTGTCGTTGACGAAGCGCACACCGTCGATCACCGCGACCGTCTGCTGGCGGTGGGCGAGGCCCGGGAAGGTCAGAAGGGCGGCCGCCGCGCTCTTGGGTGCGATCCCGGCCGCAACCGCGGCGGCGTAAGCCGCGGCCGCGTTCTGCCGGTTATGCGCGCCCGGCAGGTTGGCGGCGCCGGTAAGATCGCCGACCACGACCGGCTCGACGCCGGTCGCATCGACCAAGCGGCCGTCCCGGACATAGACCCCGGCGGCAGGGACGCCGTCGGCCGTGATTTGGGTAACCGAGACCCGCACGACCCGAAACGCGCCGTCGCCGGCCAGGCGATCGGCGATCGCGCGGCTCGGCGGGTCGTCGACCCCGACCACCGCGGTCTGCGGCACCCCCGGGGCGGCGCGGAAGATCAGCGTCTTGGCGTGGATGTAGCCGTCGAGACCGCCATGGCGGTCGAGATGGTCGGGCGTGACGTTGAGCAACACCGCGACCGCGCAGGCGAGCGAGAAGGTGAGCTCGAGCTGGTAGGATGACAGCTCGAGCACCAGCCAGCCGTCCGGCGGCGGCGGGTCGAGGCCGAGCACCGGCGGCCCGAGGTTGCCACCGACCACGGCCGGCACCCCGGCCGCCGCAAACAGATGGCCGACCAGCGCGGTCGTGGTCGATTTGCCGTTGGTCCCGGTGATCCCGATCACCCGCGCCGCCGGCAAGGCCCGGGCGAGCAACTCGACATCGCCGATCACCGGCCGGCCGAGCCAGCGCATCCGCGCAGCGACCGGGTGCGGTGCCGGGTGGGTGTGCGGGATGCCCGGCGACAGCACCAACGCCTCGGGCACCGCCGGGCTGTCGTCGGCGACCGCCGCCAGCAGGTCGCCGACCGGCAGACCAAGGTCGGCCGCCTCGGCGCGGCGCGCCGGGTCGTCGTCCCAAGCGATCACGCTTGCCCCGCCGGCCGCGAGCGCGCGCGCCGCCGCCAGGCCCGAACGGCCCAGACCCAAGACGGCAAAGCGATGGTCGCGGAACATCGAAAGGTCGATCACGGGGACAACGCCTCACGAAGTGCGCAGCTCAGCGCAGTTTCAAAGTGGACAGGCCGATCAGCGCCAGCACCGCCGCGATGATCCAAAAGCGGATCACGATGGTCGGCTCGGCCCAGCCTTTCTTTTCGAAGTGATGGTGGAGCGGCGCCATCCGGAACACCCGGCGCCCGGTCAACTTGAACGAGGCGACCTGGACGATCACCGACACGGTCTCGAGCACGAACAAACCGCCAACGATCGCGAGCACGAACTCGTGCTTGGTCGCGACCGCGATCGCGCCGAGCGCGCCGCCCATCGCGAGCGAGCCGGTGTCGCCCATGAACACCATCGCCGGCGGCGCGTTGAACCACAAAAACCCGAGCCCGGCGCCGACCAACGCGCCGCACAGCACCGCAAGCTCACCGGTGCCCGGGACATGGTGGATCTGCAGGTAATTGGCGAAGATCGCGTTGCCGGCGACGTACGCGATCAGGCCAAACACCGAGGCCGCGATCATCACCGGCACGATCGCAAGCCCGTCGAGCCCGTCGGTCAGGTTGACCGCGTTCGACGACCCGACGACCACCAGCGCCGCCATCGGCACGAACAGCCAGCCGAGCCCGATCAGGACATCCTTGAAAAACGGCACCGCGAGTCCGGTCGCCAGCGGGGCCGCGGTGACCCAGATGATCGCGACCCCGGTGGCGATCGCGATCACGAACTGGGCCGCCAGCTTGCGCCGACCGGACAGGCCGCGCGGGTTGCGCCGGGTCAGCTTCAGGAAGTCGTCGCCGAAGCCGATCGCACCGAACCCAACGATCACCAACAAGACGATCCAAGTGTAGGCGTTGGTGAGATCGACCCATAAAAGCGTGCTCGAGATCGTCGCAAGCAGGATCATCAGGCCGCCCATGGTCGGCGTGCCGCGCTTTTTCAGATGGGTTTCCGGCCCGTCGGTGCGGATCGGCTGGCCCTTGCCCTGCTTTTTCTTGAGCCAGGCGATCAGCGGGGGTCCGATCACGAAGCTGGTGACCAGCGAGGTCAGGATCGCGCCACCGGTCCGGAACGTGATGTAGCGGAACAGGTTGAACAGGCCGAACTCGTCGGCCAGCGGAACCAACAGGTTGGGCAGCATCGCCGGACCCCTCCCCTCACGTCGTGCCGGGGTCGGTGCCGAGCGCGGCGAGCGCCGCAACCACGACCGCCATCCGGCTCCCGGCCGAACCTTTGACCAGGACCACGTCGCCCGGGCGGACCGCGGCGGTGACGATCGGCGCCAGCGCCGCGGCATCCGCGGCGTGGCCACCGCGGCGCGCCGCCGGCAGCGCGGCGTCAAGTGCCGCCGTCAGCGGCCCGGCGGTAAACACGAGATCGACCGCGGCGGCCGCGATCGGCTCGGCCAGTGCTGCGTGAAATTCGACGGCCTCACGCCCGAGCTCGAGCATGTCGCCCAACACCGCGATCCGGCGTCCACCCGGCCCCGGCTGGTTGCGCGCCAACACCTGGAGCGCGGCCTCGGTCGCGACCGGGCTCGCGTTGTAGCTTTCGTCGATCAGCACGACCGCCCCCCCGCCGACCGTGAGGCGCCGACGGACACCGCGCCCCTTGATCGGCGTGAGGTCGCCGAGCGCCCCCGCAGCCGCGATCACGTCGGCACCGAGCGCGTCGACGGCAAGCAGGACCGCCAGGCTGTTGACCACCCAATGCTCGCCCGGCAGCCCGATGCCGTACTGCAGCCGTCGGCCGCGCACGGTCGCGGTGACCGCGCTCGAGGTCGCGTGCAGCGAGGCGTCGGTCAGCCGGGCGTCGGCGTCGGGATGGCGCCCGAAACTCCTGATCCGGCTCAAGCCCCGGGTGCGCGCGGCGGCAACCAGGCGGGCGAAATGGGGATTGTCGCGGTTCAAGACCGCAGTGCCGTTGGCGGTCATGCCGTCGAACAGCTCGGCCTTGGCCTCAGCGATCGCCTCGACCGACGGGAAGAATTCGAGATGGACCGGCGCGACCGTGGTGATCACCCCGACGTCGGGTTTGACCTGGCGGGTCAGGGCGTTAATCTCGCCCGCATGGTTCATGCCGAGTTCGAACACCCCATACGCGGTGTCGTCTGGCATGCGCGCCAGCGTCAGCGGCACGCCCCAATGGTTGTTGAGGCTGCCGAGCGTGCCGTGGGTCGGCCCTTGCGCGGCGAGACAGTGGATCAGCGCTTCCTTGGTCCCGGTCTTGCCGACCGATCCGGTGACCGCGACCACCCGGGCCCGGCTGTGCATCCGCGCGACCTGGCCGAGGTCGGTGAGCGCCTCGAAGGTATCTCCGACCACCAGGAGCGGCAGGCCCGGCGGCAGGTCGTGGGGCACCCGGTGGACCACCGCGGCGGCGGCGCCGGCGGCAAGGGCGGCCGCGACGAAATCATGGCCGTCGAACCGCGGGCCGACCAGGGCGACGAACAGGTCGCCCGGGACCAGCGTGCGGCTGTCGATCGAGACCCCGAAGGCCTGCCAGGGCGCGGTCGCGCGCCCGGCGGTGGCGGCGGCCGCGACCTCGGACGTCCACAGGGGCGCGGTCGCGAAGCCGTGATCGGCGCGATCGGCGCTCATCCATCCCCCCCTTGGTTGTCCGGCCGGTGATCGGGGCCATCGTCGTTCGCCGGCGCGTCCTCGGCGACCACGGCGCGCGCAACCGCGGCATCGTCGAACGGCCGCACCTCGGTGCCGACGGTCTGACCCTGTTCGTGCCCCTTGCCGGCAATCACCAGGGCGTCGCCGTCCGCGAGCCCTGAGATCCCGGCCCGGATCGCGGCGGCGCGGTCGCCGATCTCGACGGCACCGGGGGCACCGGCGATCACCGCCGCCCGGATCGCCGCCGGGTCCTCGGTGCGCGGGTTGTCGTCGGT
>JANQHG010000170.1 GCA_028277115.1 Azospirillaceae bacterium
GCGGCCCGCCGACCGGCGCGGCGCCGGGGTCGACGGCAGCCAAACCCTGGTCGCGGCGATTCGGGAGGCCGGCGGTCACCGCGGCTACTGGCTGCTCAATGCCGGGTTTTTCGTCTGCGGTTTCCACGTCGCCTTCGTCGCCACCCATCTGCCGGCCTATCTTGCCGACAACGGGCTGGCGCCGGCGGTCAACGCCTGGGCGCTCGCGCTGATCGGTTTGTTCAACATCGCCGGTAGCTACCTTGCCGGCGTGCTCGGCGGGCGGTATCGCCAAAAGCTGGTGTTGAGCGCGATCTACGGCGTGCGCGCGCTGGTGATCGGCCTGTTCCTGGTTGCGCCGTTGAGCTCCTTTACGGCGATTCTGTTCGGCGCGGCGATCGGTTTTCTGTGGCTTGGCACTGTGCCGTTGACCAGCGGGCTGGTGGCGCGCCTGTTCGGCGTCCAATATCTGTCGATGCTGTACGGGGTGGTGTTCGCCTCGCATCAAGTCGGGGCGTTCCTCGGCGCCTGGGGCGCGGGGGTCGCTTACGACCTGCTCGGCTCCTACGATTTGGTGTGGTTGGCCGCGGTCGGGCTCGGTGTGTTCGCCACGGTGATCCATCTGCCGATCGACGATCGCCCGCGGGCTCGCCTGAACCCCGCCGGGGCTGCGGCATGACCGCCCGGCGGCGCCTGATCGGCGCCGGGCTCGGCGCGCTGGTGGTGGCGGCGTTCGCCGCTGCCGGCTGGCTGTGGTGGCACTACGGCCTTGCGGTTGTGCTGGCCGCGCCGTCTTGGTTGTGCGTCCCGATCTGAGGTCGGTGGGGGCGCGCGACCGCCGCCCCCCCCCGTGGCGCCGCGCCGGTTGCCGCGATGCGCCGGTGACGGGGTGGGGTCGGTTACCGGTGCGGGTCGGGCGGGATCTCGGCCCCAGCCGCCCATCCGGTCGGGTGCGGGGGCTCCGGCGGCGCATCGTCGCCCGGCGCCGCAGCGTCGCTCGCCGCCGGATCGGCCGCGTCGTCGACGCGCGTCGACGTCCGGCCGGCAAGGTCGCCCTCGGCGACGCCGTAACCGGTGGTCCGCCGCTCGGCGCGCTTGGCCTCGGCGAGTTCGGCCTCGAGCTCGGCAATCTTGGTCCGCAAGGTCGTCTGCAGTTCGATCGAGGCGCCGCGGGCGCGAAACCGCTCATAGTCCTGACGACACCGCGCCAGCTGCGATCGCATCTCGTCTTGAGTTGGCCGCCGATTGCGGCGCCGATAGGTTCTTTCCTCGTGTTGCTTCATCACGCTACCTTGGTTGAAGTGCGTCCCGTGTGCCGCGAGCGGCGGACCGGCACCGCCCACCGCGCCATCGACCCCTCAGACCATCGACCCCTTCGATGTGTCATTTTTGTGGAGATTTTCGATGTCGAAGATGACGATCTCCGCAGACACGGTCGCCGCCGCGCCGGAGCGGATCACGGTCCACGCCGGGGATGGCGAGCCGCTGCGCGTGATGCGTCAGGGCGCCGGGCCGCCGGTGGTCCTGCTCCACGAATGGTCGGGCGACCATCGGGTGTGGTCGCTGCTCGCCCGCAAGCTGGCCGAACGCTTCACGGTGTGGGCGTGGGACGCGCGCGGCCACGGCGCCTCGACCCGGGTCGCGCCGACCTTGCCGCGGATGGCCGAGGATCTGGTTGAACTGACCGCGATGGTCGGGCCGCCGGCGCCGATCGTGGTCGGGCACTCGATGGGTGCGTTGACCCTGTGGGCGGCGATCGCGCGCGCCGGCGACCAGGCCCTTGCCGGGACGGTGGTGATCGATCAGTCGCCGCGTCTGATCACCGATGGCGGCTGGCCGCACGGCATCTACGGCGCGTTTCCGCCGGCGGCCAACCAAGCCCTGGTCGACGCGATGGCGACCGACCTTCCGGCGGCGGTGCTCGGCCTGATCGAAAACGGGCTGAACCCGCGGGCGCGCGAACGTTGCGCCGCGCGTTCGCCGGGCATCCGCCGTCTTGCGGCCGATCTCGCGACCCTCGACCCGGCGCCGTTGGTCGCGTGCTGGCAGAGCCTGGCCGCCGCCGACCTGCGTCCGGCGCTCGGGCGGATGACCCGACCGTGTCTGCTCGTTTACGGCAGCGAGAGCACCTACTATGGTCCGGGCACCGCGGCCTATGTCGCGGGCGCGGTCGAACGCGCCCGGCTCCATGTCTTCGAGGGCGCGGATCACGCGCCGCATCTGGCCGACCCGGCCCGGTTCCTGCGGCTGTTCCATGAATTTGCCGACGAGCTCGGACGACCATCCGAGTGACGAGGGTCCTATCAGGGGATCGGGGCATGGCGAAACGGACGGCCGCTCGGGCGCGGCGCGCGGCCCTGGCGGGCGTGCTCGGCGGTGCGATCGCCGCGGCGTCGGCGATCGGCCTTGTCGGGCCTGCAGGGTTTTTGGGGTCGGGGGGCCCGGCCGCGGCGCGCGAGATGCTCGACCGGCCGGTCGCGGTGCTCCAGGCGCTCGACAAGGTCACCGCGCGGGTGTCCACCTTGTTCGCCGACCGCGACGAGACCGTCGGCTTTCGCAGCCTTGCGATCCGGGTGCGCGCGTGCCGTGAGGCGCCGCCGCTCGAGCCGCCGGAGTCGGCCGCGTTCGTCGAGATCGTCGAGGCCGACCGGGACGGCGACAGGGTGTTGTTGTACAGCGGCTGGATGTTCGCATCGAGCCCGGCGGTCGCGGCACTCGAGCATCCGGTTTACGATCTGTGGGTCACCGACTGCCTCGACGCCAAGCCGGTCGACGGCGCGGTCGCCGGGCCGATCGCCGGGCCCGCGACCACCGTGCTGCCGCCCGAACGCGACCACGGACCGCCGCGGCCGCGCGAACGCCCGCCGCAACCGGCCGGGCCGCCGACGTCGGCACCGGAGGGCGAGCCGCCGCCCGACTCGACCGGCCCGGCGCGGTCGCCCGGGACTGCCGACTGAGCCGTGGGGCACCGGGCGGCGTTGAGTGCGTGCGCCGCCGTGCCTCACGCCTGGGCTTGGCGGGGGCGCTCGGCAGGCGCCGCCGGGGTGCAGCGATCGCGCTCGCCGCCGACCGCCAACAGCGTCCGCACCGCCGCCGCCTGATCGACCGCGTCGAAATCGACCGTGACCGCAAGCGCGCGTTCCAGCAGGCGGCGATAGTGGGCGCGCGGGATCTCCCGGGCGCCGAACTGGGTCAGATGTTCGGTGACGAACTGGGTGTCGAGCAGCCGGAACCCGGCGCGCCGAAGCCGCGCCACCAGATGGACCAGCGCGACCTTGCTGGCGTCGGTGACCCGGCTGAACATGCTTTCGCCGAAAAAGGCGCCGCCGAGCGCGACCCCATAGGCCCCGCCGACCAGCCGTCCGTCGAGCCAGCACTCGACGCTGTGGGCAAAGCCGAGCCGGTGCAATTCGCCGTACTGGTCGCGGATCTCGGCGTTGATCCAGGTCGATTGGCGGTCGTCGGCCGGCGCGGCGCAGCCGGCGACCACCTCGGGGAACGCCCGGTCGATCGTGACGGCGAACCGCTCCTGGCGGATGGTCCGACGCAGCCGGCGCGGCACGTGGAACCCGTCGAGCGGCAGGATGCCGCGCACCTTCGGATCAAACCAGTAGATCTCGGTCGATGTCGCGCTTTCCGCCATCGGGAACACCCCGGCGGCATAGGCGCGCAGCAACAGCGTGGGCGACAGCTCGACCATTTCTCCCGGGACCCGATCCTTGACGGCGCCGATCGGGCGCGCGGACCAAACGCCCACCCGGCACCGACGCTCAATCGTTCTATGCGCTTTCACCCCCGGATCGGACAAGGCTGTCATATGCCTCGAGCAGGGTTTGGGTGATCCGGCCGGGGGTGAAGCTGTGGCCGTCGATCTGGCCGACCGGGGTCACCTCGGCCGCGGTCCCGGTCAGGAACACCTCACGCGCGCGGGACAGGTCGGCCGGCCACACCGGGCGCTCGATCACCTCGATGCCGTGGCGCCGCGCCAGCCCGATCACCGTGCGCCGGGTGATCCCGTCCAAGAAGCAGTCCGGCGTCGGGGTGTGCAGCTTGTCGTCGATCACCAAAAAGATGTTGGCGCCGGTGGATTCGGCAACCTGGCCGCGGTGATCGAGCATCAACGCATCGTGATAGCCGGCATCCTCGGCGGCGTGCTTGCTCAAGGTGCAGATCATGTACAGGCCGGCGGCCTTCGATTTGGTCGGCGCGGTATCGGGCGCCGGGCGCCGCCAGGACGAGGTCTGAAGCTTGATCCCGGCCATCCGCGCCTCTGGCGAGAAGTAGCTCGGCCATTCCCAGACCGCGATCGCGACATGGATCTTGGACTTCTGCGCCGAGACCCCCATCATCTCGCTGCCGCGCCACGCCACCGGCCGGACATAGCCGTCGCGGACGCCGTGGGCCGCCACCACCTCGCGGGTCGCCTGGTCGATCTCGGCCGCCGAGTAGGGCAGGGCAAAGCCGAGCAGCCGCGCCGACACCACCAGCCGTTCGCTGTGTTCGGTGAGCGCGAAGACCGCCCCATTGTAAATCCGTTCCCCTTCAAATACACAGCTGGCGTAATGCAGGCCGTGGCTGAGCACGTGAAGGCGGGCGTCCCGCCATGGTACCATGGTCCCATCGAACCAGATCGGGCCATCACGGTCATCGAAGGGCAGTATGGTCATCGCGTGTCGAATCCTTGTTCGGTCTTGTTACATTATGTCGCGCCACCGTCGACCGGGGTACCATTCCACCGCCGAAATGTCAACATGGCTGACATAAAAGCCGGAATCAACCAGCTCTTCCTCCGCGAGGAGGAGCTACGCCAGGGCATCGAGCTCCTGTTCTACGCCTATCGCGACTTCACGGGCGAGGCCGATGCGATTCTGGCGGACCAGGGGCTCGGTCGGGCCCACCATCGGGTGATCTACTTCGTCGGCCGGCATCCCGCGATCACGGTGACCGAGCTGTTGTCGATCTTGCGGATCACCAAGCAGAGCCTGTCGCGGGTCTTGGGCGAGTTGGTCCGACGCGGCTACATCGTGCAAAGCGCCGGGGCCCAGGACCGGCGCCAACGTTTGCTCACGCTGACCGACAAGGGGATCGCGCTCGAGCGCCATTTGTCGGAAACCCAGCGCCAGCGGGTCGCGCGCGCCTATCGGCGCGCCGGGGCCGAGGCGGTCGAGGGGTTCAAGACCGTGCTGCTCGGCCTGATGAACGAGGAGGATCGGGCGGCGTTCATGGCCGCCGCCGCCGCAGGGCGCGGCGATCGGGGACCGTCGCCGTCGCTTGCCGCCGCGCCGGCGCGGACCGGGCCGACCCCGGGCGGGGCCGGCCGCGCCGACGGCGGCGATCCGTGAGCGCGGCGCGGTCGGGCGAAACCGAGGCGGCACCGGACTGGGGGCGATGGCGACCAGGCAGGCGATGACAGGCGACGATGCCGACCCGATGCTGCCCCATATCCTGGTGGTCGATGACGACACCCGGCTGCGCGAGTTGTTGCGTAAGTATCTTTCGGACAACGGGTTCCTGGTCACGACGGCGCGCGACGCCACCGACGCACGCGCCAAGCTCGCCGGGTTCAGCGTCGACCTGGTGGTGCTCGACATCATGATGCCGGGCGAGAGCGGCCTCGCGCTGACCCGGTCGCTGCACGACGACCATGTCGCCCCGGTGCTGCTGCTGTCGGCGCGCGGCGGGCCCAACGATCGGATCGCGGGGCTCGAGGCCGGCGCCGATGACTATCTCGCCAAGCCGTTCGAGGCGCGCGAGCTCCTGTTGCGCATCCATTCGATCCTGCGCCGGGTCCCGCCGCCGCCGGCCGCCGACCCGCCCGCCGAGCTCAAGCTCGGCCGGGCGATCTACGACCGCGCGCGCGAGGAATTGCGGCGCGACGGCGCGGTGATCCGGCTGACCACCGCCGAGGCCGGCCTTTTACGGGTGCTCGCGGCCCGCCCCGGGGTCACCTTGAGCCGCGAGGAGCTGACCGAGCGGGCCCGGATCGACGGCAACGCCCGGGCGGTCGATGTCCAGGTCACCCGGCTGCGCCGTAAGATCGAGGACGACCCGCGCGAGCCGCGCTATCTGTGCACGGTGCGCGGCGAGGGGTATGTCCTCAAGCCGGACGGTTGAGAGCGGTCGAGGTCAAGGACGGGGCGGGGCCGATGGGACGCGCCGGCATGAGCGCATCGGATTGGGACGAGGCGAGCCGCGGCGTCGTGCTCGGGCGGCCGCACAGCAGCGGGCTCAAGCGCTACCTGCCGCGCACCCTGTTTGGCCGCACGTTGCTGATCATCGTGACCCCGGTGGTGCTGGCCCAGCTGGTCGCGACCTGGGTGTTCTTCGACCGCCATTGGGACTCGATGACCTACCGCCTGGTCGAGGCGGTGTCGGGTGAGATCGCGATGATCATCGACCAGCTCGAGCGGGTCTCGAGCGACGACGCGCGCGCGGCCCTGTTCCACCGGGTCGAGCGCGCGACCGCGATGCAGGTCCGGTTCGAGCCCGACGGCACGCTCGGCGAGCCGGTCGGGTCGTGGTTCGCCTCGTTGCTGCTGCGCTCGGCGCTCGACGATGCCCTCAAGGCGCGAGTCGGTCGCCCGTACACCCTCGATTTCGAGGGCTTCGACGAGTGGTACGATATGCACTTCCAGCTCGACAACGGCGTTCTGTGGGTGCGCTCTCCGGCCCGGCGGCTGTACAGCCCGACCACCTATATTTTCATTTTATGGATGATCGGCAGCGCGGTCGTGTTGTTCGCGATCGCGATCGTGTTCATGCGCAACCAGATTCGGCCGATCCGGCGTCTCGCGATCGCCGCCGACCGGTTGGGCAAGGGCCGCTCGGTGCCCGAGGTCCGGATCGAGGGCGCGACCGAGGTGCGCCAGGCGGCGTCGGCGTTCTTGTTGATGCGGGCCCGCCTCAAGCGCCAGATCGCCCAGCGCACCGAGATGCTGGCCGGGGTCAGCCACGACCTGCGCACGCCCTTGACCCGGATGAAGTTGCAGCTTGCCATGCTCGGGCCCGGGCCGGAGCTCGACGAGTTGCGCGCCGACGTCGCCGAGATGGAGACGATGGTCGAGGGCTATCTCGCGTTCGCCCGGGACGAGAGCGGCGAGCCGGTCCGGATGACCGATCTCTCCCAACTGGCGGCCGAGGTGGTCAGCGACGCCCACCGCAGCGGCTGGCCGGTCGCCGCCGCGATTGCGCCCGGTCTTGCGCTGCCGGTCAGGGCTAACGGTTTGAAGCGTTGTTTGACCAACCTGTTGTCGAACGCGTGGCGCCATGGCGACCAAGCGTGGCTGTCGGCCGGCCGGCGCGGCGCGTTTATCGAGCTGACGGTCGATGACGACGGTCCGGGCATCCCGAGGGCCCAACGCGAGGAGGTGTTCCGGCCGTTCGTCCGGCTCGACAGCTCGCGCAACCGTGAGACCGGCGGTGTCGGCCTCGGCCTCACGGTGGCGCGCGACATCGTGCGCGGCATGGGCGGCGAGGTTTTCCTGACCGACAGCCCGCATGGCGGCTTGCGGGCGTTGATCCGGTTGCCGATCTGACCGGCCGCCTGCGGTGGACGCTGCCTTCCCGCCCCCGCCCATGGGGCTGCTGCCCCCGTGACCCCCATTTTTAAGAGGATCCAGTTGTTTGGTTCCGGTTATCCACGCCTGAGGAAACGGCTCACCGATCCTGTAGCCGATGTTGGGGCGATCGGCCGGCACGGTCTGCCTGTTTGCATCGCCGGTGGGGGCCGATCGCCCCAACATCGGCGGTACAGCTTTGCGGCACCGTCGATGTCGGGGCTGGATTTCGTATAAAAAGTGGTCTGTCCCAGTTTTGAGAGTGAGCGACTGCCGGGCAAGACCCTGAACCAACCGGTTTCGCACCCGCTGTCCGGGAGGCTGGAGCGGGTGAAGGGAATCGAACCCTCGTCGTAAGCTTGGGAAGCTTCTGCTCTGCCATTGAGCTACACCCGCACCAAGCAGACACCGTAGCGGCGGCGGTCGCCGCGCGCAAGCCGGAAAACGGTCACGCGTCGAAGCCGGCCAACGCGCGCCACGCCTCCTCGGTCAGGGTGGCGACGCCGAGGTCGCGGGCCTTGGTCGCCTTGCTGCCGGCGTCGGCGCCGACCACGACATAGTCGGTCTTGGCCGAGACCGAGCCGGTGACCTTGGCGCCGAGTGCTTCGGCCCGCGCCTTGGCCTCGCCGCGCGACATGGTGGCGAGCGTGCCGGTGAACACGATCGTCTTGCCGGCGAGCGGCGAGGCGGCCTCGGCCGCCGGGGCCGCCACCGGGGTCACGGTCAGCTGGGCCGCGAGATCGTCGAGCACCGCGAGATTGTGCGCTTCGGCGAAGAAGCCGACCAGATCGTCCGCGACCGACGGGCCGATCTGGTCGATCGCGGTCAGCTCGTGCCACGCCTCGCCGTCGCGGTCGGCTGCGGCGATCATCGCGGTGCGCCATGCTTCGAGGCTGGCGTAGCTGCGCGCCAACAGCCGCGCGGTCGCTTGGCCGACCTGGCGGATGCCGAGGGCATAAATGAACCGATCGAGCGGGATCTGGCGGCGCGCCGCGATCGCGTCGAACAGATTCTGCGCCGATTTCGGCCCCCAGCCGTGGCGGTCCTGCAGGCGCGGCGTGGTGGTGGCGTCGGTCTCGGGCAGCCGGAACAGATCGCCCGGGGTGCGCACCAGCTTTTCGGTCCAGAAGGTCTCGATGATCTTTTCTCCAAGACCGTCAATATCGAAGGCGTCGCGCGACACGAAGTGGCGCAGACGCTCGACTGCCTGGGCCGGGCAGATCAGGCCGCCGGTGCAGCGGCGCACCACCTCGCCGTCGTCGCGCACCGCCAGGCTGTCGCACTCGGGGCAGCGGTCGGGGAAGGCGAACCGCGGTCGCGCCGCGTCGTCGGCGGGCCGGTTTTCGACCACCACCCGGACGATCTGCGGGATCACTTCGCCGGCGCGCTGGACCACCACGGTGTCGCCGGCGCGGACGTCCTTGCGCGCGATCTCGTCCTCGTTGTGCAAGGTCGCACGTGTCACCACGACGCCGCCGACCGTCACCGGGTCAAGCAGCGCGACCGGGGTCAGCGCGCCGGTGCGCCCGACCTGGATCTTGATCTCGGCAAGCCGGGTGGTCGCCTGGGCCGCCGGGAACTTGTGCGCGATCGCCCAGCGCGGCGCCCGGCTGACCGCGCCGAGCCGGTCGCGGTAGTCGAGCCGATCGACCTTGTAGACCACGCCGTCGAGGTCGTGAGCCGTGCCGGCGCGCGCGCCCTCGATCTCCCGGTACAGCGCGAGCATTTCGTCGAGCGACCCGCACCGCCTGGCCGGCGCGTTCAGCCGAAAGCCCCAGGCCGCGAGACGGTCGCGCACCTGCCACAGGGTCGCGCCGAGCGGTTCCGAGGTCTCGCCCCAGCTGTAGGCGAAAAAGCGCAAGGGGCGGCCGGCGGTGATCGTCGCGTCGAGCTGGCGCAGGCTGCCGGCGGCGGCGTTGCGCGGGTTGGCGAAGGTCGCCTCGTCGGCGGTGCGCCGGCGCGCGTTGAGCGCCAGGAAATCGTCGCGGGTCATGTAGACCTCGCCGCGCACCTCGACCACCGCGGGCACCGCGCCGTCGGGGGCCAAGGTTTGCGGTACTTCGTCGATCGTACGCACGTTGGCGGTGACGTCCTCGCCCTCGACGCCGTCGCCGCGGGTCGCGGCCTGGACCAGTGCGCCGTCCTGGTAGCGCAGCGACAGGGACAGCCCGTCGATCTTGGGCTCGGCGACGATCGTGAGCGGCTGGTCCGCCTCGAGTGCGAGGAACCGGCGCACCCGGGCGAGGAACTCGGCGACCTCCTCGGGCGCAAACGCATTGGCGAGCGACAGCATCGGCACCGCGTGGCGGACCTTGGCAAAGCCGGTCGCCGGTGCGGCACCGACCCGGCGGCTCGGGCTGTCGGCGCGCACGAGCGCGGGAAATCGTGCCTCGATCGCCTCCAGCCGCCGACGGAGCGCGTCAAAGGCCGCGTCGGAAATCTCGGGCCGATCCTCTCCATGATACAGCGTGTCGTGACGCGCGATCTCGCGGCCGAGCCGCGCCAGTTCGGCCGCCGCCTGGTCCGGCGTCAGCTCGTCGACCGCGATCTCCGCTGCGTCGGTTTCGGTCGTCATCGCGCGGCCCTACCGTTGCCTCGTGTCGCGACCTGCCATAGTCGGGTCCCACGCGGCGGCACTGGCGCGCCTTGGCCGACAGGCCGAGCCGACGTCGGCCACACTTTGCCATTCGCCGATCGGCGTAGGCCAAATCCCAGTGGCGCGGGTGGCCGAGGCGGGCAAGCCCTCAAGGTGCGTTCAGGTGTCGGCGTGATCCCTGAGCGTGCCGCAGTTCAGGTCCCGGTCGGCGGTGTCAGGCTCAACGCCCCAAGAGGTCTGCCCCGCGGTCTCGACGGCGAACTGGCCCGGTGGTCACGCGGCATGCGGACGAATGGCCGTCAGCTCCGGGCCGAGCTCGCGCTTGCGCGCAAGCAGGTCATGTTCGGCTTGAAGAGCGAGGAACATCCCGTCCGATACTCCGAAGTACCGCGCAAGCCGAAGATCGGTGTCCGCAGTGATCGGATGGTCACCCTCAATGATCTGCCGGATCAAATCCGACGGAAGGTTGATCGCCACCGCCAACTCCTCTTCGGAAAGACCCAAAGGCTCCAGGAATTCCTCCATCAGGATCTCTCCCACGTGAGGATTCGACAACTGTTCAGCGGTGATAGTCGATGATTTCGACATCTCTGGGACCTCGCTCAGACCATTTGAAACAGATGCGCCACCGATCGTTGATTCTGATACTATATGTGCCGGCACGGTCCCCGACCAGGGCTTCGAGTCGATTGCCCGGAGGTTGCCGCAAATCTTCAATCCGTTTGGCCGTCGCCAGAAGGCGGAGCTTTTTCAAGGCAGCACACTGAATATCCGCAGGCAGGCGGCGGCTCCGCTCGCCCATCCAGATGGTGTGGGTCTCGGGGCAGCGAAAGGAGACAATCAAGCGAGCCTCGGCCGGCGCAGCAGGTAGGTGTCCATGATCCAGCCTTTGCGCGCCCGCGCGGTCTCGATGGTCCGGGCGATCCGGTCGGCGTGATCGCGGAGCGGGCCGCGGATCAGAACCTCGTCGGCGGTGCCCAGATAGGCGCCCCAGTAGATCTCGAGGTCGGTGTCGGCGAACCCGAGAAACGCGGTCCGGCTGTCGAGCATCACGACGCAATTGGTGATCTCGGCCGGATCCATGGCGGCAAGCCGGCGCCCGGTGGTCACCAGCACGCTCTCGCCGACCCGGGTCAGCGCGACGCGGTGGCGTGCCGCCAGCGCCTGGATGCTGGTGATCCCCGGAAACACCTCGAACGTGATGTCGCGGCCCGCGGCAACCAAATCCTCGACGCTGTCGATCGTGCCGTCGTAGAGACACGGATCGCCCCAGACCAGGAGCGCCGCGGTCTGGTCGGGGCCGAGCTTGGTGTCGAACAGCTCGGCCAGACCCTCGGCCCGGGCGCGCCGCCACTGGTCGACACCGCCGCAATAGTCGGGCGCCTCGGGAACGCGCGCCGGGCTTGCCACCGTCTCCAACCGGTAGCCGCCGTCGGGCACCGCGCGCTCCAGGATCAGCCGGCGCAGCGCGATCAGCTCGTCCCGGCCGGGGCCGTCCTTGACCATCAGGACGAAGACATCGACCCGGCGCATCGCCTCGACCGCCGCCAGGGTCAGGTGATTGGGGTCGCCGGCGCCGATGCCGATCACGTAAAGCTGCATGCCGGCCGGCTCAGCGGGCCAGCGCGAGCAGCGCGTCGAGGTCGAGATTGGCCTCGCAATGATCGGCCAGCGCGTCGAGCGCCGCCTCGATCCGCGCTTCGAAGTCGAGCGTCGACGCCCGTGCCCCGACCTGATCCAGCCAATGGGCCCGAAAGCCGTCGGCCGCGAACAGGCCGTGGAGATAGCCGCCCATCACCCGGCCGTTGGCCGAGACCGCGCCCTCGGGCCGCGGCGGTCCGCCGTCGCCGGCGTCCAGCATCAGCCACGGCCGGTCGAGCCCGGGGCCGGTGGTCCGGCCCATGTGCATCTCGTAGCCGGTGACCCGGCAGCCGCTGCTTCGGTCGGTGACGTCGAGCGCGACCAGGCGCTTGTCGCCGCCGATCTCGGTCTCGACGTCGAGCAAGCCGAGGCCCGCGGTCTCGCCCGGCGGCCCCTCGATGCCCAGCGGGTCGCGCACCACCCGGCCCAGCATCTGGAAGCCGGCGCACAAGCCGACCACCCGGCCGCCGTGGCGGACATGGGCCAGAATGTCGATGTCCCAGCCCTCGGCGCGCAGCACCGCAAGATCGGCGCGGGTGACCTTGGAGCCGGGCAGGACCACGACATCGGTGTCGGCCGGGATCGGGCTGCCCGGCTGAACCCAGCGCACCGCCACCCCCGGTTCGGCCGACAGGGGGTCGAGGTCGTCGAAGTTGGCGATCCGCGACAGCCGCGGCACCGCGATGGTGAGGCCGCGGCCGCCGTGGTCGGCCGGCCGCTCGAGCGCCAGCGAGTCCTCGGCCGGCAGCCGGTCGGCGTGATCGAACCAGCGCACCACCCCGAGGCACGGCCAGCCGGTGCGTTCGGTCATGATCTCGAGCGCCGGCTCGAAGATCGAAAGATCGCCGCGGAACTTGTTGATCAGATAGCCGACCACCCGGCCGCGATCGGCCTCGCTCAACAGATCGTAGCTGCCGACCACCGCCGCCATGGTGCCGCCGCGGTCGATGTCGCCCAGGATCACCACCGGCAACGACGCCGCCTCGGCCAGGCGCATGTTGGTGATGTCCGACGCGCGCAGGTAGATCTCGGCGCCGCTGCCGGCGCCCTCGACCAGGACCAGGTCGGCCTCGGCCGCCGTGCGCTCGAAGCTGTCGAGCACCGCCGGCATCAGCTGCTGGCGCATCCGGTGATAGGTCTTGGCCGGGCAATTGCCGAGCACGCGGCCGCGCAACACCACCTGGGAACCGACGCCGCTCTGCGGTTTGAGCAGCACCGGGTTCATGTGGATCGACGGGGCGGCGCGGCAGGCGCGCGCCTGGAGTGCCTGGGCGCGGCCGATCTCGCCCGGCGGCGGGGTGCCGTCGGGGCCGGGCGGCAGGTCGCTGTCGGTCGCGACCGCGGCGTTGTTCGACATGTTTTGCGCCTTGAACGGGCGCACCACCAAGCCGCGGCGGGTGTAGGCGCGGCACAGGCCGGCAACCAGCATGCTCTTGCCGACGTCGGAGCTGGTGCCTTGGATCATCAGGGACTTGGCCCGGCGGGGGAGGCCGGCGGGGGCCGCGGTGAAGGCCGCAGGAGACAGGAGATGAGACATCGACCTTGGGTTCATGTGGCGGCAGTGCGGCCTTGCGGCCGTACGGGGGGCGCTGCCCCCTCGACCCCCGCCAGGGGGCACACCCCCCTGGACCCCGACGAAATGGGGTCCAGGGGGTAACCCCTGGTCGGGGGGTGGCGGGGGGGTGAAACCCCCTGACCTTCGCGAAGCGAACTCAGTGGACGGTGGTCTCGCTGTCCGCCATCTGCTCGTTCCCGCCACCACAGGCCCGCATCGCCGCCGCCGCCGCGACCTTGGGCGGCGGCTTCGCCGTCGCCTTTTCCATCTCTTCTTCGGTCATCTGCTCGTCACCGCCGCCGCAGGCGCGCATCGCCGCGGCCGCGGCCGCGGTGGTCTCGGCCGCCGCCTCGGCCTTGCGCTTGGGCGCACTCTTCCACGCCGCGACCTGATCATCCTCCGGCCCGCGGGTCAGGGTGCGCGATTTGTCGAAGTGGAACTTGACCGACTTCTTCGACTGCGGCCCCCAATACCCGAACTTGCCGAGGTCGTAGAACTTGCGCTCGAACGCGCTCTTCATCACCGCCTTCAGGCAGCCGAGCAGGTACCGGCGGCGCAACGGATCGCGGACCCACGGATAGCGGAAGAAGGTCTTGAACATGTAAAACCGGCGATAGTTGTGCATGACGCGGTCGAGCAGTTCGCCACGCTCCATCGCCGGCGGTTTCATGATCGGGGTAACGAAGTTATACTTCTCGAAGTCGAACACCTCGACCTTATCGCTCATTTCCTTGTAGAGATCAGAGAACGGCCATGGGGTGAACATTGCCCAGTTGGCCATGTCCGGACCCCAGTCCATCGCCATCTGGAAGGTCTCTTCGAGCGTTTCCTTGGTCTCGTTCTCGAGCCCGACGATGAACTGGGCCTCGGCGATGATGCCGTTCTTTTGCAACAGCTCGATCGCATGCTTGTTCTGGGCGACCGTGGTCTCCTTGTTGAACAGATCGAGGTTGAGCTGGGCCGCCGCCTCGGTGCCGAGGGAGATGTGGACGAGCCCGGCGGCGCGGTAGCGCGGCAGCAAATCCTCGTCGCGCAGGATGTCGGTGACCCGGGTGTTGATGCCCCAGTAGACCGGCAGCTTGCGGTTTTCCAGCTCCTCGACGAAGGCGAGGAAGGCCTTGCGGTTGATCGTCGGCTCCTCGTCGCCCAGGATGAAGAAGCCGACGTTGTGCTCCTTCACCAGGGTCTCGATCTCGTCGACCACCAACTTCGGGCTGCGCACCCGGTAGTCGCGCCAGAACTTCCACTGGGAGCAGAAGCTGCAGGTGAACGGGCAGCCGCGCGCCATGTTCGGGGTCGCGACCCGGGTGTTCATCGGAATGTAGATGTACTTGTGCCAGTCGAGCACGCTCCAGTCGGCGACGATGGTGTCGACGTCGCGGATCGGCGGCTCCGCCGGGGTCGCGACCACCTTGTTGTCGCCGTCGGGGTAGGCGATGCCGCGGATCTCGGCGCGGCCGTCGGGCCAGCGGCCCTCGTCCACCGCGCGCACGACGTTGAGCAGCACCGCCTCGCCCTCGCCGCGGATCACGGCGTCGATCCACGGCGCCTCGTACAGCACCTGCTCGTACATAAAGGTGCCGTGGATGCCGCCGAGCACGCCGATCGCGTTCGGGTGGACCTCCTTGGCGATCTGGATCGTCCGCTCGGCCTTGTAGATCGACGGGGTCAGCGCGGTGACCACGACGATGTCGGGCCGGTCCTCGGCCAGGAGCGCGCGCAGATCGTCCTCGGAAATGTCGTCGGTCATCGCATCGATGAACCGGTAGTCGCTGTAGCCCCCCGCCTTCAGATAGCCGGACAGATACGCAACCCACGCAGGCGACCATTTGCCGGCGATCTCGGCGCCACCGGAATGGTAGTTGGGATGGATGAAGACGATCCGCATCAATGACCTCCGGGCAGCACGGCCCCGTCCCGTCCCCGGGCGCGCGATACAACCGGGGCGAGTGAGCTTCGCGATCAAATGATACACTGCGGCGGCGCGGCGCGCCTGTCAACGGGCCGGCGTGCGACCTGGGGCCGCTCCGGACGGCGATTGCGGCGGCAATTGACGGGTCGCACCCTGCAACCGCACGATGGGAGCCATGCGATCTTCGACGCCCCGCGCGCGGCGCCGGCCGGTCGAAGCTCGCGGTCACCCGTTCGGTCCCATCTTCTGGAAGGTTGATGAGCGAGATTTGTTACCTGACCGGCCCGGCGCGCAGCGGCAAGAGCCGGCATGCGGTGTCGCGCGCGGCCTTGTGGGGCGACCGGGTCGTGGTGGTCGCGAGCTATCGACCGGACCCGGCCGATGCGGAGATGGCCGAGCGGCTGCGCCGCCACCGCGCCGAGCGGCCGCCCGGCTGGCGCACGCTCGAAGCCCCGGCCGACCCCGCCGGGGCGCTCACGGTGCTCGACCCGCCGCCGGCGGGCGTGCTGTTCGACAGCGTGGTCACCTGGGCCGCCGCGCGCTTCGACCGGCCGGACGAGGCGATCCTGGCCGATTGGCGCGATCAGCTGGCGCGGCTCGCGGCGGCACCTTTTCCGGTGATCGTCGTCGGTGACGAGGTCGGCTGGTCTCTGGTGCCGATGGAACGGGAGTTGCGCCGGTTTCGCGATTTGATGGGGCAGCTCGGCCAGCTGACCGCGGCGGCGGCGGCCGAGGCCTGGCTATTCGTCGCCGGCTGCCCGGTCCGTCTCAAATGACCGCCTCCCTCAAACCGGTGCCGAGGCACGCGCTCTCGATCCTTCGCCGCGAGGGACGGGCGGTGGTCGCCGCACTGCTTTACTTCTCGCGCCTGCCGGTCCCGGGCGCGCCGGCGATGGACGACGACGACTGGCGCCGGTCGATGAGCTGGTGGCCGCTGGTCGGCGTCGTGGTCGGCGCGCTCATTGCCGCCACCTGGTGGGTCGCCGAGGTCGGGCTCGGGCTGCCGCCGGGGGTCGCGGTCGGTTGCGCGCTCGGGGTCGGCGCGCTCGCGACCGGGGCTCTGCAGGAGGACGGTTTTGCCGACGTGTGCGACGGCTTCGGCGGCGGCAAGAGCAAGGAGCATGTGCTCGAGATCATGCGCGACTCGCG
The DNA here is from genome assembly GCA_028277115.1 of Azospirillaceae bacterium. Taxonomy (GTDB): domain Bacteria; phylum Pseudomonadota; class Alphaproteobacteria; order Azospirillales; family Azospirillaceae; genus JANQHG01. Next base: position 16,389 of record JANQHG010000170.1, read on the forward strand.
GATCGGCGCCTATGGCGTGGTCGGCCTGGTGATGTTGATCGGTCTTAAGTGGCAGACCATGGCGGCGTTGCCGCCGGCCTTGCTGCCGCCAGCGCTGATCGCGGTCCATGCGGCGAGCCGGGCTTGGGCGGCCGCCTTGATGGTGTTTTTGCCCTATGCCCGTACCGACGCCAGCCGCGGCAGCTATGTCTCGAGCCGGCTGCGCGGCGGCCGCCTCGCGGTCGCGGCGACCACCGGGGCGGTGCCGGTGGCCGTGCTGCTGCCGCTGCCGCTCGCCGCGGCGACGCTCGCGACCGGCGCCGTGGTCTGGGCCGGGTGCAGCCTGTGGTACCGGCACCGGCTCGGCGGCTTTACCGGCGACGGCCTCGGCGCCGGTCAGCAGATCGGCGAGACCGCGGCTTTGTTGGTCCTCTTGGCGGCGGCACCGGCATGACCTTGTTCGTGGTCCGCCACACCGCGGTCGCCGACGCCGAGGGGACCAACAAAGCCGCGGTCTCGCCGGTCTGCTGACCGGCGCCGAGGCCGTCGCCGGTAAAGCCGCCGAGCCGGTGCCGG
>JANQHG010000209.1 GCA_028277115.1 Azospirillaceae bacterium
GCATCGGAGGTGGCCAGGCTCGGCGGGGACACCGGCGTGTCGGCGCGCGCCGGCGGCGCAAGGTCGGCGACGGCCGGACGCGGCGGCTGCTGCGCCGCGCGCCGGGCGATCGCCGCCGTCGCGGCGGCGAGTGCGGCGGCGACCTCGGGCACCGGGTCGGTGTGGCGTCCGGCGGCAAGCGCCGCCGCGTCGGCCGGGGTGCCGTGCCAGCGCAGATGCTCGGCCGCGAGCGCGCGCAGGTCGGGATCGGGGTCGTCCAAGAGCGTCACCGACCGCGCACGGTCACGCTCGTCCCACGCGGAGCCGTGGATCAAGCCAACCAGGGCCGGGCGCCACAGCGACCGGTCGTCGCCGTCGCGCATCGCGCGCAATGTCGCGGCGAACCCGGGCGCCCGGTACCGCGCAAGGTGCGGCGCCAGCACCGGCCAAGCCGCCGGGTCCGCAAGCGCGGCGCGGGTGCGCGCAAGGTCGGGCGCTTCGGCCTCGACCCGGTCGAGCGCGAACGCGGCGACCCCGGGGTCGGGGTGGTCGAGCAGCGGCCGGCAGCCGGCCAACAGCGCCGGGTAGCCGGCGCCGCGGACCAGCACGATCTCAGCCATCCGGCGCAACTCGGCGTCCGGGTCGGCCAGCACCCGGCGCACCGCGGGCTCGGCGCCCGGCGCCCAGCACTCCTGCAAGCCGTAGAGCGCGAGCGTTCGTTCCGCGCGGGGCGACCGTTCAAGGTGATGGACCAGACGCGGCACGGCACGGCGCCCGAGCCGATGCAGCGCCGCCGTCTGGCCGGCGACGTCGCGGCGCGCGCCGAGTGCGGCGACGATCCGGTCGACCGCGGCCGCGAGCGGGTCGCCGTCGGCCGTCATCGCCGGCGTCAGCGCGGCCAGTGGGCGGTCAGATGGGCGGTGTACAGCGTGTCGGTGCCCTGGATATGCGTCATCAGCCAGTCCTTGAGAAAGGTCAAGACCTGCGTGCTGAGCATCGTGGTGGCGCCCGAATGGTACTTTTGCTGTAGATCGCGGACCTGCCGGGTCAGGGTGTCGTGTTCGCGCTTGTGAGCGGCGAAACCAGGATACCCGCTTCGTCGCATCAGGTCTTCTTCATGGGCGAAATGCGTTTCGGTGTACGCGATCAATCGGTTAAGGATTTCGCCGAGCGCGTCACGGCCGCGCCCGGCCTGGACCGCGTCGAACAGGTCGTTCAGCATCGCGATCAACTGTTGATGTTCGCGGTCGAAGTCGTCGATCCCGACGCTGAGGCGATCGCTCCACTGCACCAGCGACATAAGCAGCGTCCCCACGGCGAAGGTGCTTGGACAGGGTGCCAACGGTCGGCCCGGCGCCGATGCCGGCCGAACATCCGACAACCATGTCACGAACCCCAAACGGCGCGCAACCGGGGACTGCGGGGGCCGGGGCGGCGGTCAATAGACGTGTTGGCCGCCGGTGACGTAAATCTCGGTCGCGGTGATGTAGGACGAGTCGGGGCTGCACAGGAAATAGATCGCGGCCGCGACGTCTTCGGGGGTGCCGAGGCGGTGCAGCGGGATGCGCGGGATCAGGACCTCGGTCTCCGGCGACAGCATCGCGGTTTCGATCTCGCCGGGGGCGACCGCGTTGACCCGGACGCCGAGTTCGGCGAACTCGACCGACATTTCTCGGGTCAAGGCCGACAGCGCGGCTTTCGAGGTGCTGTAGGCCGACCCGGCGAACGGGTGGACCGCATGGCCGGCGATCGAGGTGATGTTGACGACCGCGCCCTTGCCGCGGCTGAGCGCGGCGGCAAAGCCGCGCGCGAGCGCGAGCGGGGCGAAGAAGTTGACCTCGAACACGGCGCGCCAGCCGTTGATGTCGCCGTTGAGGCTGCCGAGCCGCTCCTTGAACGGGGTCTTGGGCGACATGCCGGCGTTGTTGACCAAGCCGTGGATCGGGTCTTGGCCGATCACGTCGTTGGCGTCGCGGATGAACTGGGCGCGGCTGTCCGGGTCGCCGAGGTCGGCGGTGAAGTGATGGCTCCAGTTCGGGTCGCGCCGGCATTCGGGCGGCGGGGCGTCGCGGGAACAGGTGAGCACCCGCCAGCCTTCATGGCTGAACCGTTTGACGGTGGCATGGCCGATGCCGCGGCTGGCACCGGTCAGGATGACGGTATGGACGTCTGACATGAGACCGGACGCTAGCGCCATTTCGCTCCGCCCGCCAGCGTCACCCTGTCGCGTCCGGGCGGCGGCGGCCGACCCGGCCAACGCGGCCGAGCCGACCGGCGCGATCCCGTGGGCGGCGATCGCGCGGCCGGGCGCCGATGCGGCGGCGGCGGTCGCGCGGTTGGACCAGGCGCTGCTCGACGCGGCCCCGGCCGAGCGTGCGGCCTGGATCGAGGCGACCCGGCTCGCCGAGGCGGCGCGGTCCGCCCATCTCGAGGGCGCGGGCACCACCGAGACCCGGATCGCGGCGCTCGAGGCCGACAGCGCGCTTGGCCTGGTCGAGCCCGAGGATCGGCTCGGCCTTGCGATCCTGACCGCGTTGCGGTCGTGCGACCGCTTGGCCTCGGAGGCGGTGCTGACCCCGGCGGGGCTCTCGGGGTTGCTCGGCCGGGCGCGGCGCCGGGCGCCGGACGGGGCGATCGGGGCGGCGCTTTCCGGTGGCGAAGAGGCGTTGGCCGAGGGTCACGCCGAGACGGTGCCGGACCCCGCGGCCGAGCCGGCGATCGCGGCGTGGCTGGCGACGCTGCCCGGGCGCGCCGCGGCGTCGGCGCTGCCGGCGCTGGCTGCGGTCGCGCTGGCGTGGCGCGACTGGGGCGGGCAGGCGCCGTTCGGCCCGGACTCGGGTTTGGTCGGGCGTTTGTTGGTGCCGGTGCTGGTGCGTCGGGTCGGCGCGACCGCGGCGCCGGTGCTGTGCGTCAGCGAGCGCTTGGCGGCGCGACCGTGGCGCGCCGGTGATCCGGGCCGGGCGCTCGAGGACTGGCTGGTCTTGATGCTCACGGTGTTCGCCGAAAGCGCCGAGGCGGGGCGGGCGCGGCTGGCGACCTTGCGGCTGCGCCGCGCGCGCTGGCAGCGCCGGCTCGGCGGGCGGCGCGGCCACTCGCGGCTGGCGGCGGCGGCCGATGTCGCGCTCGGCGCGCCGTTGATCTCGGGCCGGCTGTTGGTCGAGCGACTCGGGGTCAGCCCGCGCGGCGCCACGCTGCTGATCAACCAGTTGGCGGCGGCCGGGGTGGTCGAGGAGGTGAGCGGCCGCTCCCGGTTCCGGCTCTACGCCCCGACCCGCTGATGCGCCCTGCGGCACCGGGTTCGGCCTGTCGGCCGTCGCCCGGGGGCCTCGGCAGCCGGTGCCGGTGCGGCGAAAATTGATAGGATATGGCATGCGCTTACTTGACCGAAGGCAGCAAGCGCATGCCAAGTCTTCTTTATTATTATTTAGTTTTGCAGATCACCTTTGAAGCCGATGGGACCTTCACCATCGTAGGTCATGGTTCCCGTCAACGTCTCGCCGTTATCGCCGGACGTGAAGGTCAATTTAACGACGCGCTGACTGTCCCGGCCACCAATGACCATCTGACCGGCAGGATGCCAAGGCGCACTCGAGCCGCCCCACTGGTTGGCGACCTCATAGGTGTTGCCAACCACATGGGTCCCCCGAAAGCCGATCGGGCCTTCCCCGGAATACTGCATGGTGCCGTTCAGGCTGGTCCCACCATCGCCCGAACTGATGTCCATACCGACAACATTTTGATCGCCACGCGTAGACAGGATCCACGCACCACCCTGGTGCCAGGGAGCAGAGGGACCGCCCCATTGATTTTGGACCACATAGTCCGTACCGGCAGCGAACGCGCTGCTCGAAAACACCAGCGTCGCGACAAGAAAGAGCACCTTTTTCATGTTTCGATCTCCCATGATGGTGAATTTTCTCAACATTGTGCGAGTGTGTCGGGATCTAACTTTACTTTATCTGGCATTTCATATGCCATTAAGGAAGAGGTATCGGAGAATTTTATCAAGATGTCAAATAAAAATTTGTTTCAAAAAAGATTCTCAAATCACAAAGTAATATTCATATATGACCTGTACTCGTGAAATTGACCTATTATGAATTGTTAATATAAATATAAGATTGTTTTTTCAGATGGGTTGTGTGAAGAATATTTTGTCCGTTTTGGGAGATATTATATATAGATATTCAATAGAGGACGGGTGGTTACAGACTAAGTTCCCGGCCGGGCGGTCCGGTGTTGATAACTTCCTGATTTTCTTGATCTTTCGGCGCCGTTACGCCGCTCGGCCCGGGTTCGGGCTTGGTCGGGCGCTTGTGGGTTGCCGGGGCTGGTGCGCCGGGCCGGCGCGGCCGCGGTGTGCCGGCGATTTCGGACCGGCCGCCGGTCGAGCGACTCGGGGTCGGCCCGCGCGGCGCCACCCCGCCGATCAGCCAGCCGGCGCCGGCCTGGGTGATCGAGGGGGTGGACGGCCGCTCGCGGTTCCGGCGCGACGCCCCGACCGGCCGAGCCCGCGCGGCGGGCGGGCGGGGGACGGGAACGACACCCGCACCTCTAGACGCGGGCGTCGGTTTCCGTCTAGGAAGACGAACCCTCTTGTCTCGACCGTCAGGACCTGCGACCGCTCATGCATCGCTTCGCCAACCCGACCCGCTTTTTAAACTCCGCCCGCGTCGTGGTCCCGTGGAGTGCGGCGGCGACCGCCGTGCTGTTTGCGCTCGGCCTGTATTTGGCGCTGGTCGCCTCGCCGGCCGACTATCAGCAGGGCGAGGCGGTACGGATCATGTATATCCATGTGCCGTCGGCATGGCTGTCGTTGTTCGTCTACACCAGCATGGCGATCGCGGCCGCGATCGGCCTGGTGTGGAAGCACCCGCTGGCGGATTTGTTCGCCAAGGCCGCGGCACCGCTGGGCGCCGGTTTCACCGCTTTGTGCCTCGTTACCGGCAGCCTGTGGGGGGCGCCGATGTGGGGCACCTGGTGGGTGTGGGACGCGCGCTTGACCAGCGTCTTGATCTTGTTCTTCCTTTATCTCGGCTACATGGCGCTGGTGACCGCGTTCGACGACCCGACCCGCGGCACCCGGGCCGGCAACATCTTGTTGTTGGTCGGCGTGGTCAACGTGCCGATCATCAAGTTCTCGGTCGATTGGTGGAACACGCTGCACCAGCCGGCGAGCGTCAGCAAGCTCGGCACCCCGTCGATCGACCCCAGCATGCTGGCGCCGCTCGGCGTGATGTCGGTCGCGTTCACCGCCTATTTCGTGACCCTGGTGCTGTTGCGCCTGCGTAGCGAGATCATCGCGCGCAAGATCCAAATGACCCGGATCGCGATGTCGCAGGCGTGACCGGTCACGGCCGGAACCGGTCGTCGAGCTGCTGATCGACCGAATAGGGTAGATGGTCCGGGAACCGGACCTCTGGCAGACCGGTCTCGCGTGCGGCGAGGTCGAGGCCGTCGGACCAGCCGGTTTGAAGGGCATCGCCGATCAACGCCGGGTTTTTCAATCCTGGGTTTTGATCCAGGAGACGGCGAAGCTCGGTTCGTTGCGCTTTGACCGTGATCCGCCAGCTGTTTTCGTTGGACGGGGTCCGGTTGGTCTGCACCTCAAGCTTGAGGAGGTGTCCGATCAAGACCGCAAGTCGAGAGGCGAGCTCGCGCCGTTCCAACCGTCCCAACGACCGGACCTCCTCGGCCAGGTTCTCGAAATCGAGCTGACCGGCGGCGCCGGTTTGGCGGTGCCGTGGCGGGTTCAAGGTAGGAACTTGTCATCGAGTAGGTCTTCCAGCGTTCGTTGACCCCAAATTTGAAGAGGCACGACCTGATGAGACGGTGGTTGGTCATCTGTGTGGGTTTCCCAATTCTAATGTGTGTTCCGCCGCTGACGTTTGCATCGGTATTTGAACCGACTCACGTCGGCGCGACGGCCTGTGCCGACTGTCACGATGTCCAGCACCAGGCCTGGACCACCTCGCACCACCGCTGGGCCCTGACACCGCCCGAAGGCGGATTTGTCCTGGGTGACTTCAATGGCGCACGTTTCCGCCGCACCGGCATCGAAACGCAGTTCCATCACGACCAGGGCGGTTATCGGATTGAAACACTGGGGGCCGACGGAAAGCCGGCCAGCTTCCCGGTCCGCTTTGTCGTTGGCGTAACCCCCCTACAACAGTACCTGCTCGAACCCGAGCCAGGGCGCCTCCAGGCCCTCGATATCGCCTGGGACACCCTTGGAAAGCGCTGGTATCACCTTTATCCGGCGACCGAGGACGCCCCCGGCAACGGGCTACACTGGACCGGACCCTATAAAAACTGGAACGGACGGTGCGCCGAATGCCATGTCACCGGCCATCGCAAAGCCTATGACCCGAACCGGCGGCGCTACCAAAGCACCCAGGAGGAGATCACGGTGACCTGCGAGGCCTGCCACGGCCCGGGCCAAGCCCATCTCGCTTGGGCCGATGCGCCCGATCGCTTCGCCCCCCAGGACTGGGACGGGGTCGGGCGGTTTGGCTTGACGGTCACGTTCCGCGCCGATGCGCCCGAAAGCGAGATTCAGCAATGTGCCGGCTGCCATTCCCGTCGCGAGCAAATCAGCGCCGACAGCCCTGCGCCCGGAACCCCGTTCCATGACGGCTACCGGTTATCCCTGCTCCGCCCGAGCCTTTATCATCCCGACGGTCAAATCCTCAACGAAGTCTATGTCTACGGCTCGTTCCTGCAATCGACCATGTATGCCGAAGGCGTGCGGTGCAGCGACTGCCACGATCCCCACGCCGGCACCCTGCGCGCCGAAGGCGACGGCGTTTGCACCCAGTGCCACAGCTTGTTCGGCAACACCCGGTTTCCGTCGTTGCGCCGCGCCGACTTTGAGTCAACCGAGCATCATCTTCATGCCCCCGGCAGCACAGGTGCTGCGTGCGCGAGCTGTCACATGCTCGTACGAGTCTACATGGGGGTCGATCCGCGGCACGACCATAGCTTCCGCGTGCCGCGGCCGGATTTATCCGCGGAGATCGGCACGCCCAACACCTGCGGCGACTGCCACGACGACCGCCCCGTCACTTGGGCCGCAGCGGCGCTCGCGCAGCACGTTGGCCCGATCGCAAGAAAAGACAATCGTGCCGCGGCCTTAGGCAGGTCGGCGCGCACCTTCGCCGCTGCCGCTGCGACCAGCGGACCGTTGGCGGCCGCGACCATCAGTGCGCTCTTGACCGTTGCCGAGGATCGCAAGAGCGCCGGGATCGTTCGTGCCACCGCACTGGACTTCCTGCGCCGATCAGTACCCGCGGCAGTGGCAGCGCGCGCCGCTCCCTACCTCGCCGATCCCGACCCGCTGGTGCGCGCCGCCGCAGTAAGTGTTCAAGCAAACGCCCCGCCGACGTTACGCTTGGCGCGCCTGCGGTCGCTTATGACTGATCCGCGCGCCAATGTCCGGCTCGAGGTGGCGCGGGCGCTGCTGGGGGTCGCGGTGCCGCGTGCCGACGCTGGTCTGCAGCGCCAGCTTGGCGGAGTGTTCCGGGAATATCAGACCTTTCTCTACGACAAGGCTGATTTCCCGGAGACCCAGATGGCCATTGGCGGAACCGCGCTGGCGTTGCGCAACACCCGGGCTGCGGAGGCGGCGTTCCGGGAGGCAGTGGGGCTTGATCCGCAACTGGTGCAAGCGTGGCGCATGATGGCGCGGCTGCGCGCCGCTCACGGCGATACTCTCGGCGCCCGTCGCGTGCTCGAAGAGGGATTGGCGGTTAACCCCGGCGCTTCCGTCCTGGTGGAGTTGCGCGCGTCGCTGCGCCCTTAGCGGGGGCCGGCAGGTCGTCCGGCAAGCGATCCGGAGCCGCGGCTCGGGCGAGGCGGCGGTAAGCGCTGGGCGGGCAGTCGAACCAACGCCGGAACGCCCGGCTGAAGGCACTGGTTTCGCTGAAGCCGAGCCGTTCGGCCACGGTTGCCATCGGCAGCGTGGCGTCTTGGAGCAGGACGGTGGCCAAATGTCGCCGTACTTCGTCGATCCGAGCCCGATAGCTGGTTCCGTGGTCCCCGAGTCGGCGGCCAAGGGTGCGCGGGCTGAGGGCGAGCGCGTGGGCGACGCACTCCAAGCCCGGTTCGCCATCGGGCAACAGACGGTCGACCGTTTCATCGAACTGGGCCAAAAAGCTGCTGCCATCGGACAGCTTAGCGAGGTGGTCTTCGCACATGTTACGGAGGATGCCAAGCAGGCGTGCATCGGCTTCGAGCGTACGCAAGTGCAGCCAGGCGCGCGGAAAGGTCAGACAGTTGGCCGGCTGATCGTACGCCAGGGGGGCGCGGAAATGGGCCTGAAGCGGTGACGGATCTTGCGGGGCGGCGTTGGCGAATGTAACCGCGCAGGGAGTCAGCCCGCGGTTGGTCGAGCGGCGAATACCATTCAAGAGCACGGCAAGTGCCAGCTCGTTCACTTGGCGCAATCGGCGCAGGGCGGGATCACGCAGCCGATGAGTGACCTGAACCTCGGCGCCGTCATGGGCCAAGGAGAATTGGGCACCGGTTGAGAACACCCCGAAATAGCGCGCCGCGTAGGCAAGACCGCTGCCCAGGTCGACCGCATGCCGGCCCAGATACGCAAGTGTACCGAGTGCCCTGGGGTCCACCGCGGTCCCGAGGCGCAGCCCCAGATGTTCGTCGCCGACAGCCTGTGCAGCCAACTCCAAGAACGAGACGAAAGCGCGGTGCGGCACCCGCCGGGTGACGTCATGCGGCGCCACCATCGGCAGCGAGACTTCGCGCAGCAAAGGCGCGGTTGCAACGCCTCGCGCAGCGACCGCCTCAATCACATGCGCCACCCAGATGCCGTCCATCAGGTCGATTCCAGAGGCTTCTGTCATCACCCCTTTCCGGTCATTGGTCTATCTTCCCGGCTCATGTTCGCATCGCGCGGTTCCATACGCAACCGGTCGCAAACGGCCAGCGGTCACCAAGGTCAAAACTCTGGCGGACGGGGTCAAACCGAAGCCCTCAGAAAAACGCACATTCTGGGATGTTCCGATTCCTCACCAAAGGCGAGATGGCGATGAATAGGGGAGACTTCGACGATTTCCGGGATGCCTTGGGTCGCCAAAGGTCTTTTCGATCAGCGACCCGTGGCCCCGGGCTGGCGAGGCACTGGCCGCGAATTCCGCGAACGCCCGTGAAAACGTCGACTCGCTCGGGGATCAATCCGACTCGCTCATCTCCGCACGGACGGCGGAGGACCTTGTCGACCTTCAGTCGATCGATCAGCGCCGTTGGGGCCCCACGGTTTCTTCGAGCCACGGGAAAAGCGGGCCTTGCATCGCACCCCACCACGTGGATAGCAGCTCCGACAGAGCCGTCGGGCACGGCCTCCCGCATGTTGAGTGTTCTACCGTATGGCAGCTCAACATCTGGGAATCTGGCCATCCCAAGCCAAGCCATCAGCGTCCGAGAGGCTGTTGCAGAATTCCGCTGAGCGGCGGGGATGCAACATCTATTGAGGCCTTCATCCGAAAATGCAAAACATGTTGAGCTACTGCGATCCGCTGGCCCATTCTGCAACAGGCTCCCGAGGGGCGCGAGAAATTGCTTCGCCGAAGGGTTTCCCAGGAGGCTCTAACGGAAGGAACGGTTGGAAGTGAACGATACCCGATAGCCACAAACTCTGGTTGAGCTGCCAACAAGTTGTAGAACGAAAGCAAAAAGGAGACTTTGATGAAGACAAAAAAATACGCTATCCTGCTCTTATCTCTGATTTGCATTTCGGTCACGGAGGTCTGGGCAGAGAGTGACGAAGAACTTGCTAGAAAAGTGGTTGACCCTCTGGCGGACTTAATCACCGTACCAGTTCAACATAACTGGGACTTCAATGCCGGACCAAATGATGACGCACTCGTCTACACATTAAAGTTGCAGCCGGTTATCCCGTTTTCCTTGAGCGAAGACTGGAGCCTGATCACACGAACGATTTTACCGTTCATCTACCAGGAGGAAACGGTTCCCGGCGCCGGCAAAAATGTTGGGTTGAGCGACACCACCGCGAGTCTGTTCTTTGCCCCGAAGGACGGCTTCGCCGGCATCCAGATGGGCGCCGGGCCGATTTTCCTGCTGCCCACGGCGACGGATGACGACCTTGGTGCGGAGAAATTGGGCATCGGCCCGACCGCGGTCGCTTTGGTCAAGCCCGGTCGCTTTACCATTGGTGTGTTGGGCAGCCATCTTTGGTCCGTGGCAGGCAGTTCGTTCGGCACGGACGTCTCTGCGACCCAGATCCAGCCCTTTGCGTCGTATACAACCGAGAGTAAGTATAATTTTCAATTCACGTCGGAAACGAGTTATGACTGGGAAACCGATGATTGGGCTGTTCCACTCAACGCCAACGTCAGCAAGCTGGTGAGGCTTGGACCGTTGCCGGTAAACGTCGGGGTTGGTCTCCGGTACTGGGCAGAGAGCTCTAATTTCGGCCCGAGCGGTCTCGGCGTCCGGTTCACAACAACGCTCTTGCTGCCGAAGTGACCATGGCAGTATTCTCGGGTTCAGTTAGGTTTTCTTAATGACGGAGCGGCCGTAACCCGAACTTTCCACGAATGATCGGCTCGACCGAACTTTGGCCGATACAGAACTTGGTTTTGACGAAAAGGGAGCCAATTGGAATGATTTCGTCACGATTGCTCTTGAGCGCTGCCGTCGTCGGCATGTCGGCGCTGGTGGGGGCCGGTGCCGTCCTTGCCGACACCGACAAGCCCAATATTCTCGTCCTTTGGGGCGACGACATCGGCATCACCAACCTCTCAGCCTATAGCCATGGGGTCGTGGGGTACCAGACGCCCAATATCGATCGGATCGCCGCAGAAGGCATGATGTTTACTGATTACTATGGTGAGCAATCATGCACGGCCGGTCGATCGAGCTTCATCACCGGCCAGAGCGTCTATCGTACCGGCCTGTCCAAGGTCGGCGTTCCGGGGGCCCCCCGTGGACTGCAGAGAGAAGACCCGACCATCGCCGGGCTCTTGAAGGCGCAAGGCTACGCCACCGCCCAGTTCGGTAAGAACCACCTGGGTGACCGGGACGAATACCTACCGACCAACCATGGTTTCGACGTCTTTTTCGGTAATCTCTACCACCTCAACGCCGAGGAAGAGCCGGAGAACGAGGACTATCCGCGCGACCTGGTCATGGCCGACGGTAAGACGTTCTACGAGCACTTCGCACCGCGCGGGGTGATTCACTCGATTGCCAATGGCGACGGGACGCAGACGATCGAAGACACCGGCCCGCTTACGCGCAAGCGCATGGAGACGGTCGACGATGAGACCAGCGAAGCGGCGCTGGCGTGGATCCGCGAACAGGAGGCCACGGGCCAACCGTGGTTCCTTTGGTGGAACGGCACCCGCATGCACTTCCGCACCTACGTCAAGGACGAGTTGCGCGGTATTTCGGGCCAGGATGAATACGCCGACGGCATGGTCGAGCACGACATGCATGTGGGCAAATTCCTCGACCTGCTTGACGAACTGGGCATCGCCGAAAACACCTTTGTATTCTATTCCACCGACAACGGCCCGCATATGAACACATGGCCCGACGCGGCTTGGAGCCCGTTCCGAGGCGAGAAGAACACCAATTGGGAAGGCGGATGGCGCGTACCTGCCATGGTTCGCTGGCCGGGCCTGATCGAGGCCGGCAGCGTCAACAACGAGATCGTCCATCACATGGATTGGTTCCCAACTCTCCTTCGGGTCGCAGGCGTGCCCGATGTTAAGGAAGAGTTGAGGAAGGGCGGGGTTGAGGCGATCGGCCGCAGCTATCATGTTCATCTCGATGGCTACGACATCTTGCCGCTATTGACCGGCGAGAGTGACGAGAGCCCACGCAAAGAGATATTCTACTTCTCCGACGACGGCGATTTCACGGCGATGCGTTATCACGACTGGAAGTTCATCTTCATGGAGCAACAGAAGATAGGCACCTTTTCAGTCTGGCAGTATCCGTTCGTCCCCTTACGTGTTCCTTACATCTACAATCTGCGCCGTGATCCTTATGAGCGTGCCACCATCACCTCGAACACCTATTACGACTGGATGCTCGACCGGGTGTACCTATTGTTCGGCGCCAAGAGCTACGTTGCGCGTTTCCTCGCGACGTTCCGAGCCTTCCCGCCGCGCCAGCGGGCGGCAACGTTCAGCGTCGATCAAGTGCTAGAGAAGCTGCAAAGCAGGCCGGCACATTAGTAGATTGGAACCTTCGGAGCTGCGCTTGGCCCCGATTGCCGGGCCAAGCGCTCAACCTTTCACACCATAACACGGGACGAAGCTCCACGTGCGGGCCAAACGTCCGGTGGCACATCGAAGTTGGAGGGGATCCATGAATATCAGACCGGGTTTGCTTATCATCGTCGCCTGCGGCCTGTTCGCCGCCCCCATTGATCTCGGTGCAAAGAAAGAGACCAATGGCGTGGACCTCTTCGGCGCCAAGTCGGCGGTGGCCGAGATTTGGGGCCAGAACCGGCGTGTCGCCCGGCGAACCGCCAGGCGTACCGCACGCCGTGTCGAGCGGCGCCACGATTACTATGACAGCCTCCCGGGCGGGTGTGCTCAAGTCGGCATCGGTGGCGTTTTATACTGGCGCTGCGGGTCGATTTATTACCAGCCGATCGTGAACGACGGTCGCACGGTCTACGTCATCGTCACGCCCTGACGCCGATTGCGAAAAGGAGTTTGAAGCCATGCTGAGGCACAGTCTTGCGGCGGCATTGATCGCCGCCACCGTCAGTCTCGCGCCAACGCCGACGACGGCGCAGAGCCCGCTCGAGATCTGCCAGGCCGATCTTGAGCACTACTGCGTCGACGTCGTACCCGGCGACGGCCGGACCCTGTCTTGTCTTTATGCCCATGGCGCCACCCTTTCGGACCCGTGCTTCGAGGCCATCGACGACGTCGCACGCCTTCTGGAAGGATTCTTCGACGACCTCGCTGCCCTTTATTGGGCGTGCAATCAAGACCTGCGCGCATTCTGTGCCGAGGTTGAACTCGGTGAGGGCAGCAAGCTGCAATGTCTGGCCCGGAACGCCACGGATATCACGCCCGCCTGTGCCGAATTGATCAAGAAACGCCAGTATTACTTGATCGGTAATTGATGTCGTCGTCCCCTCGGTCCGTTGTATTCTGCCCATTATGACGGAGCAGAGGGGCCAATCGACCGCACCTCCGATATTCAGAGGACTTCGACATGCGTCCATTCGCCATCATTGCACCGGTCGTGATCGGGGCTGTCCTCCTTTCCAGCTGCCTTGTCGGGCCGAGATCGTGTGAGGCGGCGGAATCCGCGTCGAGCCACTATCTGCCCGGGCTGACCGGAGATATTTTCATGGCTCGGCCACCGCAGCCGGGCCTGTTGATTGCCAACACGGTCTACGCGCAATCCGGCGACGCCTCGACCGCGGTTTTACAGGGGTTGATCGAAGTTGGGATCGAACTCGACCTTGTACTCAATTTCCTCTCGGCCAGCTATACGATCGAAGACATCGTTCTGGGTGGCAGTTTTACTGCCGGCGTGGCCGTGCCGACCGGCTATGCCAACCTTGCGCTTTCAGCGAGCGGGCCGCTCGGGCGCACGGTCGGCACTGAGGCGGAGGCCGTCGAGCTCGCCGACCTTATCCTGACGCCGGTCCAACTCAACTGGTGGTTCGATGATCTCTCGGTCAAGCTCGCGGAGGTCATTATCGTCCCGACCGGGAGTTACGACGACGACAACTTGGTCAACCTGGGCCGGAACTACTGGAGTTTCGACACCCTGGTCGCCGTGACCTGGTTCAACGCCGACACCGGCACCGAGATTTCGGCCGCTCCCGGCATCATGTTCAATACCACCAACAACGCCACCAACTATCAGACCGGGACTGAGTTCCATATCGACTTCGCCGTCAATCAATTCCTTGATCCGAACTTTGCATTCGGCTTGCGCGGGTACTATTATAATCAGCTCACCCGTGATAGCGGGAGTGGCGCCATCCTCGGCGATTTCAAGGGTGAGGCTCTCGCCCTCGGGGCCGGCTTCTTCTGGACACCGGACCCTGCCCAAGGCCGCCTGGTGCTGACCGCCAAGTTCATGCACGACATCTTTGCGACCAATCGCATCGACTCTCACTACGGCACCGTCGGGCTCGCTTGGAAGCTATAACCGCCCGCGCGTTGACCCGCGAAAGGCTGCCGCCGAAGGTGGTGGCGCTCCTGAGCGATGGCCCGCCGAAGTTGGAAGATGGCACGTTCGTGGACGAGCCGATAGGGCAGTCGGTCAGGAAATCGGTCCTCGGGGAGACCGGTCTCGCTCACCGCCAAGCTCCAACCATCGCCCCAGCCGTCGTCCAAGGCCTCCTCCATTACGGTCGGATTTTTAAGGCCCGGGTTTCGAGCGAGCAGTCTGCGAAGGTGGTTCCTTTGGGCTTTCACGGAGGCCCGCCAACTGCTTTCGTTGGATTGGGTCCGGGTGGTCTGGACCTGGAGCTTAAGCAGGTGCGCGATCAAAATCGCCAATCGAGAGGCGAGCGCACGTTGTTCCGAGCGTCCCAACGATCGGACCTCCTCGGCCAGGTTTTCGAGGTCGAGTTGATCCGTCCGGCCCGCCTCGATCAGGGCTGCCTGTTCCTGGGTCCAGGTGTAGTAGTCCTCGTCATACGCGACCGGCATGGTCGATCTCCCGTCGCCTCGTCGCGGGGGCCGCGCCGAAGGGGCGCCCGGGTCAGCCGCCCGCCTCCGCGGACTGGGCCAAGCGTTCGGCGGTGTCGAGCCAGGCGGTGTTGCCGATGCCGTCGAGCCGGGCCTTCAAGCTCAACTTGTCGAGCGCTTCCAGGCGCAGATTGGCGAAAATCTTGATCCGGTTTTCGAGCTCGAGATAGATCCGCTTGAACGCCGCATAGCGCTTGTCGGGCGGGCCGTCGACCGCGGCCGGGTCTTCGTGGCTCCAGTGCGCGGTCATCGGCTGGCCGGGCCATACCGGGCACACCTCCTGCGCCGACTTGTTGCACAGGGTGAACACGAAATCGAGCGGCGGGCTGTCCGGCCCGGCGAAGGTCAGCCAGTCTTTGCTCGCCAGCGTGTCGGTCTTGTAGTTGAGGTTTTTCAAGAGCTCGAGCGCGGTCGGGTCGACCCGGCCGCGCGGGTTGCTGCCGGCGCTGTGGGCGACGAAGCGGGCACCGCCATACCGCCGGAGCGCGCACTCCGCCATGATGCTGCGGGCCGAGTTGCCGCTGCACACGAACAAGACATGATAGGGCTGGACCGGCTGGCGCTGATCGGACTGGGACATCGGCACGCATCTCCGCAAGGTATCGGGGTGGTCGGGGAAGGGGGGGCAATCGGGGGGCGGGCACCCCACACTTCGTCAGGCGGGTCGTCAGGCGGGCAGTCGAACGGGATCGGGGTTTGGCCCCGCACCGCGCGAACCCAACTATGCCCCGTCGCCCACAAAGTTCAACGCATCCGGGCGTACGGATTGATCAGGGTCGGCCCCGCACCGCTCGCATCCTGGCCGACCACGGAGGCGTCCATGACCAGCGATCGATCGAGGGTCGCCCCCGACCGCGGGGTCGGTGCCTTCGTGCCTGCGGTTGTCTTGATGCTGAGCTCGCTGGTCGTGCTGATCGTTGCGGCGACCGCCCCGCCGACCGACGGGCGGCCGGTCGCCGCAGTGTTCGGGCCCGGCCTCACCCTTGCCGAAACGATCGCCCGGGTCGGCCCGACCGGGGCTACGATCGTACGCACCGGCGGGCTTGACAACATCGTGATCGTGCAATCCGACGATCCGGCGCTGGTCCAGCATCTACGGGCGGCCGGGGCCTGGTTGATCGTCGACCCGCGCGCGGTCGCCGCCTGCTTGCGCGTCGGCGAGACCTGATCGGAGGCCGCATCGATCCCCATCTGATCGACGGGCGTACGCCGGACGGGGGCGCGACAATGATGATCAACAGCTTCGATGATCTGCGCGACCGCGCCGAACGCGGTCTGGTCTGGCTCGGCGGCGGCATGGTCGCGGGCGTGGTCGTAATCGGTTGGCTGACCGCGACGCCGCTGCTCGGCCCCGGGCTCGGCGCCGCTGCGGTCGCCGCGATCGCCGCCGGCTATCGCGCGATCGCGCCCAGACGCCTGATGACCCGCCTGGTGATCGGGGTCGGCCTGGTGGTCCAGGTTTCGATCATGGTCTACCAGCTGCGCGGCCATCCGTGGCAGATCGATCTGCATATGCTCTATTTCGCCATGTTGGCGATCACCGCAGTGTTCTGTGACGCTCGCGTGATCGTCATGTCATCGGTGACGATTGCGGTTCATCATCTGACGCTCAATTATTTGTATCCAGCCGCGGTGTTTCCGGACGGGGCCGACCTGGCGCGGGTCGGGCTCCACGCGCTGATCGTGGTCGGCGAGGCGGCCGCCCTGATCTGGGTCACCACGGTGCTGCCGCGCCTGATCGCGCGCTGGGCCGAACAGCGCCACGAGGAGGCGGTCCGGCTCGACCAGGAGCGTGCGGCGCTCGCCGAGAGCCGGCGGCGGGCGCAGGAAGAGGCGGCGGGCGCGCGGGCTCGGTTGTTTGCCGATCTGGCCGCGCGGTTCGAAGCCTCGGTCAAGCGGGTCGAGGGCGCGGTGTCGGAGACCACGCGGCGGATCGCAGCGCTCGGGCAGGCGCTTGCCGAGACCACCCGCCGGGTCCACGACGACACCCATGCCATGATCACCTCGATCCGCCAATCATCGGCCAATATCGAGAGTGTCGCGGTCGCGACCGAACAGTTGTCGGCGTCGGGCCGCGAGATCAGCCGTTACGTCGAGCAAGGCCGCGGGGTCGCCGACGGCGCGGTCGACGAGGCGCGCCGCACCGACGTCCTGGTCGACGGGCTGGCCGGGGCGGCGCGCAAGATCGGCCAAGTCGGCGACCTGATCACCTCGATCGCGTCCCAGACCAACCTGCTGGCGCTCAACGCCACGATCGAGGCCGCGCGCGCCGGCGCTGCGGGCAAGGGTTTTGCGGTGGTCGCGGGCGAGGTCAAGACGTTGGCGAGCCAGACCGGTAAGGCGACCGACGAGATCCAGCAACAGGTCGCCGAGATGCAGGACGCGACCAAAAGCGCGGTCGACGCGATCCGGGCGATCGGCGGCACGATCACCGAGATCAGCGGCATCACCGCGTCGATCGCCGCCGCGGTCGCGCAGCAGGAGGCCGCAACCGGCGAGATCGCGCGCACGGTCACCGAGACCTCGCGCGAGACCCGGTCGGTGTCGGCGACGCTGGACACCCTGGCGGCAACCTCGGAGACCACGCTCGGCATGGTCGATGACTTCCAGGCCCAGGTGACCGCGCTGGCCGACGAGATGGCGGCGTTGACAAACGAGATCGATCGGTTCCTGGACGGTCTGAAGGCGTCATGACCGCGGGTGGCCGGCGCGCCCCGCCAGCGCCTGCGGCGCCGGTCGGCCCCGATCCGGCCGCTGGCGCGGCCACCCCGCCGCCCGCCCAGACGTCGCGCCCGTCACGCCGCCCCTTCGAGCGGGTCGGCGGGGGCGACCAGCTGCGGCAGATAGCTCGCGCCGCGCTCGATCCAAAACGTCAGCATCGCCTGGGCCGCCGGCAACAACCGGCGGTCGGCGCGGCGCACCACGTACCAGCGCCGCACGATCGGCAGCCCGACCACGTCGAGCAAGGCCAAACGGCCGTGCTTGATCTCGCTCGCCACCGTGTGCCCCGATAAGAACGCGAGCCCGAGCCCGGCAATCACCGCCTGCTTGATGCTCTCGTTCGAGTTCATTTCCATTTCGCGGCGCGGCCGTTCGTCGAACACCGGGCCCATGAACTTCTCGAACGCGCCGCGGGTACCGCTGTCGGGTTCGCGCACCAAAAAGGTCTCGGCCGCCAGATCCTCGGGCCGCAGGCGCGGCCGACCCGCCAGCCGGTGGTCGGGCGGCGCGATCATGATCAACGGATGATCGCCGATCGTCTCGGCCTCAAGCGGCAGGTCGGGCGGTGGCGTGCCCATGATCGCAAGGTCGAGCTCGAAGCTGCGCAGACCCGCCAGGACCTCTTCCCGGTTGCCGACCATCAGGCGGATATCGACGGTCGCGCGCAGCCGCCGGAACCCGGCGATCGCCATCGGTGCGAAATACTTCGCGGAACTGACGATCCCGAACGACACCCGGCCGGTCGCCCCGGTCTTGAGCTGGACCAGCGCGTGGGCGCAGTCGACCAACAGCGCCTCGATCTTGCGCAAGCTGCCGGCGATCTCCTCCCCCGCCGGAGTCGCCCGGAAACGGTCGCCCTGGCGTTCGACCAGCGGCAAGCCGACCAAGTCCTCAAGCGTCTTGATCTGCGCCGTCACCGCCGGCGGGGTCACGCACAGGTCCGCGGCCGCGGCGGACACGCTGCCGAGCCGGATGACCGCGGACAGGTACCGAAGTTGCTTGAGCGTGGTATGTCGCATGCTGTTCATAAATTTTTAGCCCATCAAAAGATAATGCGAATATCCCCTTTCGGTCAAGTGGCTTTAAGGTCCGCGCATCTCGGTGTGCTGCGGTGCCGCAGACATCCGATGCCAAATCAGATAAGTTGAACGCGAGTGGCCGAGGTTGTGTTGAATCGCTCAAGCTTTTCGCATTTTCGGCGATCGTCTTGAGACGTGAGGGAGACTTGAGGATGGACGGCACCGCGACGCTTGGTCGTCATCTCGAACAATGGGCGCGCGCCAACCCGCAACGCCTTGCGGTCAAGGCGGCGGTCGAGGCGGTCGCCGACGCCGGGGTGCAACTGGCCAAGCTGATCGCCGAGGGGCCGGGGCAGCGCGCGGTCGCGGTCGGCGCCAACACTGACGGCGACACCCAGGTGGCCCTCGACGTGCTCGCCCATGATTTGGTGGTCCAGCGCCTCGCCGCGGCCGGGGTTGCGGCCTGCGGGTCGGAGGAGGCCGAGACCGCCGAGCCCCTCAACCCCGACGGCCTGGTCGCGGTCGCGGTCGACCCGCTCGACGGCTCGTCGAACATCGAAACCAACGCCCCGGTCGGCACGATCTTTTCAGTGCTGCCGCTGCCCGACGACGGCAGCGACCCGTTCCTCAAACCGGGCCAGGTCCAACTCGCCTCCGGCTACATCATCTATGGGCCGGCCACCGACTTGGTGCTGACCGTGCGCGAGGGCACCCATGTCTTCACGCTTGACCGCGACACCGACAGGTTCCGGATGAGCCGGGCGACCATCAGTATCCCGGCCGAGACCGCGGAGTTCGCGATCAACATGTCGAATTATCGACATTGGTATGAAGGCATCCGCCAATACATCGACGACTGCCTGGCCGGCGTCGAGGGGCCGCGCGAGAAGAACTTCAACATGCGCTGGGTCGCGTCTCTGGTTGCGGAAGCTTCGCGGATTTTCGCGCGTGGCGGCATTTTCCTGTACCCGCGCGACCGTCGCAAGGGCTATGGCATGGGGCGCCTGCGCCTGGTTTACGAGGCGAACCCGATCGCGCTGTTGGTCGAACAGGCGGGCGGCCGCGCGACCAGCGGGTTCGAGCGTATCCTCGACATCGTCCCGGCCAGCCTGCATCAGCGCACGCCGCTGATCTTCGGGGCGGCGCGCGAGGTGCTCCGGGTCGAGAAGTTCAAGGCCCATCCCGACGCCCCCGGGGAACACTCGCCGCTGTTCGCCAACCGCGGCCTGTTCCGGGAGTAAGATCACCGGGCGATTTGCCGTCCGGGCGTGCGGGTGTCGCGTGATCGTGGACAGGGAAAAATGGCCGCCCCGATCGGGCCGGCCGACCTCCGACCTGGCGGGCGCCCGGCCGGCGCGGCGCCGTACGCCGGCGCGGGTTCGAGTTTTTGAAAGGGATGACAGGCGATGTCCGAACGCCATCCGATCATTGCGATCACCGGCTCCTCAGGCGCCGGCACGACCTCGGTCAAGACGATCTTCGAGCAGATCTTCCGGCGCGAGGGGATCAAGGCCGCCTACATCGAAGGCGACGCCTTCCACCGCTACGACCGCGCCACCATGAAGGCCAAGGTCGCCGAGCAAGCCGCAGCCGGCAACCAACATTTCAGCCATTTCGGGCCGGACGCCAACCTGCACGCCGAGCTGGAACAGGTGCTGCGCGACTATGGCGAGACCGGGCAGGGCCGGACCCGTCACTATGTCCACGACCCGATCGAAGAACAGAAATACGGCGTGCCCCAAGGCACCTTCACCGCCTGGGAAACCTTCCCCGAGGACACCGACCTTTTGTTCTACGAAGGCCTGCACGGCGCGATCGTCACCGACCACCACAACATCGCCCAATATGTCGATCTCAAGATCGGCGTGGTGCCGGTGATCAATCTTGAGTGGATTCAGAAAATCCATCGCGACAAGGCGACCCGTGGCTACACCACCGAAGCGGTCGCCGACACGATCCTGCGGCGGATGCCCGATTACGTGAACTACATCTGCCCGCAGTTCGCCGAGACCGACGTCAACTTCCAACGGGTGCCGACGGTGGACACGTCGAACCCGTTCGTCGCGCGCTGGATCCCGACCCCGGACGAGTCGATGCTGGTGATCCGGTTCAAGTCGCCGCGCGGCATCGATTTTCCCTATCTCTTGTCGATGATCCACGGCAGCTTCATGTCGCGGGCCAACTCGGTCGTGGTCCCGGGCAACAAGCTCGATCTTGCGATGCAGCTGATCCTGACGCCGAAGATCCTCCGGTTGATGGACCGCAAGAAGCGGGCGCTCTGACCCGCCGCCGCGCATCGCCGCCGGCCCTGACAAGCCCCATGCCATCGCCCGCGCGGGCCCCCGCGCGGGCCGCACCGGAGAGTGTCGCCTCATGAGTTCCGTTTCACCTGCCGCCGATCCGGGGCCAAGCGCCGTCAGCGACCGCGACCTCGCCAACGCCGTCCGGGCGTTGACGATGGACGCGGTCGAGGCCGCGAAGTCGGGCCATCCCGGCATGCCGATGGGCATGGCCGATGTCGCGACAGTGCTCTACCGCCGGTTCCTCGCGTTCGACCCGCTCGACCCCGACTGGCCCGACCGCGACCGTTTGGTCCTGTCGGCCGGCCACGGCTCGATGCTGCTCTATGCCTTGCTCTATCTGACCGGCTACCCGGCGGTGTCGTTGGAGCAGGTGAAGAACTTCCGCCAGCTCGGCTCGCGCACCGCCGGCCATCCGGAGTACCGTCACGCCCCGGGGATCGAGACCACCACCGGGCCCCTTGGCCAGGGGCTGGCCAACGCGGTCGGCATGGCGCTCGCCGAGCGGATCCTGAACGCGCGTTTGGGCGACGCCCTGGTCGATCACTACACCTATGTGCTGGCGGGCGACGGCTGCCTGATGGAAGGGATCAGCCACGAGGCGATCGATCTTGCCGGCCACTTGAAGCTGGCGCGGCTGATCGTGCTGTTCGACGACAACGGCATTTCGATCGACGGCGCGACCTCGCTTGCGACCTCGACCGACCAGCTGGCGCGGTTCGCGGCGGCCGGCTGGGCGGTGCGCACGGTCGATGGCCATGATCCGGCGGCGATCGAGGCCGCGATCGCCGCCGAGCGCGCGACCGACCAGCCGTCTCTGATCGCGTGCCGCACCGTGATCGGCTTCGGCGCGCCGACCAAGGCGGGCACCGCAGGGGTCCACGGCGCGCCGCTCGGGCCTCGGGAGATCGCGGGCGCGCGCGACCGGCTGGGCTGGCCGCACCCGCCGTTCGAGATCCCGGCGCCGATCCTGGCCGAATGGCGGGCGATCGGGCGCGCCGGCGCGCCGCGGCGCGAAGCCTGGGCGGCCCGGGTCGCCGCAGCGCCGGCCGAGGCGCGCGAGGCGGTGGTCGGTGCGTCGCCGGTGCCGCCGCAGCTTGCCGAAGCGGTGGTCCAATTCAAGGCCGATCTCTCGGCCGAGGCGCCGAAGCTTGCGACCCGCCAGTCGTCGCAGAAGGTGCTCGAGATGCTGTGCCAGGTGGTGCCGGGTCTGATCGGCGGATCGGCCGACCTCACCGGCTCCAACGGCACCAAGGTCAAGAGCCAGGCGGTGGTGAGCCGCGACGCCTATGGCGGCGGCTATATCCACTACGGCGTGCGCGAGCACGGCATGGCGGCCGCGATGAACGGGATCGCGCTGCACGGCGGCCTGATCCCCTTTGGCGGCACCTTCTTGGTGTTTTCCGACTACAGCCGGCCGGCGATCCGTCTGGCGGCGCTGATGGGTCTGCGGGTGATCCATGTGATGACCCATGACTCGATCGGGCTCGGCGAGGACGGCCCGACCCACCAGCCGGTCGAGCATCTGGCGAGCCTGCGCGCGATCCCTAACCTGTTGGTGCTGCGCCCGGCCGACGCGGTCGAGACCGCCGAGGCGTGGCAGATCGCGCTCGGCGCCGAGCGGACGCCATCGGTGCTGTGCCTGACCCGTCAGGGCGTGCCGACGATGCGCCGCCGGCACCAGGCCGACAATCTGACCGCGCGCGGCGGCTATCTGATCCATGAACCCGAGGGGGCGCGCCGGGTCACCCTGATCGCCAGCGGGTCCGAGGTCGAGTTGGCGCTCGCCGCCGCCGAGACCCTGGCCGGCGACGGCATCGGCGCCGCGGTGGTGTCGATGCCCTGCCTCGAGCTGTTCGACGCCGAAGACCAGGCTTGGCGGGCGTCCGTGCTCGGCGAGACGCCGCGGGTGATCGTCGAGGCGGCGGTGCGCGCGAGCTGGGAGCGCTATCTGCGCCCGGGCGACAGCTTCATCGGCATGGCGGGCTTCGGCGCCTCGGCGCCCGCATCCAAGCTCTACGTCCATTTCGGCATCACCCCGGACGCGGTGGTCGCGGCGGCGCGCCGGGCGGTCGCGGCCTGACCAAGCAACCAACAAACAACGGATCAAGACAGCGGAGGATCGACGGATGGCGCTGATCACCTTGCGGCAATTGCTCGACCATGCCGCCGAGCATGGCTTTGGCGTGCCGGCGTTCAACATTAACAATATGGAGCAAGGCCTGGCGATCATGGAGGCGGCGGCCGCGGTCGATGCCCCGGTGATCATCCAGGCGAGCCGGGGCGCGCGCAGCTACGCCAACGACATCATGCTGTCCAAGATGATCGAGGCGCTGGCGGCGATCCATCCGCAGATCCCGTTGTGCATGCACCAGGACCACGGCAACAACGAGGCGACCTGTCTGTCGGCGATCCAGCACGGCTTTACGTCGGTGATGATGGACGGCTCGCTCGAGGCCGACGCCAAGACGCCGGCCTCTTACGACTACAATGTTGCGATCACGCGCCGGGTGGTCGAGATGGCGCATTGGGTCGGGGTGTCGGTCGAGGGCGAGCTCGGCGTGCTCGGCTCGCTCGAGACCGGAGAGGGCGAGGCCGAGGACGGCCATGGTGCCGAGGGCAAGGTCAGCCGCGATCAGCTGTTGACCGACCCCGACCAGGCGGTCGCGTTTGTCGAGGCGACCCAGTGCGACGCGCTGGCGATCGCGATGGGCACCAGCCACGGCGCCTACAAATTCTCGCGCCAGCCGGACGGCGAGATTTTGGCGATGCATGTGATCGAGACGATCAACCGCCGCCTGCCCGGCGTGCATCTGGTGATGCACGGTTCGTCGTCGGTGCCGCAGGAGCTGCAGGAGCTGTTCAACCAGTACGGCGGCGACATGCCGCAGACCTGGGGTGTACCGGTTGACGAGATCGAGCGCGGCATCCGGCACGGCGTGCGCAAGGTCAACATCGACACCGACTGCCGGTTGGCGATGGCCGGGCAGTTCCGCCGGGTTGCCGCCGAGCAGCGGCGCGAGTTCGACCC
The DNA here is from genome assembly GCA_028277115.1 of Azospirillaceae bacterium. Classification (GTDB taxonomy): domain Bacteria; phylum Pseudomonadota; class Alphaproteobacteria; order Azospirillales; family Azospirillaceae; genus JANQHG01. Next base: position 23,765 of record JANQHG010000209.1, read on the forward strand.
GCGCAAGTTCTTGAAGCCGGCGATGGAAGCGATGCGCGACGTTTGTCGCGACCGGCTGGAGCGGTTCGGTGCTGCCGGCCAGGCGTCGAAGATCAAGCCCGTCGCGCTGGCCGAGATGGCCAAGCGGTATCAGTCGGGCCGGCTGGCGCCGCGCACCCGCTGATACCCCTTGTCCGCCCGTGACCCACGATGGTTGGGGTTCCCACCCCAACCTACGGCCAGGGCACAAGCGTAGCTTGGGGTGACGAAGGCGCCGCAGCACGCCCGAAAACCGCTGCCCCCCCCCAAAGTGGGGTCCAGGGGGCACCCCCCTGGTCGGGGGGTGTCGGGGGGTGAAACCCCCTGACCTTGGGGGCGCAGCCCCCAAAACCGCGGCGCCGGTCGCCACCTACTTTCCAGTCATGACCAAGGAGGCCCTGATGGACGTCGAGGCAAAGACCGTCACCGGCAAGGATCGCTACAAGTCCGGCGTGATGGAATACAAAAAAATGGGCTATTGGGAGCCCGACTACGAACCAAAGGACACCGACGTCATCGCGTTGTTCCGGGTAACCCCGCAAGACGGCGTCGATCCGATCGAGGCTTCGGCCGCGGTCGCCGGCGAATCCTCGACCGCGACCTGGACCGTAGTCTGGACCGACCGCCTGACCGCGTGCGAGAAGTACCGCGCGAAATGCTACCGGGTCGACCCGGTGCCCAACAATCCCGACCAGTATTTCGCCTACATCGCCTATGACCTCGACTTGTTCGAACCCGGCTCGATTGCCAACCTGACCGCGTCGATCATCGGCAACGTCTTCGGCTTCAAGCCGTTAAAGGCGCTCCGGCTCGAGGACATGCGCCTGCCGATCGCGTACGTCAAAACGTTCGACGGCCCGCCGACCGGGATCGTGGTCGAGCGCGAGCGGCTTGACAAGTTCGGCCGGCCGCTGCTCGGCGCCACGGTCAAGCCCAAGCTCGGCCTGTCCGGGCGCAACTACGGCCGGGTGGTCTACGAGGCCTTGAAGGGCGGCCTCGACTTCACCAAGGACGATGAGAACATCAACAGCCAGCCGTTCATGCACTGGCGCGACCGTTTCCTGTACTGCATGGAGGCGGTCAACCGGGCTCAGGCCGCGACCGGCGAGGTCAAGGGCACCTATCTCAACGTCACCGCCGCGACCATGGAGGACATGTACGAGCGCGCCGAGTTTGCCAAGTCGCTCGGCTCGGTGATCATCATGATCGACTTGGTGATCGGGTACACCGCGATCCAGTCGATGTCGAAGTGGTGTCGACGCAACGACATGATCTTGCACCTGCACCGCGCCGGCCACAGCACCTACACCCGCCAGAAGAGCCACGGCGTGTCGTTCCGGGTGATCACCAAGTGGATGCGTCTGGCCGGGGTCGATCACATCCACGCCGGCACCGTGGTCGGCAAGCTCGAGGGCGATCCGGCGACCGTACGCGGCTTTTACGACATCTGCCGCGACGAGGTGACCCCGGTCGCGCTTGAGAACGGCCTGTTCTTCGAGCAGCACTGGGGGAGCCTCAACAAGCTGATGCCGGTCGCCTCGGGCGGCATCCATGCCGGGCAGATGCACCAGTTGATCAATTACCTGGGCGAGGACGTGGTGCTGCAGTTCGGTGGCGGCACGATCGGCCACCCGATGGGGATCGCCGCCGGCGCGACCGCCAACCGGGTCGCGCTGGAAGCGATGATTCTCGCGCGCAACGAGGGCCGCGACACTCTGGCCGAGGGGCCGGAGATCCTTCAGGCGGCGGCGCGCCATTGCCAGCCGCTCCAGCAGGCGCTGGATACCTGGGGCGACGTCACTTTCAACTATACCTCGACCGACACCCCGGACTTCGTGCCGACCCCGACCGCGGCGATGTAAGGCACGGCGCCGATCGTGCGCATTTTTTCGGAGTTGTGACATGAGACTGACCCAGGGGACCTTCTCCTTTCTGCCCGACCTGACCGACGAGCAGATCACCCGCCAGGTCCAATACTGCATCGATCACGGCTGGGCGGTGAACCTCGAGTTCACCGCCGATCCGCACCCGCGCAACACCTACTGGGAGATGTGGGGCCTGCCGATGTTCGACATCGCCGACGCGGCGGCGGTGATGATGGAGCTCGCGGCGTGCCGCAAGGTCCACGGCGACAAATACATCAGGCTGTCGGCGTTCGATGCGACTCACGGCTGGGAGTCGCTCCGGCTGTCGTTCATCGTCAACCGACCCGCGGACGAACCGGGCTTCATGCTCGAGCGGCTTGAGCAGGAGGGCCGGCGGATCCACTACCGGACGCGGGCGTATGCCGCGGATAAACCGGAGGGCGCGCGCTACCGCTGAGCCACCCCGGCATCGGCCGCCCGGGCGCGCGGGCGCCGGTGCCGACCCGTCTGCGGATCGGGCGTGAGGCGATCACCGAACCGATCCAGGACGCCGCGGCCGATTTGCGGATACCCGCCGCTCTCGCGGCGGCGGGTCTCTCGCGCGCGCAGAACCAATCACTGGGAAACCAGTGGCGAACACATGCCACCGCAGCATTCGGCGGTGGCCAAACGAACGCCGGAACGGATTCGGGCGGAGGCCGCCAAAGTGGGAATCGCCACCGCGGAATATGTCGATCGATTGCTC
>JANQHG010000215.1 GCA_028277115.1 Azospirillaceae bacterium
TCAAGGGCGCGGGTGAGGCCGGCGCGATCGGCGCGCCGCCGGCGGTGATCAACGCGTTGGTCGATGCGCTGGCGCCGCTCGGCGTCACCCACATCGACATGCCGGCGACGCCGCACGCGGTGTGGCAGGCGATCCGGGCGGCGCGGGGTGATCGCTGATGAGGATCGTGGTGGGTGGAACCTGTACGGAGCTGGACAGAGACCGACGCCCGTTGTGACAATTTTATGGGCTTCCGCCTCGCCGCGATTTTGGCCATGTACGGGCTCTGACCCCGCTCGCCGGCGCAAAAAACCCTCATTCGTTTCATCGGCCGTTTCATCGGCCGTTTCATCGGCGGGACGTCGGTGGTCCCAGGGCACTTGGGTGCGGCGACCACGGTGCCCGGCCGAGGTGCGGCCGGGCACCGTCAATGCGCCTTCAAATGCGTCTGTCGTAGACGTCCCGGGAACTGCCGGTCACCCTTGTGGCGTGGGCGGCGGCTGCAGTGCGGGATGGCCTCCGTCTCCGTCGGCGAATTGCGCCACTCCCTTTCCGACGGACCAGTTTTCGCGCGCTGATTCGAGCAGGTTTACGAATACATCTTCCAACCGAATCCCCGGACTCTCAGAGAGCAACTCGGCAATTCGTCGAAACAGGAGCTTCTTTTGTTCCGTGGCTCGTGTGTCGAATAAAGTGACTTGGATATAGACCAAGTCGTCGCTGCGGGTGATATCAAAGCTATTGTCATAGTAGAAGTTTGCATCAGTATGCTCAGTAATCACTATGAATTTGTCACCTTCTGGGACGTTTAGTGTTTCCCACATTGCGCGGTACACACTGTCGGCGATCTTCTCACGGTATGCTGCCGGCTTACCGGCGCGCAGTGAAATGTGAACGAGGGGCATCGGCGGGTGGACTCCTGTCGTTGTCGCGCCGGGTTTTAACGATCGGTGTTTTCAGGCCATAATGAAATGCGATTATTGGCGATATCAGTGATAAGGGATCAGAATGATCGAGCGCCCCCTCGACCTGGGTACCGTCCAGGCCTTTGTCCGCATCGCTGAGCTCGGCAGCTTCACCCGTGCGGCGGAAGCCACGCGGACGACGCAGTCCGCGATCAGCGTAAAGCTGAAGCGACTCGAAGAGAGGCTCGGATGCCGGCTCGTCGAACGAACACCCCGACACGTCCGGTTGACGGCACGGGGGGCAGCCTTCCTGGACCATGCCCGCGACCTGCTGGCAGTCCATGATCGCGTGTTCATCGCGCTCACGGCGGCCCGGCAACGTCTCACAATCGGCATCAGCGATCATGTCGCAGGTCCGGAACTCCCTGCACTGATCGCGCGGATGAATGCGCAGGACCCGCAGTTGCTGATTGAAATTCGTATCGGATCTTCAGGCGACCTGCTGCAAAGCTACGACCGGCGAGAGCTCGATACGGTCATCGTTCGCTTCCATGCGGATCGGAGTGACGGAGAAATCCTGGCCGAAGAAAAGTTCGGCTGGTTCGCGGCGGCAGGCTGGCAGCATCGGGCGGGCGACCACCTGCCGATTGCGACGATGCCCGAGCCCTGCGGGGTGCGCGCGATGGCAGGGCATGTCCTCGACGATGCCGGCGTCCCTTGGACCGAGGTCTTCGTCGGCGGTGGCGTGGCGGCAGTCTCGGCGGCTGTTATGGCCAAGCTCGGGATTGCCGCATTGGCCCGCCGCATGCTGCCGATGGAGGCAGTTGACGTAGGTCCCAAGCTCGGACTTCCGGAGTTACCCCGCCTGCCCATCATCCTGCACTCAAGGGTCCGGGATGGGCGGTCGCGCAACGCGCTTGGTGCGCTCTCGGCCGCATTCAGGAGCGCCGTCAGAGACTAGCACAGCCCGGCTCAAATCCTGACCTGGTCAGGATTTGAGCCGGGCTGTACTAGGCTGCGGGTGACGCCAGTCGATCGAGCCGTAACCGATGGCGCGGATCGGTGAGCAGTCGTGTCACGATCGACAGCGAGAGCAGAATCGATATCGCTATGCCGGATGCCAGCAAGAACATCAGCATCAATTGATACTTGATCGCGATCATCGGCGGGGCACCCGCCAGGATTTGACCCACCATCATGCCCGGCAGAAAAACCAGGCCGGTCGCCGACATGCTGTTCAAGATCGGCGTCATGCCGGTGGCGATCGCCTCACGCAGGATCGGTGCCACGGCGCGGTGGAACGGTTGGCCGAGCGCCAGCATCGCCTCGACGGCCGCTTGCTCGCGCGCGACGGCGCGGGTGAAGCCGTCGATCGCCAGCGCGACCCCGGTCATCGCGTTGCCGAGGATGATGCCGAACAGCGGCACCGCAAACCTCATCTCCCACCACGGGTCGTGGCCGATCACGACGACCAGGGCAAACACCGTGAGCGAGATCGCCGCGATCCAGAGCCCAAGCCCGCCGGCCAGCCAGCCGACAAGGCCGCGGATCGGTCGGGCCTGGCGGGCATAGACCTCGCGCGCGGCGAACCCCATCATGATGCAAAAGGTCAGCGCCGCCAGCCACGGATCGCTGCGGGAAAACACCGCCTCCAAGATCAAGCCGACACAAATCAGCTGAACCGTCATGCGGATCGCCGCGATGCCGACCTTGCGTTCCAGCGCAAGCCGGAACCGCCACGACACGGCGATGTTGACGGTCAACAACAGCGCGGCGAGCAGGAGTTTTTCGATATCGATATCGATCACGCCGTTCATGCCTCGACCACCTCGCCGTCTTCAATTCGCCAATGCCGCGCCCCCAGGCGGTCGATCGCCGTTGCGTCGTGGGTGGTCAGGATGACGACCGCGCCGGTCTCGGCGCGCGCTTGGATGACCGCTTCCGCCGCGTCCCGGACCGCGGGGTCGAGGGCGGAGGTCGGTTCGTCCAGCAACAGGACCTCGGGGGCGCGCTCGAGCAATCGGACCAGATGAAGCCGCTGCTGCTGGCCGGTCGACAACTCCCGGACCGGACGGGACAACAGCGCCTGGTTGAAGCCGAGGGTGGCAAGCAAGGGCGTCGCCGCCGCTTCGTCCGCCAGGTTGGCGCCGGCGCGCTCGGCGATCCAGCCGGGCACCGGCGCCAGGTAGGCGACCCGCCGGCGCCAGGTCGGGGCCGGGACGCTCGCCATCGCCGTGCCGTCGAGCGAGATCCGCAACGCGGAGCTGTCGAGGTCGGCGATCGCCCGCAACAGCCGCGTCTTGCCGGCGCCGGATGGACCGGTCAGGCACACGACGGCGCCGCCGGGGACCACCAGCGGCGGCACCGCAAGCCCGGTGGTCGTGCGGCCTTCGAGCGTCAGGGTCATTTTGGTCACCCAACCCCATCCGCGGCGGTGCCTTGTGCCCCCGCAACCACGCCGGCGCAGCCGCGCGGCAAAAGCGATTGCTGACCGGCCCGAGGATCGGTCATTCTGCGCCCCCTTGAATACCCGAGTTGAGCGATGGGCGACATGACGGGCGAGCGCATCACCCTGTTCGACACCACCCTGCGCGACGGCGCGCAGACCCTTGGCGTGGATTTCAGCGTTGCCGACAAGGTGACGATTGCCCGGGCGCTCGACGAGATCGGCATCGACTATATCGAAGGCGGCTGGCCCGGGGCCAACCCGACCGACGACGCGCTGTTCGCCGAGCCGCCGGCGCTGGCGACCGCGCGTCTGACCGCGTTCGGCATGACCCGGCGGGTCGGGCGCAGCACGTCCAACGATCCCGGCCTGGCCGCCGTGCTGCAGGCGCGCTCAAGCGCCGTCTGTCTGGTCGGCAAGTCTTGGGACTTCCATGTCCGCGAGGCGCTTGGGGTCGCCGAGGACGAGAACCTGGCGGCGATCACCGACAGCATCGCGGCGGCGCGCGCGGCGCGCGGCGAGGCGCTGTTCGATGCCGAGCATTTCTTCGACGGCTACAAGGCGAACCCGGACTACGCGCTGGCCTGCCTGAAGGCGGCCGAGGCCGGCGGCGCGCGTTGGATCGTGTTGTGCGACACCAACGGCGGCACCCTGCCGCACGAGGTCGAGGCGATCGTCACCGCGGTCGCGCGCGAGCTTCCGGGCGACCGGCTCGGCATCCACACCCACAACGACACCGAGAACGCGGTCGCCAACACGCTGGCGGCGGTGCGCGCCGGCGCGCGGATGGTCCAGGGCACGATCAACGGGCTCGGCGAGCGCTGCGGCAACGCCAACCTGACCTCGCTGATCCCGACCTTGATGCTGAAACTCGGCTACCAGACCGGGGTGACGCCCGAGCGCTTGCGCGGCCTCGTGGGCTTGAGCCGGTTCCTCGACGAGCGGCTGACCCGCGCGCCCGATCGCCACGCGCCCTATGTCGGCGAGAGCGCGTTCGCGCACAAGGGCGGCTTGCATGTCTCGGCGGTCGAAAAGAACCCGCGCCTTTACGAGCATGTCGCGCCCGAGACCGTCGGCAACCGGCGGTCGATCATCGTGTCGGACCAGGCGGGGCGGTCGAACATCCTGGCGCGCTTGCGCGAACTCGGGATCGAGATCGACCCGCGCGACCCCAAGGTGACCCGGTTGGTCGAGTTGGTGAAACAGCGCGATTTCGAGGGCTATGCCTACGACAGCGCGGCGGCCAGCTTCGAGCTTGTGGTCCGGCGCACGCTCGGCCGGGTGCCCGAGTATTTCAAGGTCGAACGCTTCCGGGTCGAGGACGAGCGGCGCCACAACGCCAAGGGCGAATTGGTCACGGAGTCGATGGCGATCTTGAAGGTCCGGGTCGCGGGCCGGCTGGTTTCCACGGTCGCCGAGGGCAACGGCCCGGTCAACGCGCTCGACCTCGCGCTGCGCCAAGCGCTCGAGCCGGTCTATCCGATGCTGAAGGACATGCGGCTGGCCGACTACCGCGTGCGCATCCTGCACGCGAGCGACGGCACCGGCGCGATGCCCCGGGTGCTGATCGAGAGCGAGAATGGCGAGATCGAGCGCTGGTCGACGATTGGGGTTTCGACCAATATCATTGATGCGTCGCTGGACGCGCTGACCGACAGCTTCTTTTACAAGCTGTTCCGCGACGGCGTGGCCGAGGCGACCGCCGCGGCCGGGGCGGACGCGGACGCGCGGCTGCCGGGCCGCGACGCCGCGTGATCCCCGGGCGGGGACGTTAGGTGACGCCGGCGGGCAGCGATCGCTTGCAGCCCGAGGTCACCGGCGGGCCGGCGGTGATCCTGGTCAGCCCGCAGCTCGGCCAGAACATCGGCGCGGCGGCGCGCGCGATGTTGAACTGCGGGTTGACCGATCTGCGCCTGGTGCGGCCGCGCGACGGCTGGCCCAACCCCTATGCGGTCGCCGCTGCGGCCGGGGCCGACCGGGTGCTCGACGCGGCACGACTCTACCCGACCACCGCGGCGGCGGTCGGCGATCTGCAGCGGGTCTATGCCACGACCGCGCGCGGCCGCGGCATGATCCAGCAGATCCTGACCCCGCGCGCCGCGGCGGCCGAGATGCGGGAGCGCTTCGCGGCGGGCGAGCGGGTCGGGGTCCTGTTCGGGCCCGAGCGCACCGGGCTGGTCAACGAGGATCTGACGCTGGCCGAGGCGTTGATCACGGTGCCGCTTAACCCGGCCTATGCCTCGCTCAACCTGGCGCAGGCGGTGTTGCTGGTCGGCTACGAGTGGTTCCAGAGCGCGGCGGACGCGCTGGCGCGCCGGCTCCACACCGGCCAGACCCGGACCGCGACCAAGGCCGAGCTCGCCAACCTGTTCGCCCATCTCGAGCACGAGCTCGACGCCGGCGGCTTCTTTCCGGTGCCGGAAAAGCGGCCGTCGATGGTGCGCAACATCCGCAACACGCTTCAGCGCGCCGGCCTGACCGAACAGGAGGTCCGGACCGCGCACGGGATCATCGCCAGCCTCGCAAGCTTGCGAAAGGTCCGGGGGTGACCGCGGCGGCGAGCGGCCGGGTGTGGGGCGCGGTGCCGCGCGGCAGCGGTGTTGCGATGGTCGGGCAGTTGGCCTTGAGGAACGCGCCGAGCTTCATGTCGGTGCCGCTGGTGTGGGTGGTCAGCCAACCGCGCAGGAACTTGAGGGTGTCGGTCGTGACCTCGACGTCGCCGCGCTCGAAATCGAAGATCAGCTGGGCGAGCCGGGTGATCAGGTCGGCGTGTTCGCGGATGTGGTCGTCGGCTCCCGGATAGCGGAGCTGCGCCATCACCCGCTCCTCGCGGCTGAAATGGTAGCTGGTGTAATCGGCGAGCGCCGATAGGATGTCGGACAGGATCGTGCGCTGGTCGGCGCGACCGACCGCGTGCTCCAGTTGGGCAAGCAGCCCGAACAGGTGCCGGTGATCGGCGTCGATCTCCGGGTCACCGATGGCCAGCGCGCGATCCCAAACCAATCCCATGATCGACTCGTTCTCTAAGCGATCAAATTGTTGCCAAGTGTGCACCGTCGATGATGAACAGACGGTTGACGCCCGACCAAAAGCGGACGGGTCTCAAGGTGTCCAGCCCTCGGGATCGTTGAGATAGGCTTCGATCCGCTCCAGCGCGGTCGGCGAGAACCGACCGCCGGCGCGCGCCGCGGCCAGGACGTCCCACCAGGTCGCGAGCGCGTGCAGACGGACTTGGAGCGCTTTCATGGTCTCGGCACTTGCGGGCAGGATCGCGTAGTGGAAGATGACGAACAGGTGATGAACCTCGGCGCCGGCGGCGCGCAGCGCCTCGATGAAGCCGACCTTGGAGCTGCCGTCGGTCACCAGGTCTTCGACCAGCACGACGCGGGCGCCCGGGTTGATCACGCCTTCGATCTGCGATTCGCGCCCGAAGCCTTTCGGTTTTTTTCGGACATAGACCATCGGCAGGCCGAGGCGATCGGCGATCCAGGCGGCGAACGGGATGCCCGCGGTCTCGCCGCCGGCGACGATGTCGAACGCCTCGACCCCGGCGTCGCGCGCCAGCATCGCGACCGCATGGTCGGTGACCAGGCGCCGCGCGCGCGGGAACGAGATCAGACGCCGGCAATCGACGTAGACCGGGCTGCGCCGGCCCGAGGTCAGGGTGAACGGCTTGTCGGGCCGCAGCAGCACCGCCTCGACCTCGAGCAGCAGGCGGGCGATCTGGGCCGCCGCCGCCGGGTCGGCGGCGGGGGGCGGCGGCGTGGTGTCTTGCGAGATCGTCGTCACCGCCCCTCCCCGGCGTCGGTCATAAGGGCACGGCGCCGGCTGGCGGCCGCACCCTAGCCCTGTTGGGTAGGGGGATTAGACCGAAAGGTCAAGACCCCCGGTCGGTCGGCGGCGGGCGCGCGTCGCGTTCGCGCTCGACCCGCCACGCCACCGTGGCGCCGCCGCGGAACGGCACCACCGCGTCGGCCGGCGTCGGCCCGGCGGCGACGGTCGCCGGGACCGGCGTGGGGGCGTGGACCAGGGTCACCCGGGTGTCGTTCGGGGGCATGCCGTAGAAGGCCGGGCCGTTCAGGCTGGCGAACGCCTCGAGCCGATCGAGCCGGCCGACTGCTTGGAATGCCTCGGCATAGAGGCCGAGCGCGGCGGGCGCGGTGAACAGGCCGGCGCAGGCGGCGGCGCACTCCTTGGCCGCGACCGGGTGCGGGGCGCTATCGGTGCCGAGGAAGAACGGCCCGGGCCCCGAGGTCGCGGCGTCGACGAGGGCCAGGCGATGGCGTTCGCGTTTGGCGACCGGCAGGCAGTAGTGGTGCGGGCGCAGGCCGCCCTCGAACAGGGCGTTGCGGTTGATCAAGAGGTGGTGGGCGGTGATGGTGGCGCCGATCCGGCCGGTCGCGGCATGGGCGGTGACGAAATCGACCGCGTCGCGGGTGGTGGCGTGCTCGACCACCACCCGGAGGTTCGAAAATCGCGCGATCAGGGGGGCCAGGACCCGGTCGAGGAACACCGCTTCGCGGTCGAACACGTCGACGTCGGGATCCGTGACCTCGCCGTGGACCAGCAGCGGCAGGCCGATCTCTTCCATGCGCGCGAACACGGGCCCGAGTCGGGCGACGTCGGTGACCCCGGCGGCGGCGTTGGTGGTGGCGTGGGCCGGGTAGAGCTTGGCCGCGGCAAACACGCCGTCGGCATGGCCGGCCGCAAGGTCGTCGGGGTTGGTGGTGTCGGTGAGATAGCAGGTCATCAGCGGCGTGAAGCCGGTATCGGGGGGCAGGGCGGCGCGGATGCGGTCGCGATAGGCACGCGCGGCCGCCGCCGTGGCGACCGGCGGGGCCAGGTTGGGCATCACGATCGCGCGGGCGAACACCGCGGCGGTCCAAGGCAGCACCGCGCGGAGCATGGCGCCGTCGCGCAGGTGCAGATGCCAATCGTCGGGCCGGCGCAAGGTCAGGCGGGTCGGGTCGGTCATCGCGTGCTCGGAGCTCGGTCGGGGCTCGGTCGGGGCTGGCTCGGCGCCGGTTCGCCCGGCCGGTTCGGGCAGGTGGTCCGGGAACGACGGGTGGCGCACTGTCGCCATCTGTCGCCATCGGCGTGGGCGGCGGCAAGCCGCATCTCGCCGCGCCGGCTCACGGGCCGGCACGTGGGGGCGGGGGGGGAGGGGCGCGACCGGATTTCGCCTGTTCCGGTCCGGTTCCCCGTGATACCAAACCGCGGCCTGAAGCGCCGGCGCCTGCCGTGGGTCTCGCCCGCTCCCCAAACCTCGCCTTGGAAGGACTTCAGACCGTGCACGAAAAGGTCTACTGGCTGATCGGCTTCCTCGCCCTCTATTGGGGATACTGCCTGTACTGGGGGGTCGCCGGCGCGCGAACGGCGAAGACCGCATCGGACTACTTTATCGCCGGACGGCGTCTGCCGTTGTGGGTGTTCGTGCTGGCGGCGACCGCGGCGTCATTCTCAGGCTGGACCTTCATGGGACATCCCGGTCTGGTGTTCCGCGACGGGTTCCAATATGCCTACGCATCGTTTTACGCGATCACCATTCCGTTCACCGGGGTTTTGTTTTTAAAGCGCCAATGGATGCTGGGAAAGCGCTTCGGTTACGTGACGCCGGGCGAGATGATGTATGACTATTTCCGCAGCGACACTATGCGCTTGTTGGTGGTGTTGGTCGCGGTCTTGTATTCGGTGCCGTATTTGGGTGTGCAGTTTGGCGCGGCCGGGTCGTTGTTCAGTGTCGTCACCGACGGGGCGGTCAGCAAGGTCGCGGGGATGACCTTGTTCGGGCTGGTGGTGTTGTTTTATGTCGCGTCGGGCGGGCTGCGCGCGGTGGCCTACGTTCAAACCCTGCAGTGCGTTTTGTTGGCCGGCGGCATTGCGACGGTTGGGGTGATCGCGCTCGACACGCTGGGCGGGTGGGATGGCTTGATCGGCGGGTTGGCGCAGCTGGGCGCGAGCGAGGTCGGGCAGTACGGCACGACCCAGGGCTTGGGCGGCGGCGACCACAATGCGTACTTCGCGATCCCCGGTGTGATCCAGATGACGGCGGGGCTCGGTGTCGAAGACCCGGTCGGCGGCGTGTGGACCGGGGTGATGATCCTGACCTACATGTTCGCGCTGATGGGCATTCAGGCATCGCCAGCGTTTTCAATGTGGTCGTTTTCGAACACCAACCCCAAGCCGTTCGCGCCGCAGCAGGTGTGGGCGTCGGCCTTTGGGATCGGGCTCGTCATGTTCGTGTTCACGGCGATCCAGGGGGTCGGCGCCAATCTGCTGGGCGGCAACCCGTTGGTCAACGAGGCGGGCATCCCGCAATCGCTGGGGGCGGTTCAGGACTATATGGCGGCCCATGGCGGCGCCCTGCCGTTGCCGCCCGAGATTGCCGGGGACCCGGACTCGGTGGTGCCGCATTACTTCAATTTGATCGCCGACAGTCTGCCCTGGTTGGTCGGGTTGCTGGCGGTGTGTGCGTTTGCCGCGATGGAGTCGACCGGCACGGCCTATGTGACCACGGTCAGCGGCATCGTGACCCGGGACTTGTACTTGCGGTTTCTCAATCGCCACGCCGGTCACGCGGTGCAGAAGACGGTCGGCCGGGTGACGGTTGCGGTGGTGGTCGCGGTGGCGCTGGTGGTTGCGGCGGTGTCGAGCGATGCCTTGGTTCTGCTGGGCGGGCTTGCGGTTGCGTTCGGGCTTCAGATGGTGCCGGCGTTGGCCGCGGTGTGTTGGTTTCCGTGGATCACCGGCACCGGGGTGGTCTTGGGTCTGATTGCCGGGCTGATCGCGGTGGCGCTGACCGACAGTCTGGGTCTTGCTTTGTTCGGCGATGTGTTGCCATGGGGTCGGTGGCCGCTGACGATCCACTCGGCCGGCTGGGGGATTGCGGTCAATTTGGTGGTGTGTGCGCTGGTGTCGGCGGTGACGCAGACCCGCGCGGCGCGCCAGCATCGCCAGCGCTTCCATGATTTCCTGGACGGTCATGCGGGTTTGCCGGCGCACAAGCGGGTGCTGGTGCCGGTTGCCTGGGCGGTGACGATTTTGTGGTTCGTTTTGGCGATCGGTCCGGGTGCGGTGATCGGCAACCAGATTTTCGGCGACCCGGCCGCCGGCCCCGAGGGGTGGCTGTTCGGTATTCCTTCGATCTGGGCGTGGCAGTTGCTGTTCTGGGCGCTTGGGGTCGCGGTGATGTGGTTGCTGGCTTACAAGATGGAGATGTCAACGATCCCTGGCCGCGACATCGAGACGGTGGTCGACGACGCCGAGCCTCTGCCCCAGCGCGTCGGCGCCTGATCGACGCTTTTCGGCTTACGAGAGGGGTTCCATCCAAGGGGGGTCACCTCTTGGTGGGGTGTGGGGGGCAACGCCCCCTGACATCGCTGACGGCGACGGGGTCGATTACCGTGGCGGGGCCGCTGCGGCATTCGGCAGTGCCGGGGCACTGACGGTCGGCGGCGAGGCAGGCTGCGACTGCCTCAGGTTCGCCGTGGTATGATACAGATATCCACCGACCGAGATGACGGCCAGGAGAGTGGAAATTAGCACAGGTAAAATTATAGTGAAAATTGCGGTGTAGGTTGGTAATCTGTCGACTTTTTCATCGATCCGTTTGATATCAGCCTGAACGATGACCATGTCGTTCTTGAGAGTGCTTACGTCGGTTTTAAGTGTGCTTACATCGGCTTTCAGTGTGTTTACGTCGCTCTTTAGCGTCTCCACATCACTTTTAAGTGTCTCCACATCACCTTTGAGCGTCTCCACATCACCCTTAAGCGTGCTCACGTCCATCTTGACTGCGCCGATCTCGGCTCTGAGTTCGCTCACGTCGGCTTTGGTTGCAAAGTGGGCGCTCCGCTCATCGAGGCGGATCAGCAATTCCTTGATTTCGGACATTTCGGCATCGCGCCGATCATATCTTTCTTCCATATTCGGATCATGGGCTTTGTTGCCGCTGCCGTCAACCGGTGGGTCGTCCGGTGCATGGGGTTGAACGTCGGCAAGGGCCGATCGGTCTCGTCTTGCACCGGCGGCGGCGTCTTTGTCGTCCATGGTCACTGTCCTCGTCGAATGTCCAAGTCGAATGTCCAAATCGTTACATCAGATCCTCAGCACCCGTGTAGGTCACGGATCGAACGCCGCCAAGGTCTGCTCGCGCGGGAACAGTCTGGGCTGGCGTTCCCAGTCCGCGCGCAAGAGTTCGAACACATGGACGTCGTGCCAGCCGTCGGCTTTCCTGATGTGTTGGCGGCGCACGCCGACCTCGGTAACCTTGAGTAGGCGCAGGCTCCGGACCATCCGATGGTTGGTGTCGAGCACCAGCGAGATCACCTTGTTCATGTCGAGGTGATAGAACGCATAGTCCATCAGGTACCAGTGGAGATAGGTCGCCGCCGGGGTGCGCTGTTCGGCGACCCCGACGTAAAAGCCGGGGACGCAGTGGCGGTTGGTGCGGTCGATCTCGCCGTAGGACAAATAGCCGATCGGCGCGCCGCCCGAGCAGATGATGAATTGGCTCGCGTCGTCGCGCGCCGCCATCCGCGCGAGCCAGTCCTTTTGCTGGTCGAGGGTGGCGGTGACCTCGGTGAACATGTGCTGCGCGGTTTCCGGCGCGGTGCGCCAGGCGAGCAGCATGGCGGCGTCGTCCGGGACCGGGCGGCGGAAGTGGAGCAGGCGCGGGCGGTCGGTCATCGCGGTCACGCGGTGGCGCCGCCGTCGACGCATAGCGTGGTGCCGGTGATCCAGCGCCCGGTGTCGGCGAGCAGATAAGCGACGGCGTGGCCGACATCGACCGGGTCGCCGATGCCGAGCGGCTGGGTCTTGACCAGGCCTTCGTACTGTTCGGGGGTGAGCGCGTTGCGCACGCGCTGGATCAACTCGGTCTCGACGATCGCGGGTGCGACGCAGTTGACCCGGATGCCGGTGGCCAACAGCTCGATCGCGAGCCCTTTGGTCGCCGCGATCACCCCGGCCTTGCTGGTGGCATAGACGATGTTGCCCGGCGCCGACTTGATCCCGGCGGTCGAGGACACGAACACCATAGCGGCCGGTTTTTGGGTGCAGCCGTTCTGCTGGAAGCCGCGGGCGAGCGCGAGCGTGCTGCCGAGGTTGGTGCGCTGGACGTCGTCGAAGAAGCCGGCGCGGAAGCTGCGCACCGGCCTGAGCGCCTGGGTGCCGCCGCAATGGGCAAGCCCGTTGAACGGCCCGCGGCTCTGGGCCAGCCCCTTGACCCAGGCGGGGACCGCGTCGAGCTCGGCGAGGTCGAACGCCGCGGTCGCGTGCTCGGTACCGGGCAGTTGGGCCAGCGTCCGGTCGAGCCGGTCCTGATCGCGCCCGTTGAGAGTCAGCCGGGCGCCGAGGCGGGCGAGCACCAGCGCGGTCGCCCGGCCGATCCCGGCCGAGGCGCCGGTGACCAGGATGTGGCGCCCGGTGAGGTCCATCGGGTTGTAGGTCGGCGGCGCGGTCATCGGTTCCGGGTCACCTGTTCACCATGGGTGCGAGGGTAGCACGGGCCGGCGTGGTCGCGCCAACCACGAGGTCGCGTGGGGTGCCGCGGCGCGGCGGGGCTGCGCCGGAGAGGGTGAATGTCCCGATTGCCGCCGTCGCCAGTCGACGGGTCGGCGCCGCCGGCGGCGTCTTCGTCATGTTGGGGTGCAAACCCCACCTGTGCGCGTCGTGCGCCTGCGGGTCGGCGAGACGTCCCCCTTTTGCGCCTTTGGTGGGGCATCGTCCCATGCCGGCCCATCCGCCCGGCACTGTGGAGGCGTGTCCCATCCCATCCCATGACCAACCCATCGTCGGGGCGGCGGCGGAACTGCGGCAGAGTGGTCCTGATCAAACGGATTTTCCGCTCAAACATGCGACATAATGCCGCATATGGTCAGAGTCGAATCGGAACATAAATAGAACAAAATCGGCTGGACGGCCTGAGAACACGATCGAAATCCCAGATCTTCGAAGAGCGAATCAAGACTTAGTAGGTCGACGCACGGGTTGCGGGACTCGGGTATTACGGCGCATGACTTGGCCGGAAAAGGTCGGATGCTGGCGTTGACGCCCATACAATCCCATGATATCCCATGAATACCCAAGTGAAGGAAATCGATGCCCGGTCCGCGCGCCCTCGCGCTCCGGGTCGGTGAAGAGGGACAGACCGCGACAGCCACCAAGGCCTCGGCCAAGAAGACAGGAAAGGGGCGCCGTCGGCGCCGGGGCGGATGGCGATCTTTCTGTCCACATATGTCTATCGGGTCGACAAGAAGGGCCGCGTCTCGGTTCCGGCGGAATTTCGACGGGTTCTCGAAAACCAGTCTTTTCAGGGCGTGATCGTTTTCAAGTCGCTCCAGCATCCGGCTCTCGAAGCATGCAGTGCGGATCACATGCAACAACTCAGCGATAGTCTCGATACACTCAATGTCTCGGCTGAAGAGTATGAGCTGATCGAGACGACAATTTTTGGTGGATCATTCCAACTGCCATTCGACGGCGAGGGGCGGATCGTGCTGCCGCAGCAGTTGTGCGAGTTCGCCGGGATCACCGAAGAGGCGGCGTTCGTCGGCCGGCGCCGGACCTTTCAAATCTGGCAGCCGGCCCGGTTTGCCGAGCACGAGGGCACGTCGCGCGAAAAGGCGCGCGGCCGGGACATCTCGCTTTCCAAGATCATCGCGCGGGCAGGGGCCGCGCGGCCAGCGAGCGACCAGGGAGGTGCATCATGAGCGTCGTCGCCAGGGTCGAGGAACCGATGGACAGCGACACCGCCCACATCCCCGTCCTGTTGACCGAGGTGGTGGCGGGTCTGAAGCCGGCGGACCGCGGCCGCTATGTCGATGCCACCTTTGGCACCGGCGGCTACAGCCGGGCCCTGCTCGACGCCGCCGACACCCAGGTCTGGGCGCTCGACCGCGACCCCGAGGCGGTCGCGATCGGCCGCGCGCTCGAGGCCGCCACCGGCGGCCGGCTGACCATGATCGAGGGCCGGTTCGGGTCGCTGACCAGTCGGCTCGACGCGCTCGGGGTCGGCGCGGCCGGCGGGTTCGACGGGATCGCCTTCGACCTCGGGGTGTCGTCGCCGCAGCTCGATACGCCCGAGCGCGGCTTTTCCTTCCGGTTCGACGGGCCGCTCGACATGCGGATGGACGCCGACGGTCCGACCGCGGCCGAGCTGGTCAACAGCCTGCCCGAGGCGCGGCTGGCGCGGCTGATTTTCGAGCTCGGCGAGGAGAAGCGGGCCCGCCGGGTCGCCCGGGCGATCGCGACGGCGCGCGAGGGCCGAGCGATCACCCGCACCGGGCAGTTGGCCGAGATCGTGCGCGCGGCGGTGCCGCGCGGCCAGGATGGCCTCGACCCGGCGACCCGCACCTTCCAGGCCCTGCGGATCGCGGTCAACGACGAGATCGGCGAGCTCGCGCGTGGCCTCGCCGCCGCCGAGCGGTTGCTCAAGCCGGGTGGCCGGCTCGCGGTGGTGTCGTTCCACTCGCTCGAAGACCGGGTGGTCAAGGAGTTCCTGCGCGCCCGGGCGATCGGCCAGCCGGCGCCGTCGCGCCACGCCCCGCCCGACCCGCGGCGGCGCGAGCGCCGGCCGAGCTTCCGCCTGATCGAGCGCCGGCCGGTCGCTCCGGGCGCCGCCGAGGTCGCCGAGAACCCGCGGGCCCGCTCGGCGCGGCTGCGGATCGCCGAGCGCACCGACGCCGCCCCGTTCGACGACGGCAACGGCAACGGCAACGGGTCGGGTCGCGGCGCCGGAAACGGTCACGGCCGGGCGTCGGGCGGCGGCCATGGCCGCGACCAGGCCGAGGCGGCGGCGGGCCGGGTCGCCAGCGGGCCGAGCTACGGTCGCGCACCGCGCGGCAGCCAACGCCTCGGCCAACGCCACGCCTACGGCGGCCTTCAGGTCTGCCGCGCCCCGGGGATCGGGGATTGGGCCGGCGGCCGGAGGGAGGGGGTCGGATGATCGGGCGCTCGCCCCTGGTCTGGCTCGCGCTCGCCGCGCTCGCGGTGGCGGTGTTGTTCCACACCAGCTACCGGGTGCGCGCGCTCGAAGGCCGGCTGGCCGTGCTCAACCGCGAGATCGTCCGGGAGCACGAGGCGATCCGGGTGCTCGAGGCCGAGTGGGGGTTCCTCAACGACCCCGAACGGTTGGAGCGGCTGGCACGCCGGCACTTGGCGCTGCGGCCGACCGAGGTCGCCCAGATCGGGTCGATCGCCCAGATCCCGCTGGTCGGCGGCGACCGCGACGGTCCGCGCGCCGATCCCGATGACGCGGCTGCGCGGGGCCCGGCCGACACCGGCGCCGGTGGCCTTGCCGCGCCGCGTCCGACCGGACCGGTTGCCGCGCCGGCACCGCCGGCCGCGCCGGTTCGCCAGCCCCGCGCCTATGTCGACCGCACCGTTGCCGAGGCACAGGGCCTCGAATTGCCGCCGGGCCTGTTGCCCGAGCGCCTGCTCGACGGCGATTACCTCGCGATGCTGATCGCCCGGATGGGAGGCACGCCATGATCCCTGCGACCGCCTCTTCAGGGTCGGCCCGCGCCGATCGGGCCGGCCGGCCGCCGGCGCCGCTCGCCGACGCGCTCGAGATCGGGCGCGGCCGGCTTGTGTTCGCCGCCGTCATGGTTTTCCTCGCGTTCGCGGTGGTCGGTGGTCGCCTGGTCGATGCCACCGTGATGCGGCCCGGCGGAATGGTCGAGGCGACCCGCGCCGTCGCCGCGACCGGCCGCCCACCCGGCCGCGCCGACATCGTCGACCGCAACGGGGTTCTGCTCGCGACCTCGCTCGCCACCGCCTCGGCCTATGCCGACCCGGCGTTGGTGATCGATCCCCGGCATACGGCACGCCGCCTGGTCGCGGTGCTGCCGGAGCTCGATTTCGCCGATCTGGTCGAGAAACTGACCCAGGCGCCGCCGCCGGCGCCGCTGCGCCGCTTCGTCTGGCTGAAGCGCAATCTGACGCCGCGCCAGCATGAGGCGGTCCACCGGCTCGGCCTGCCCGGGATCGCATTCCGGACCGAGGAGCGGCGGTTCTACCCGGCCGGCCGGCTCGGCGCCCATGTGGTCGGCTACACCGGGATCGACCAGGACGGCCTGTCCGGGCTCGAACGCGCGTTCGACCGCGACTTGAAGCACCGTCCGGGCCCGCTGGCGCTCTCCCTCGATCTGCGCCTGCAACATGTCCTGCGCCGGGCGCTGGCCACCCAGATCGAGACTTTCAGCGCAATCGGCGGTGCCGGTTTGATCTTCGACGTCAACACCGCCGAGGTGTTGGCGATGGTCTCGCTGCCCGACTTCGACCCCCACGACCCGCCGGCCGACGGCGACGTCGCGCTGTTCAACCGCAACAGCCTCGGCGTCTACGAGATGGGGTCTACGTTCAAGCTGTTTAACACCGCGATGGCGCTCGAGTCCGGCCAGGTCCGGGTCACCGACGCCTTCGACGCCCGCCACCCGATCCGGGTCGGCCGTTTTACCATCAACGACTTCCACGGCAAGCACCGCTGGCTGACCGTGCGCGAGATTTTCGTGCACTCCTCCAACATCGGGTCGGTCAAGATCGCGCTCCAGCTCGGCACCTCGGCGCAGCGGGCGTTTCTTGGCGATCTCGGGTTCCTGAGACCGGTGCCGATCGAGCTGCCCGAGGCGGGCTGGCCGTTGGTTCCGGCGCCGTGGCGCGAGATCAACACCATGACGATCGCGTTCGGCCATGGGCTGTCGGTCAGCCCACTGCACCTGGTGACCGCGACCGCGGCGATGGTCAACGGCGGCCTCCTGCGCGCGCCGACCGTGCTGAAACGCGAGGAGGGCGCCGAGGTGCCGGGCCGGCGGGTGATCGCCGAGGCGACCTCGGCCGAGCTCAGGCGGCTGTTGCGCCTGGTGGTGCGCGAGGGGACCGCGTCCAAGGCCGACGCCCCGGGTTACCTGGTCGGCGGCAAGACCGGGACCGCGGAAAAGCAAAAGGGCCGCCACTACAGCCGCAGCTCGCTCTTGTCCTCGTTCGTCGGGGTGTTCCCGATGAACGCGCCGCGGCTCATCGTGTTCGTCATGCTCGACGAGCCGAAGGGCACCGAGGAAAGCCACGGTTACGCGACCGCCGGCTGGGTTGCGGCCCCGGCGGTCGCGCGCCTGGTCTCCGAGATCGGTCCGATGCTCGCAATCGCGCCGGTGTTCGACCAGCGGCCCGATCTCCCCCAGTCGGTCGTCGCGACCGGCGACGACGACGGCGGAGGGGCGACCCTTGCGTCTTATCGACCTGATGGGCGGTGACCCGACCCCCGCCGCGGCAACGGCGGCCGCGGCGCTGGCGCGACCGGTCCGGGGGCTGACCGCGGACTCACGCGAGGTTGCGCCCGGCTGGCTGTTCGCAGCCTTGCCGGGCGTCCGCGTCGACGGCCGCGCCTTCATCGACCAGGCGATCGGGCAGGGCGCGGTCGCGGTGCTGGCACCGCCCGGGACCCGGCTGCCCGGCAGCCTGCGGGTCGGCCGCAACGGCCAGCCGCTCGACGACCCGCTGCCCGAGATCACGGCCGACGCGCCGGTCCTGATCGAAGACCCCGAGCCGCGCCGCCGGCTCGCCCTGTTCGCCGCGCGTTTCTACGGTCGCCAGCCGACCGCGGTGGTCGCGGTCACCGGCACCAACGGTAAGACCTCGGTGGTGCGCTTTGCCGCGCAGTTGTGGCGCGCGGTCGGGAAGCGCGCGGCCAGCCTCGGCACCCTCGGGCTCGAGGCGCCGGACACGACGCTCGGCCGCGCCGGCGCCTTGACCACCCCGGACCCGGTCGCCCTCCACGCCGATCTCGCCGCGCTCGCCGACGCCGGCATCGACTGTCTGGCGATCGAGGCCTCGAGCCACGGGCTTGCCCAGCACCGGCTCGACGGTCTTGCGCTCGCCGCGGCCGGCTTCACCAATCTGAGCCGCGACCATCTCGACTACCACGGCACCATGGCGGCCTACCTGATCGCCAAGCGCGGGCTGTTCGATCGGGTGCTGCCACCCGGCGGTACCGCGGTGATCAACGCCGACCTGCCCGAGGCGTCGGCCCTGATCACCGCCGCCGCCGAACGGGGCCAACCGGTGATTGACTATGGCGTCGAGGCCCAGGCGCTTCGGGTCGAGCGGGTGACGCCGCTGCCCGACGGCCAGCGGGTCGCGCTCTCCGTGTTCGGTCGGCCGCGCACCGTCACCCTCGGCTTGGTCGGGCGTTTCCAGCTGTGGAACGCCTTGTGCGCACTCGGCCTTACGATCGCTGCCGACCCGCGCGCCGGGGCGGCGGCGGGCGGCGCCGCGGCGCGCCACGCGCGTCAGGACGCTCTGGTCGCGGCGCTCGAGCGCTTGACCGGTGTGCCCGGGCGGCTTGAGCGGGTCGCGCGGCGCGCGCGAGGCGGCGAGGTCTTCGTCGACTACGCCCACACCCCGGACGCGCTCGCGGCCATGCTGGCCGCGCTCCGGCCCCATGTCGGCGGGCGTCTCACCGTGGTGATCGGCGCCGGCGGCGACCGCGACGCCGGCAAGCGGCCGCAGATGGGCCACGCCGCCACCGCGGGCGCCGACCGGGTGATCGTCACCGACGACAACCCGCGCACCGAGGACCCGGCGGCCATCCCCGGCGAGATCCTCCCCGCCTGCCCCGGCGCCCGCGACATCGGTGACCGGGGCGAGGCCATCGCCACCGCCGTCGCCGGCCTCACCGCCGGCGATCTGCTGCTGGTCGCCGGCAAGGGCCACGAGAGCGGGCAGATCATCGGCACCGAGGTGGTGCCCTTCGACGACGCCGCGGTGGTCCGCGCCGCTTTCGCGGAGACGGCGTCATGAGCGGGCCGGTCCTGTGGACCGCCGACGAGGCGGCCGCCGCCACCGGCGGCTACGGCGCCGTGCCGTGGCAGGCCAGCGGCGTCTCCATCGACACCCGCACCCTGGTCCCCGGCGATCTGTTCGTGGCCCTCAAGGGTCCCAATTTCGACGGCCACGACTTTGTCGACCAGGCGCCAGCCGCGGCGGCGGTCGTGGTGGACCGCCCCATCAGCGGCGCCGAGGTGCCCCTGCTGGTGGTGGACGACACCTTCAAGGCCCTCCAGGACATGGGCCGGGCGGCGCGGGCGCGAGCCGCAGCGCGCGTCATCGCGGTGACCGGCAGCGTCGGCAAGACGGGGACCAAGGAGGCGTTGCGCCTGGCCCTGCAGGCCCAGGCCCCGACCGTCGCCAACCAGGGCAGCCTCAACAACCACTGGGGCCTGCCCCTGAGCCTGGCCCGCATGCCGCGGGACGCCGCCTACGGCGTGTTCGAGATGGGCATGAACCACCCGGGCGAGATCGCCGCCCTGTCCCGTCTGGCGCGGCCCCACGTGGCGGTGGTGACCGCCGTCGAGGCGGTGCACAGCGCCTTCTTTCCCTCCGTCGAGGCCATCGCCGACGCCAAGGCCGAGGTGTTCGACGGCATGGACCCCGGGGGCATCGCCGTGCTCAACCGCGACAACCCCCATTTCGACCGCCTCGCCGCGGCCGCCGCCGCCCGCGGCGTGGAGGCGGTGCTGGCCTTCGGCAGCGATCCTCGGGCCGACGTCCGGCTGCTCGACTGCGATCCCGACGGCGAAGGGTCGCGGGTGCGCGCCGACGTCCGCGGACGGGTTGT
>JANQHG010000225.1 GCA_028277115.1 Azospirillaceae bacterium
CGATCGACGGTTTCGAGACCTCGCACGCGCTTGACCGGCCGGGCGAGGGCGAGGCGGCGCCGGCCGCCCGGCGCGTGCAGATCGTCGAGCTGCCTGCGCCGGCACCTGGCCGGGTTCGCCGCCGCGGGCGACCATTGGCTGCCGTTCGGCTATGATCCGGGCCGACTCGAGACGGGCGCGTCGGCGCTTACGGCATTCATCGGCGAAGAGGCGCGCTTTCGGGGGGGGGGGGGGGCGAGCGCCACGATCCGGACCGCTTCAAGGCGCTGGCCCGCGCGGCCGAGGCGGCGCACGTCGCGCGCCGCCCTGGCTCGACCGGCTGGCCGGCGATCCGCCCAAGGGGTGACCGGGCGAATTCCTCTCGGGTCAAATCCTTGAGGGCCTGCTATACCACGACGCATCAACCTTTGAGCCGGCTTCGATGAGGTCACCCGTGAAGAGACTGTGTGTTGTGGTTTGCCTGGTCCTGGTCGCGCTGTCGGCGCCGGTCGGTGCCCAGACCGAGCCGCAGGCGGCCCCGGCCGCGGCGGCCGACCAGGTGTCGCCCCAGGCGATCGTGATCGGGGTCGCAGCGGCGGCGGCGGTCGCGTTCGTCGCGCTCGACGCGTGGAACGGCTGGCCGGTGCTCGGGCCGGCGATCGCCGCGATCACCGAGTGGATCTCGCCACCGCCGCCCGACCCGCGCCCCTATTTTGCCCGGATCGGCGCGATCGTCGGCGCGGTGATGGCGCCGATTGCGCTCAGGCTGCGCGACGGCGCGATCGAGGGGTGAGCTGGTCTTAGCCCGCCCGGCGATGACGGGCCGACGGCGAGGTTTTGGGAGCTGGCGCTCCCAAGGTCAGGGGGCCTTGCCCCCCGACACCCCCCAACCAGGGGTTGCCCCCTGGACCCCGCTAATTTGGTGGGGGGCAAGGGGGGCAACCCCCTTGCGGGGGGTGAGGGGGCAGCGCCCCCCGGTCGGCCGATAGGCCGAATACGGCCCCGCCGTGTTGCACCGGCGCCGCCCGGCACCCCTGTGGACAGCGCCGAACCGGCAGGCTATTTAGCAGCATGACCGAGCTTCAGATCCCCGCGTGAGGCCCCCCATGCAGACGACCAACGACATCCGCGCCGCCTTTCTCGACTATTTCGCCCGGCACGGCCATCAGGTCGTCGCGTCCAGCCCGCTGGTCCCGCGCAATGACCCAACCCTGTTGTTCACCAACTCCGGCATGGTGCAGTTCAAGAACGTATTCACCGGTGCCGAACAGCGTTCCTATAATCGTGCCGTGACCAGTCAAAAATGCGTCCGAGCAGGCGGCAAACACAATGACCTGGACAACGTCGGCTATACCGCGCGTCACCACACTTTTTTTGAGATGCTCGGCAATTTCTCCTTTGGCGACTATTTCAAGGACCTGGCGATCGAGCTCGCCTGGACCCTGGTGACCAAGGAGTTCGGCCTGCCCGCCAAACGGCTGACCGCGACCGTCTATGCCGACGACGACCAAGCCTACGAGCTTTGGCGCAAGATCGCCGGGCTGCCGCCGAGCCGGATCATCCGGATCGGGACCTCGGACAATTTCTGGCGGATGGGCGACACCGGGCCGTGCGGGCCCTGTTCAGAGATTTTCTTCGACCATGGGCCGAAGATCCCGGGCGGCCCGCCCGGCAGCCCGGACGAGGACGGCGACCGCTTCATCGAGATCTGGAACCTGGTGTTCATGCAGTTCGAGCAGCGCGGGCCGGACGATCTCGAACCGCTGCCGCGGCCGTCGATCGACACCGGCATGGGGCTCGAACGGACCGCCACGGTGCTCCAGGGCAAGCACGACAATTACGACACCGACCTGATGCGCGGCCTGATCCTGGCATCGGCCGAGGCGACCGGCACCGACCCCGACGGCCCGCACAAGACCTCGCACCGGGTGATCGCCGACCATCTGCGCGCCAGCGCGTTCCTGATCGCCGACGGCGTGTTGCCGTCGAACGAGGGCCGCGGCTATGTCCTGCGCCGGATCATGCGCCGCGCGATGCGCCATGCCCACATGATCGGCTGTCGCGAGCCGTTGATGTGGCGCTTGGTCGCGACCCTGGTCAAGGCGATGGGCGACCATTTCGCCGAGCTGGTCGACGCCAAGGTGCTGATCACCGAGACCTTGAAGCTGGAGGAGGCGCGGTTCCAGCAGACGCTGGACCGGGGCCTGCGCCTGCTCGACGACGAGGCGGCGCAGCTTGGCGAGGGCGGCCCCCTGCCCGGCGCGGTCGCGTTCAAGCTCTACG
The DNA here is from genome assembly GCA_028277115.1 of Azospirillaceae bacterium. Lineage (GTDB taxonomy): Bacteria > Pseudomonadota > Alphaproteobacteria > Azospirillales > Azospirillaceae > JANQHG01. The sequence goes on from JANQHG010000225.1 coordinate 2,263, forward strand.
ACACCTACGGCTTCCCGCTTGACCTGACCCAGGACGTGCTGCGCGCCCGCGGCCGATCGGTCGATGTCGACGGGTTCCAGGCATGCATGGCCGAACAACGGCAAAAGGCCCGCAAGGCCTGGGCCGGCTCGGGCGAGGCTGCGACCGACCGGCTGTGGTTCGAGCTGCACGAGCGCCACGGCGCGACCGAGTTCCTCGGCTACGACACCGAGGCGGCCGAGGGCGTGATCCAGGCGCTGGTGGTCGCTGACCAGGTGGTCGAGCGCGCGGAGGCCGGCGCCGAGGTCGCGGTGATCACCAATCAGACGCCGTTCTACGGCGAGTCCGGCGGCCAGGTCGGCGACATCGGCACGGTCCGCAGCGCCGGCGGCGGCGTGGTCATGGTGCGCGACACCCAAAAGCGCGCGGACGGCCTGTTCTGCCACGTGGGCGCTGTGACCGAGGGCGCGGTCACGGCCGGCGAGACCGCGCTGCTCGAGGTCGACCACGACCGGCGCGCGGCGATCCGCGCCAACCACTCGGCGACCCACCTGTTGCACCGGGCGCTGCGCCGCCGTCTCGGCAGCCACATCGCCCAGAAGGGATCGCTGGTCGCGCCCGACCGGCTGCGTTTCGACATCAGCCACCCGGCGGCGATCGGGCCCGACGACCTGACCGCGGTCGAGACCGAGGTCAACGCGCGCATTCTCGGCAACAGCCCGGTGACGACGCGCCTGATGACCCCGGACGCCGCGCGCGCCGACGGCGCAATGGCGCTGTTCGGCGAGAAGTACGGCGACGAGGTCCGGGTGGTCTCGATGGGCGGCACCGACGACGACACGCACGAGAACCGGAGCTATTCGATCGAGCTGTGCGGCGGCACCCATGTCCGGCGCACCGGCGACATCGGGCTGTTCAAGATCGTCGCCGAAAGCGCGCTCGCCGCGGGCGTGCGGCGGATCGAGGCGCTGACCGCGACCGGTGCCCGCGCCTGGCTGGCCGAACGCGAGCGCTGGCTGAACGAGGCGGCGGCGGCTTTGCGCGCGACCCCGGCCGAGGTGCCGGCGCGGGTCGCAGCGCTGGTCGAAGAGCGCCGGAAACTCGAGCGCGAACTCGCCGAGGCGCGCCGCGCCGCGGCGCTCGGCAGCGGCGGTGGCTCGGCCGACGACGCGGTGCGGATGATCGACGGCACGAGCTTCGTCGGCAAGGTGTTGGACGGCATCCCGGCCAAGGACTTGAAGGGCATGGCCGACGAGTGGAAGGCCCGGATCGGGTCCGGGATCGTCGCGCTGATCGCGGTCAACGATGGCAAGGCGTCGCTGGTGGTCGCGGTGACCGATGATCTGACCGGGCGTTACAGCGCGGTCGCGCTGGCCAAGCTCGGTGCCCAGGCGCTCGGCGGCAAGGGCGGCGGCGGCCGCAAGGACATGGCCCAGGCCGGCGGCCCCGACGCCGATCAGGCGCCGGCGGCTCTCGAGACGATCGCGGGCGCGCTCACGGCCGCGGTCGCGGCGGAGTAACCGCGCCCGCCCCGTTCGGTCAAGCCCGGCCGTCAGGCACTCCGGTCGCAAACCGTGGCATCGTTATCGACCGGTCAGCGCGCCGGGGGTGCGCGGGCGGCGGACACCGGGGGCGGCGGAACGCCGCCCCCGGCGTTGAGACCGGCGTCAGAGGTTCTTGAAGTCGGGCTGGCGCTTTTCCGAAAACGCCGCCATGCCTTCCTTCTGGTCGGCCGTGGCGAAGGTCGAATGGAACAGGCGCCGCTCGTAACGGATGCCCTCTTCCAGGGTGGTTTCGTAGGCGCGGTTGACCGCTTCCTTGGCCATCATGACCACCGGCTGCGACAGCTTGGCGATCCGTTCGGCGACCTTGATCGCTTCATCGACCAACTCGGCAACCGGCACGACGCGGCTGACCAGGCCGCAGCGCTCGGCCTCCTGCGCATCGATGTTGCGCCCGGTCAGCACCATTTCCATGGCCTTCGACTTGCCGACGAAGCGGGTCAGCCGCTGGGTACCGCCGGCGCCAGGGATGATGCCGAGGTTGATCTCGGGCTGGCCGAACTTGGCGTTGTCGCCGGCCAGGATGAAGTCGCACATCATCGCGAGCTCGCAGCCGCCGCCGAGCGCGAAGCCGGCGACCGCGGCGATCACCGGCTTGCGGCTGCGCGCGACCCGTTCCCAGTTGCGGGTGATGAAGTTGGACTTGTAGACGTCCATGTAGGTGTAGCCGGCCATCTCTTTGATGTCGGCGCCGGCGGCGAAGGCTTTTTCGCTGCCGGTGATCACGATCGCGCCGATCGCCTCGTCGGCCTCGAAGCCGTCGATCGCCTGGCCCAGCTCGGTCATCAGCTGGTCGGACAGGGCGTTCAGCTGCTTCGGTCGGTTGAGGGTGACAAGCCCCACCGGCCCGCGGGTTTCGACCAGGATCGTTTCGTACGCCATGGCGCAAGGCACTCCCTGCACTCGGGGGATCGATGCCGACACCCGTCTTCGTCCGACCGAGCCGGGCCGGGCCAGCGCGGTGCCGGGGCGGGCGGCACGGCGTCAGCTACTACCGCAGCGTTGGTGCCATGCACAATAGAAAGTGGACCGGTTGGCCTGGACCATGCGGGCGATCCCGCCGGTCTTTGCGACATCGCACACACAGTCCGGACAGGGCGCGCCGGCGCGGCCGTAGACCGCGAACCGGGTCTGGAAGTAGCCGAGCTCGCCCGAGACCTGGACATAGTCCCGCAGCGACGAGCCGCCGGCGGCGATCGCGGCGCGCAACACCTTGCGCACCGCGCGCACCAGCCGCCGCGCGCCCGCCGGGGTCACCGCCGCGGCTTCGACCACCGGGCTCAGCCGCGCGTGATAGAGCGTCTCGCACACATAGATGTTGCCGAGCCCGGCGACCGTGCCCTGATCGAGCAGCGCGGCCTTGATCGGCGTCCGCCGTCCGGCGAGCCGGTCGGCCAACACCGTGCCGGTAAACCCGGCCGCCAGCGGCTCGGGCCCCAGCCCTTTCAGCCGGGGATGGTCGGCCAGCGTCGCGGCGTCGGCGAGATCCATCATCCCGAATCGGCGCGGATCGCGAAAGGTCACCGACCGCCCGTCGTCAAGCCCGAAGGTGACATGGTCGTGCGGCCCGACCTCGGCCGCATCGAACAACAGCCGCCCGGACATGCCGAGGTGGATCAAGAGCACGGTCCCGTCGTCGAGCGCAACCAGGATGTACTTGGCCCGCCGATCGACCGCGACCACCCGGCGCCCTTTGAGCCGTCGGACAAACCCGGCCGGCAACGCGACCCGGAGATCGGGCCGGCGCGCGACCACCCGGGCAAAGCGCCGTCCGGGCAACACCCGGCGCAACCCCTCAACGACGGTTTCGACCTCTGGCAATTCGGGCAAGCGGACACCTTGTATCTCCGTGCTACCGCTTCGCTGCGTGAGCACAGTCGCTTGTATCTCCGTGCTACCGCTTCGCTGCGTGAGCACAGTCGCTTCCCCCGCTTGGGCGGCGGAAGGAATTTCTGCCGCGCCACCCGTCGGTTTCCGTCAATGCGCGAACAGATCGATCTCCGGCCACCCGGCAAGATCGAGCGCCGCCCGGGTCGGCAGGAACGCAAAACACGCCGCCGCCAGCGCGCTCCGCCCCTCGCGCGCGATCATGGCGTCGAGCCGCTCGCGGATCGCGTGCAGATGGATCACGTCGTTGGCGGCGTAGCGCAGCTGTTCTGGCGTCAGCTCGTCGGCGCCCCAATCCGACGACTGCTGCTGCTTGGAGATCTCCACGCCCAGCAAGTCGCGGCACAGGTCCTTCAACCCATGCTTGTCGGTGAACGTCCGGGCCAACCGGGACGCAAGCTTGGTGCAATAGACCGGCTGGGTCACCACGCCGAGCGCCCGTTGCAGGATCGTGATGTCGAACCGGGCGAAATGGAAAATCTTGATGATCGCCGGGTCGGTCAACAGCGCGATCAACCGGGGCGCGTCATAGACGTCGCGGCGGAACCGCACGATATGCCCACGGCCGTCGCCGCCGGACAGCTGGACCAGGCACAGCCGATCGCGGTGATGGTTGAGGCCCATGGTCTCGGTGTCGATGGCGACGCTGTCGCCCCACGCGAGCCCATCCGGCAGGTCACCTTCGTAAAAATCGATCGGCACACCCATCGTCCGACGTTAGGGCGCGACCCTCCGGGCCGAAGCGCGGCACCACGGTCCGATCAAGGGTGGTGCCCAGGAGAAGACTCGAACTTCCACGGCATTGCTGCCACAGGTACCTGAAACCTGCGCGTCTACCAATTCCGCCACCTGGGCAATGAAGGACCGTGTGTATCCCGCCCGGGCCGGCCTTGTCAAGCCGCGGGTCGGCGCGCGTCTCGCGCACCGACCCACGCGCCCCCTGGATTGCGCGCGCGCGCGTCGTATATGCGGGACAATAGGCCGCCCACGATCGGCGGCGACGGGATCGGGCAGGCACGGGCGAGACAGGCGGACGGCGATGAGCGAGCACACCGATATAGCGACCGTGTTCGGCGGACACGGGTTCCTCGGCCGGCATCTGGTGTGGAAGCTGGCGCGACGCGGCACCACGATCCGGATCGCGGCGCGCGATCCGGACAAGGCCTCGTTTTTGAAGACCGCGGGCGCGGTCGGGCAGATCCTGCCGTGGCCGGTCGATCTGGCCGACGACCACTCGGTCGCGCGCGCGGTCGACGGCGCGACCTTGGTGGTCAATCTGGTCGGCATCCTCTACGAGTCGCGCGGCTCGAGCTTCCAGGCCCTGCACGCCGAGGCGCCGGGCCGGATCGCGCGCGCCGCGGCGGCGACCGGGGCGCGCCGGATGGCCCAGGTCTCGGCGATCGGCGCCGACCCGCGCGCGCCGGCCGAGTATGCCCGGACCAAGGCGGCGGGCGAGCAGGCGGTGCTGGCCGCCTTCCCGGATGCGACGATCCTGCGCCCCAGCATCGTGTTCGGTCCTGAGGACAATTTCTTCAACCAATTCGCCCAGATGGCGATGATCGCGCCGGCGTTGCCGCTGATCGGCGGCGGCACCAGCCGGTTCCAACCGGTCTATGTCGGCGATGTCGCCGACGCGATCCTGGCCGCGCTCGACCGGCCGGACGCGACCGGCAAGATCTACGAGCTCGGCGGGCCCGAGGTCTTGACCTTCCGCCAGTGCCTGACGCGCATGCTCGCCGAGATCCGGCGTTCGCGGTTGCTGGTGCCGATCCCGTGGGCGATTGCGGGGCTCCAGGCGCGGGTGTTGGAAAAGCTGCCGAAGCCGCTCTTGACCCGCGACCAGTTGGCGATGCTGAAGACGGACAATGTCGTGACCCCGGGCATGCCGGGGCTGGTCGACCTTGGGGTCAGCCCGACCCCGCTTGACGTGATCCTTCCGACCTATCTCGATCGGTTCCGCCCGGGCGGGGTGCGCCACGCCCCGGCCCAGCCCCACGCCTGAGCGAACCGGCGCGCGCCTTCAGCCGAGCGCGGGGTCGTCCGCCGGCAGGGGTGCGCGCAAGGGGCGGAGCTCGGCCACCTGACGCCGAGGTGCCGCCTCGTCTGCCGCGTCCGGCCCGGGCATGCGCAACGCACCGGGGCTGCGCAGCGCCGGCATCGCGGCGGACTCGGGCGCCGGCTCGTCGCGCCGGGCGCTGAGCGCGATCGCCGGCTCGCGCCGCATCTCGACCCCGTCGCGCCCGGAGGCCCCCCGCGCGGCGCGCGCCGCTTGGCGCTCGGTCCAAAAGATCACCAGGTTGCCGACCGCCAGAATGCCGGCGACCAGAACCAGATATTCGATCAAAAAGAACACCAGCGCCTTTTCCTTGGCGAGCGCAAAGCACAGGCTGGCGGTGAACGCGATCGCGACCAAACCGATCACCATGGTCGAGATCAATTTCAAGAACTCATAAAACCGCCGGACCAACCACGGCCCAAACACCAATAACACCAACGCGACCAACAGGGTGCCGAGCAGCACCGGCGCGAAATAATTGGCGATCATCCACGACGCCAGATCGGGCATCACCACCGGCAAGAAGTCGTTAAGCGTCTTGCCGCGCTCTTCGAGCCGACCGGACAGCTGCAACAACACGCCGAGCGATTCCTGCAACCGGTTGCGCTCGAGCAGACCCTTGGCTTCGGCGAGTTGGTCCTGGTCCTTGACGTCGAACCAGTCGGGCACGCCCTCGCCGACCCCGGCGAGCAAGGTAAGGCCGCCGGCGAGGAAATTGGCGCTCGGGCCGGGTTCGGTGATCGGCGACCAGCGGTCGAGTTCGGTGGTGTCGAGGGTGATCGGCGGCGGTCCCTTGGACACGCTGAGCGCGATCAACGGCACGGCGATCGCGGCGAGAATCAGCCCGAGCCGCAGCAACGTTTCCCGACCCCGTTTCATGGCCCCGGTCCCCTTTTTCGCGCGCGGTGTCGATTGACGGTGCCGCACCGTCGTGGGCGGCCGGTCGGGTGCGATGTTAGCCGGTGGCGGCCGGCCAATAAAGCAGCGTGAGCATGGCTCCGCCAAGCGCGATCCGGTACCAGCCGAACGGCGTAAACCCGTGGCGGCTGATGAACGCGATCAACGTCTGGACCACCAGCGCTGCGACCACGAAGGCGACCGCGAACCCGACCGCGATCACCCAGCCGCCGACGAACGCGCCGTCGACCAGCCCGAGCGCGTCGCGGTTCTTATAGAGATCATAGACGCTCGCCCCGAGCATGGTCGGGATCGCCAAGAAGAACGAGAACTCGGCGGCGACCCGCCGCTCGAGCCCGATCAGAAGGCTGCCGATGATGGTCGCGCCGGCGCGCGAGACCCCGGGGACCATCGCCAGGCACTGGAACAGCCCGATCGCGAGCGCGGTCCGGGGCCGGATCGCCTCGACCGCAAACACCCGCGGGACCGGCCGGACCCACCGCTCGATCGCGAGGATCGCGACCCCGCCGACGATCAGCGCGACCGAGACCACGGTCGGGTCGAACAGCACCGACTTGATCACCCCGTGCAGCGCGACCCCGATCACCGCGGCGGGCAGGAACGCCAACACCACCGCAACGGCGAACTGTCGCGCCCCGCGATCGACCGGCAGCCCGAACACAACCCCGGCGAGCCGCCGAAAATAGACGACGCACACGGCCATGATCGCGCCGAGCTGGATCACCACCTCGAACACGTGCCCGGGCGGCCCCTGGAACCCGATCAGATCGACCAAGAGGATCAGATGCCCGGTCGAAGACACCGGCAGGAACTCGGTCAGCCCTTCGACGAGACCGAGCACGGCGGCGCTGAGCAGCGTGGTTTCGGACATCGGCACGGGCGTGCCCCTGGGCGGTTTCGAAGGCCACCTCGCGATACCAGCCCCACCCCCGCTGCCACCAGCCTTTTCGGCTGCCGACGACCCATCGCCCGGTGCCTGTGCCCCAACCGCAAATCGCCCCCCCCCTGCGCAACAATCGTTGGGATGGCAACCCCAACATGACGACTGTGCCGCCGGAACGCCGGAGAATTTCGCGATGAACCATTTCAACCAAGGAACAAGTTGCCGGCGACGGCAAACCGCACCGCCCGGCCGCAAACACAAGGTCGGCGGAGAGTAACCGTTCAGTTCCCCCCCCTTTTTTTCCCGCTGGTTGTGAGGGTGCGGCCGACGGACTCCCGGGTCGATCAGGGCGTGCGTGCCGGCTTGGTTTGGGCTCGACCGCAGGGCTGTTCAATGCTCTGGTCGGCGTCTCAATCTGAGTCGAATATGCAACATGTTGTGTACAATCGTCTTCAGATATAAATGGGCAAAGCCGAGCTTCACCGCACCGGAAGGTCCAGGTCGAGCAGCAGCAAGCCCAGGCATTTCCCGTGAGCGTCGAGGGCAAGAGACCGGGTGACGCCGCCGCCCAACGCCCGCTCCATCACGAAATTCAGGCCACCGAGTTGGGGCAACGCATAGCGGCGCACCTCACCGCGCACGATGCCCGCGAAATAGTCTTTGACCAGCTCGGCGGTCAGGACCCTTTCCAACAGCGGATAATCTTCCATCCGATAGGCGAAGACGGCGATATTGGAGATGTCGCCTTTGTCGCCGGCGCGGGCGTGGGCGAGGGCGCGCAGACGCATTTCGCGCACTCCGGTTTAGCAGGCAATGGTGTGAACGGCAGGCTCGGCGACCGCGTCGGGCACCAGTGCCGACAGGATCCCGATGACCGCGCGTGCCGATTTGGTGACGCCGCCGCCGCCAGCAGGACCATTGAGATAGAGAGAGTCGACCTCGTTGCCAATCCGACGCGCCTCGGCCAAGCTGTCAGCGCGGCCGATCACCCGCGCGCGGACCTCCCGCGGCTCGGGGCCGGCGCCGTCGATCGGCGCCAGGGGGCCGAGAATCGAGTCTACGCCGATCAGCTCGCAACGCAGTTCGCCCGTCGCGAGTCCGGCCAGCGCGAGCCGTTCAGCAACGATTGCCAGTGCCAGCCGCCCGCGCGCCAGGGCACCGGGGCCAGCATATGAGATTTGCCCCTCGCCGATGTAGCTGTCCACATAGCCGACGGAAACCTTGAGCCGACCGGTTCGGGGATGGCCGCAAGCGCCGGAAATCCGGACCCGGTCCCGACCGATTTCAGCCACCGTGATCCCGGAAAAGTCGGCGATCACGTCGGGCTGGTAATAGCGCGCCGGATCGTGGATTTCGTAAAGAAGCTGCTCCTTGCAGGTGGCCTCGGTGACCTGCCCGCCGGTATCGGGTGCCTTGGTGATAACTGCGGAGCCGTCTTCACCGACTTCGCCAATCGGAAAGCCGAGGCGGGCAAGGCCGGGGACGTCCTTGTATCCGGGGTCCGCGAAGTAGCCGCCGGTGACCTGTCCGGCACACTCCAAGAGATGGCCGACCGCCGTCCCGGCCCCCAGGCGGGGCCAATCGTCCCGGGCCCAGCCGAACTCGTGAACCAGCGGTGCCAGAAACAGGGCAGGGTCTGCGGTCCGCCCGGTGATCACGACATCGGCACCGCCGGCAAGCGCCTCCACGATCGGCCACGCGCCCAGATAGGCGTTTGCCGAGACCAGGCGGTCTCCCAAAGCCGAAACCGGCTCCCCCGTTTGGTCGAGCGGTTCTTCGCGACGGTGCAGCGCGGCAAGCACGTCGTCTCCTGTGACCGCGGCGACACGCAGACCGCGCAGGCCGAGGCGCTTGGCCACCGCCCCCACGCAGCGGGCCGCCGCGAGGGGGTTGGCCGCGCCCATGTTGGTGACGACGCGGATGCCCCGGGTCCGGCAGATGCCCAGCACCGCCTCCATGCGCTCTGCCAACAGTGGGTCGTACCCCCCGTTCGGGTCGCGCAGCTTTTCCTGTTGGGCGATTGCGATGGTGCGCTCCGCGAGGCATTCGAACACCAGGTAGCCAACGTCGCCGCGTTCCGCGACCTCGACCGCGGGTTCGATGCGGTCACCGGAGAACCCGGCGCCGCAGCCTAGTCTTACGGTCTTCATCTCGATCCTCGGCGAGGGTCAAGGGAGCCGGCGCCAACGGGGTGCGGCACCGGGACCAGACCTGCCGCCGGGCTGCGCCGCCTGACGATGCCCCAGGCCACCGCGAGCCCCGCCAGCGCCAGAAGCGGCGTCGCCCAATGGGGGATGATCGCCAGCCCCAGGATCGCGCCGAAGAAGATCCGGTCGAGCAGGGGGCGGCCGCTCAGCGCCTGTCCGCCAAGCAGGCATGGCAGGGCGATCACCAGCACGACGCCGGTCAGGGCCGCATCGGCGACGACGAGTGCCCCGCCTTGACCGATCATCCCCGGATAGAGCAACAGCAGAAATGGCACGACATAGGTCATGGCCCCAAGCCGTACCGCCTCTCGGGCGGCCGGAAACCAGTCGGTCTGGGCGATGCCGGCGGCGACGAACACCGCCACGCACACCGGGGGCGTGATGACCGAGATCGTGGCGAAATAAAACACAAAAAGATGGGCGGCGAGCGGTTCCACCCCCACCGTGGTCATGGCCGGCGCAAGCACGGCGGCGACCAGGACATAGGCCGCCGTCGTCGGCAGGCCCATCCCCATGACCAGACAGACCGCACCGACGATCACAGCCACCAGGAACACCGAATTGCCAGCAAGCCCGACGATCAGAGACGACAAGGTCACGCCGATGCCGGTCAGGTTGATCATCGAGACCAGAATCTGGGCCCCGGCCAGCAGCACGCCGATGATCACCATTCCGCGCCCGGCGTCGGCCAACCCGCGCAGCAGGCGATCGGCGATCTCGCGCGGTGTCAGCCGACCGACCGAGGTCACCAGAAAGGTGACCACCAGACCGACGACACCGTAAAAGGCGGCGGTCTGGATTGAGCGGCCGAGGTAGATGCCCAGGAACAGCCCTCCCAATGCCGCCAGGGTCGGCAGCACCTGCCGCGGCGCCAGGATGTCGGACCAGCGCGGCAGGTCCGCCTCCGGCACCAGGACGAGGCCTTTGCGGATTGCCACGATGTGAACGGTGACAAAAACCGACAAGTAGAACAGGGCGGCCGGCAGGATCGCCGCCACCATCACGGTCAGATAGCTGGTGTTGAGAATCTCGGCCATGACGAAGGCAGCGGCGCCCATGATCGGCGGCGCGATCTGTCCGCCGGTGGATGCCACCGCCTCCACCGCGGCGGCGAATGGCCGCGGGTAAGCGAGCCTGACCATCAGCGGGATGGTGAAATTGCCGGTGGTTGCCACATTGGCCACGGCACTGCCACTGACGGTGCCGAACAGCCCCGAGGCAATGGTGGCGATCTTGGCGGCACCGCTCGGACTCCGGCCGCCCAGCCGCATCGCCAGATCCATGAACGCCTGGGCGGCGCCGGTGTGCAACAGCAGCGCGCCGAACAGCACGAAGCCGGCGATAACGGTGGCGGCAACGCCGAGCAGGAGTCCCCAGATGCCGAGATCGCCCAGGAACAGGGTTTCGGTGACGAACGCGGTGTCGAAACCCCGGTGGCCGAGCGGGCTCGGCAGCAGATGGCCGAACAGGGCATAGGCGATGCCGGTCAGCACCAAAACCGGAAACACCAGTCCCACCGCCCGCCGTCCGACCTCGAGCACGGTGACCACCAGCCCCACGGTCAGCGCCGTGTCGAGCGGCGTCGCCCAGGGCAGCGTGGTCATGATCCGGTCATAGTGGACGACGATGTAACAACACGCGGCGATGGTGACGGCGGCGCCGGCGAGGTCGACCGCTAGACCGAGCGGACGCCACGTCCGCCCTTTCCCGAGCGGGTACGTCGTCAACCCGAGACAGACCACCAGGGCCAGAAAGACCGCTCGTTGAATCAGGCTTTCGTATGGGCCAACCGCGGAGGTGTAGAGCACAAAGGCACCCACCGCGACCGCCACGACCTTCGCCGCACCGCCCGTCATGGCCGCGTCCCCTTCACTTGGCGTGACGAACCCGGGGCTCAATCGCCGGCCGGCTGCAGCCGCTCAGGGATCGCGACGCCGGCTTCCTCGTAATAGCGGGCAGCGCCAGCGTGCAGCGGGACGGTCCCATAGGACATCGTCAGGTCGGCGAGATCCGCACCCCTCAGCGCCGCCATCGCGTTGGCCTGGACCGTCCGGTCCTGCATCACCGCGCGGACGATGCCGTAGGCGACGTCGGCACTGAGATTGGGGCTGGCGCTCACCGCGACGCCGAAGCTCCAGGTGCTGTAAGCGGGAATGCCCGCCCCGGCACCGGCCGGGATCGTGACCACGGAGATATCGGGCATCTCGGCGCGGAGCGTCGCCTGTTCGGCCTCGCTGAGCGACAGGATGTGGATCGGCGTGAAAGTCGCGATATCGAGTGTCGAGGCGTCGAGACGCACTCCGGCCCCCGATTTGACGTAGCCGGTCACCCGGTTGTCCTTGATCATCGCCACAACGTCGGTGGTCGACCCGCGCACGAAATCCGGGGCGATGCCAAGCACGCGAAACACGGCTTCGGCGGTCCGTTCGGTGGCGGACCCCTTAATGCCGGGGTTGAAGCGCCGACCCGCCAGGTCGGTGAGGGCGGCGATGCCGGCGTCGGCGCGGACCACCACGTTCTGGGGGGCCGCCGTGTACACCCACATGAGGCGGTTGTCGACCGGGCGGCCTTCGAAGCTGCCGCGGCCGGCGTAAGCGTGCTGGGCCACGTTGGTGGTGACTAGGCCGAAGTCGATCTGATCGCGCTGGAGGCGACGCAGATTGTCGAGGGTCGCCCCGGTCTCGACCACGGCGGCGTCGACGCCGTCCACCGAGTCGTTGATGAGCTTGGCCACCGCTACGAAGTAGCCGTAATGGCTGGACGAGGCCGAGGTCGAGCCGATCAGCAGCTTCTGTGCCGCCCCGCTCGGCGCTGCGCCCAACAGCCCGACCGCGAATGCAGTACCCAATATGGCGGTTCGACGGTTCATGGTGGTTCTCCTTCTTGGACGATTGTTCCGGCAGATCCGCAGCCGCCCGGCATTGGTTCGCGCCGCGTCTGCCCTCCCTCGGTGTGGAACCGGGGCCCCCATGGCCGCTTCGGTCCCGTGGTTGGTGCCGGGCCCCAAAGTGCGGCCGGCACCGGGGCAGGATGAAAAATCCGGACTGGTACGGGAAGTGAATTTGTTGCATTTGTTAGTGCATGAAACGCATCAATATCGACCTGTTCGAGTTCCAGGCCTTCGCGAACCTGGCCGAGTGCCGCAGCTTCCGGGTCGCTGCCGAGCAGCTCGGGATGTCGGGACCGGCCCTGAGCCGGTTGATCGGACGCCTGGAAAAGCGGCTTGGGACACGTCTGTTCGACCGCGACACCCGTAACGTCGCCCTGACACCACAGGGCGAGACTCTTCGCGCCTTGACCGGCCGGATTTTAAGTGAAGCGGTCGCGGCCCTCAGCGAGTTCGAGGGCTATCTTGCCGCCCGCCGCGGCCGTGTGGTGCTGGCCGGCCTCCCGTCGGTGACCGCGAGCCTGCTACCCCAGGTGATCCGGCGCTTTCTCGTCGCGTACCCGGACGTGGACGTATCAATCCTCGATGCGCTTTCGGACCAGGTGGTGACGGCGGTGCTGGACGGCCGCGCCGATCTCGGCTTCGCCGCCGGCTGGCCCGACCGCGAGGATCGGTTTTCGTTCCGGCCCCTGCTCGAAGACCGGTTTGTTGCTGTGGGTCCGGCCGGCGGCCCCCTGGCCGAGATCCGAAGCTACACTTGGCGCGAACTGGTCGACCACCCATTCGTGGCCATGGCGACCGGGACCAGCGTCCGTGCCCTTACCGAAGCGGCATGCGTCCAGGCCGGCTTCTCCCTGCGCCCCCGTTTCGAGGTCGCCCACCTCGCCACCGCCGGTGCACTGGTTGCCGCCGGCCTCGGTGTGACGGCGCTCCCGTCGTTGACGTTGCCGGTGTTGCACCGGATCAGCCTCGACGTCCGCCCGCTCGTGTCCCCGCTCCTCCTGCGCAAAGTCGGCATGATCCAGGCGACCGGTCGCACTCTTCCCCCAGCCGCCGCCGCATTCCGGGCTTTCCTGGAAACGTACCCTGTACGGGACTGGCTGCCCGAAGATCAGACGGACGAAACGTTCCTCGCCGAACGCGGTAACCAAGCTGCGGAAAGCTGACGCACTGATCGCGCGGGCGGTCTGCTGTCTCAAACGATACCAACCCCCGGTCCGACCCCCTCACCTACGGATACTTGGATTCCACAGTGGTTTTTTGAAGTTCCACGAAAAAAGCCGCGAGGGAACTGGCTACCGTACCCATCTACTGGGCAAACGCTTTTGTGGTCAATCCGGCAGTTGGGACCTAATACCAACGGCCCGACCGGTTGACCGGTCGGGCCGTTGGAGCGCGCGACCGCGCGCCGCGCCCTATGGCGCGAAGCCCAGCGGCGTTTGAGCGGGGCCTCA
>JANQHG010000097.1 GCA_028277115.1 Azospirillaceae bacterium
ACCCCGTTGGTGTTGACTCTGTTCTGATAAACACAGTCTAACTCCCTGATTCTTCAGGGCCAACGGGGAACCTCAAAAATCTGATCCCGGATCACGGCCCCCTTGCGGGGGTCGAGGGGGCAGCGCCCCCCGAACGGCCGTCAGGCCGACTTCGGCGCCGCGGGCGCTGGCCAATGGTTGTTTTGAACGCTATCATATCGATTATAAATCTCGTCGCGGCCGTGGGGCCGAACGCCGGATCTCTCCCGATTCCGGCGCCCGACGGGGGTCGATCAAACCGAACAGGCGAGGTCTCAGAGCCATGACCCGGTGTCGTCTCGACCCACCGGCGCGTTCGCGCGCCGTCGCACTCGGCACGGTTGTCCGTTTGGTCCTGGTCGCCGCGACGTGCGCGCTCCTGCTCGATGGGATGGTGTCGGGCGTGTGGGCGATCGACGATTTGTTGGTGCCGGGCGGCAGCGGCGGTGACCCGCTGCTGGCGCCCGCAGCCGGCGGCGGGCTGTTGACCGGTCCGGCGGCCGACGACCCGCTGGCGATCCCGGGCGGCACCACAGACGACGACGCGCCGGCGGACGCCGCCGCCCCATCGGCCTTCGAACAGCACGAGGCGCTGTTTGCCGAAAACCGCTTTCCGTCGGCGACCACCTGCGCGACCTGCCACCCCAAGCAGTATGAGGAATGGTCGGTGTCGCAGCACGCCTACGCGCAGCTGAGCCCCGTGTTCGTCACCATGCAGGCGGCGGTCAACGCGCTGACCAGCGGCACCAACGGCGACTTCTGCATCCGCTGCCACACCCCGGTCGGGATGAATCTGGAAGAGTCGATCTATGTCTCGAACCTGGAGCGCCACCCGACCTCGCGCGAAGGGATCACCTGCATCGCCTGCCACCGGGTCACCGCCAATTACGGCAAGATCAGCGGCCGGCTGCCGATCGCCGAGGGCGATCTGTTCGACCCGGTCTACGGCCCGACCGGCAACGCCGAGCTCGAACGGGTGTTGAGCGAGCCCGAAACCTACCGGGTGGTGACCGAGCGCGGCGCGCCCGGACGCGCGATCCACACCGAGGCCAAGCGGTTCTTCCCGATCACCACCTCGGGCTTCTGCGGCACCTGCCACGACGTCACCCTGGTCAACGGCTTCCGGCTGGAAGAGGCGTTTACCGAGTACAAGCGCTCGCCCGCGGCGGCGCGCGGCGTGTCGTGCCAGGACTGCCACATGGGCACCGAGCAAGGGGTCGCCAGCGGCTACGAGACCGGGCCGGCCGCGGTGGTCGGCGGGGTCGAGACCAAACCGCGCCGGCTGACCAACCATTACTTTGCCGGCCCCGACCATTCGATCCTGCACCCCGGCCTGTTTCCGCACAATGTCGAGGCCGCCGAGTTCAAGACCATGGCCGAATGGCTCGAGTTCGACGTCGAGGCCGGCTGGGGCACCGACGCGTTCGAAAACGCCGCCGCGGCCGACACTCCGTTCCCGGACGCGTGGATTTCGATCGACGACCGCTACGACGCCCGCGCGATCATCGACCATCAACTGGAACGGCTTGCCTGGGCCGAAGACCAACGGCGCGAGGTGCTGGAGAACGGGCTCGGGCTCGGCGAGATCCAGGTCACCCGCAACGACCGGCGCGGGCTCGCGTTCACGGTGCCGGTGCGCAACCTGACCGACGGCCACGGCGTGCCGACCGGGTTCGACGCCGAGCGGGTGATGTATCTCGAGGTCACGGTGACCGACGCCGACGGCCAAGTGCTCTACGTGTCGGGCGATCGCGACCCCAACGGCGACCTGCGCGACCTGCACTCGAGCTATGTCCATGCTGGCGAGTTGCCGCTCGACCGTGACTTGTTCAACCTGCAGTCGAAATTCCTGGTCCGGCTGAACCGGGGCGGCGAGCGCGAGCAGATCCTGCCGATCAACACCTCGATCGGCGCCCAGCCGTTCGTCCGGCCGGAATCCTTGCCGACCACGATCTACGGCCGGCCGCGCGTCGCGCGCAAACACAAAAAGACCATCGACCCGTTGAGTTCGCGCGATGCCGACTATGCGGTAGACGGCGACCGGCTGACCGGCCGCGGCCCCTACACCATCGCGGTCGCGCTCAAGGCCCAGATGGTGCCGGTCAACCTGATCACGGCGATCCAGTTCGTCGGGTTCGATTATGGCCTGAGCCCGCGCCAAGTGGCCGATGCGGTGGTCGCCGGCACGATGACGATCGCTGAAGCGACCAAGACAGTGTATCCGGGTGGTCACTAACGATTCCAGTTTTACCCGCCAGGGGTCTCGGAGCGACGCCTGGTGGGGGACCTGGTCGCCCCGATCCGGGTAGGGTCGGCACCGTGGTTGGCCGCAATGGCGGACCACGGCGCCGACCGACCGCGGAGGGGCTTTTCCATGACCACAGGCACCGCGCGACACCACTCGACGCCTGGGCCGACGCCCGGGACCGCCGGCACCGGGGCGCGCCCGGCCACGCGCGCCATGGCCTGGACGCTGGCGGCCGCGCTTGCAACCTGCGCGGGCAGCGCGCCCGCGCTCGCCGCCGCGGGCGGTCCGTCGGACGAGGTGATCCCCTATCTCGGCGATCAGTTGCCGGCGCGCACACCGCCGCCGCTCGAGCTCGGGCCCGGCTTGCTCAACACCGGCCCGATCGGCGAGGGCTTCGAGTTGCCGACCGGCGCGGTCTGGCAGCCGGCGTTGTGGGTGTTCGGCACCTTCCGCACCGCGGTGCAGAGCTTCGATTCCGGCGACGGCGAAGAGGTCCAGGAGTGGGCCAACCGACTCGACATCTTCGCCAACCTGCGGTTGAGCGGGACCGAGCGGGTGGTGGTCGGGTTTTCGCCGTTCAACATCGACGCCAATGCCAGCGGCTATCGCTTCGAACCGGACAGCGGGAGGGGCTGGCAAAACCATTTGAACGGTCGGGTGACAACTTTGTTCTTCGAGGGCGAGATCGGCGAGATTTTCCCCGACCTCGACCCCGAGGACAGCGGCGACCTCGACGTCGGCTTCACGGTCGGTCGCCAGCGTTTCTTTTTCCAAGAAGGGCTTTTGATCAACGACACGATCGATGCGGTCGCGCTGACCCGGGATTCGCTGATCTGGCCGGGCACCGCGGTCGACACCCGGCTGACCGCGTTTTACGGCTGGAACCAGATCGACCGCAACGACAACCAGGACGATCCGGACGCCGACATGTTCGGCCTGTTGGCCGAGACCGATTTCCGCACCTCCACGGTCGCGGCCGACGCGATCTATGTCGCGGGCTCGGAGCGCCTGGGCGGCGACGGCGTCTATCTCGGCCTCGGGGCGACCCAGCGGTTCGGCCACGTCAACACGGCGTTTCGGGTCGCGCAGTCGATCGCGCTCGACCGCGACACCCCGGCGGTCGGCACCGGCACCCTGCTGTTCACCGAGCTTTCGACCGACCCGTTCGGCACCGACGACGTGCTCTATGTCAACGGCTTCGGGGCGTTCGGCAATTTCACCTCCGCCGCGCGCGATCCGTTGACCGGCGGCCCGCTTGGGCAACTCGGGGTGCTGTTCGCCTCGGTCGGGCTCGGCAGCTATGGGGCCCCGCTCTCGAACCGGGCCGAGGATGCGGTCGGCGGCGCGATCGGCTACCAGATGTTCTTCAATCAGCAGCGCACCCAGTTGGTGGTCGAGGCGGGCGGCCGGCTCGGCATCGGGTCGGGCGAGCGCAACATGGGCGCAGTCGGCCTGCGCGCGCAGCAGGCGATCGGCGATCGCTACGTGCTTCGGGCCGACGCGTTCGTCGGCAAGGAAGAGGACGAAGACCCGACCTTCGGCTATCGGGGTGAGTTTCTGGTCCGGTTCTGACCGCGGCTGGGTGTGTGCCGGAAAGACAAGGTTGGG
Source organism: Azospirillaceae bacterium (assembly GCA_028277115.1). GTDB lineage: Bacteria > Pseudomonadota > Alphaproteobacteria > Azospirillales > Azospirillaceae > JANQHG01. The sequence goes on from JANQHG010000097.1 coordinate 3,875, forward strand.
GTGTCAACCTCAACCGTCCCCCGAGACGCCCCGCCGAGGCTCTGCCGCGCCGCGCTCTTCAGTGCATCCGGTCCAGCCGGTCCTTCAGGCGGCGGATTTCCTCGGGCGTGAGACCGACCAATCGGTCCTCCGGCGCCAGACCCTTCAGGCGGTCTTCCGGGCTGTACCGTCTCAGCACCTCTTCGGCGTCCATCGCGTCAATGATCGCTTGGCGTTCTTCCGGCGTCAGGTCCCGCAGAAACGCCTCCCGGCTTTCCCGCAGGAAGTCTTCCATCGTGTAGGCCAACTCCGGATCCTCCAGTCTGTACGCCTGATACAGCTCCAGCAGCAGCGCCAACGCCCCGGGACGCCGCGCCTGGTACTGCCGTGTCGCCTCGCGCAGGCGCTCCCGATCGGCGCTGAACAACCCCCACGCCGCGTTCCTCGGGTGGACCGCGATGTCGCGCAGCACGACGAGGCGGATCTGGCGCCCGCCCCACGTCACGTCAAACACCCCGGGCGGCCCGGCAGGCCGCAGCGGCACCACCCGCGCCAGCGCGTCGGGAAACCGCGCCGCAACCGCGAACAGGCCGACCGCGTCTTCCGGGATCAGCCCGCCCCGAGGGCTCACGAGCTTGCGATACGCGACATAATGCCCGATCAGTTCGTCGAGCGTCCACGGCGTCAGCGCCTCGTGCTGCGACTTGTAGGTCACGAGGTTGTGGGCGCGCAACGTCTCCAGCCCGTCCGGAAGATCGGCCGGCGCCACGGGTCGGGCACCGGCCGCGCCAACCGTCGGTTCGAAGATCGCGACGTCGACACACTGGCTCTTCAGCGCCAGTTCCTTTTCCACCTCGACCAGCAAGGGCGTGTCGGCGAACAGATCGGTCACCCCGACGCCGAACAGGCGGTGCCAGCGGCACAGGTCGTGAGGTGGCATGGGCAGACGTCACAGCGGTTGGTGATCGCATCGAGCCGTCGCAACCTTGGTAGATCCCGGCATTTTGTCGCAAGGGCGGGCATGGTCAGGCGCGGCCGGGGGGAGGTAAACACATAACAATTCAAGAGCGCACCTGCCCCGGCGACCGGTGCGTGTGGGTGACCAAAAAAATTTTGAAAAAAATGCCGAACTGCCACCTTGGCACCCCCGCCCTGCCCGGCCCCCCAACCGTGAGGTCTCGACCGCCGTGCTCCCGCTTGCGACGCCGCAGCTGCTCGAAGCCCTGGGGTACGCGCTGATCGCGCTCGCGGTCCTTCAAGCCGGTGGCGGCACCTGGAGCGTCTGGCGGCGCGGGGTCGCCGAGCGGCGAATGACCGCCGCGGCGGCGCAGCGGTTCGGCCAGATCGCCGATCACAAGCTGCGGCGCGCCAAGGCCAAGCTCGACCGCGCGCTGCTCACCTGGAACGGCACCCGCAAGTTCGAGGTCGCGCGCAAGATCCCCGAATGCGACGGCGTCCACTCGTTCGAGCTCCGCCCCCACGACGGCCGGCCGTTGGCGCCGTTCCTGCCCGGCCAGTACTTGACCTTCCAGATCCGCCGCCCCGGCGACGACACGCCGCTCGTGCGCTGTTACTCGCTGTCCGACAGCCCGAACCGCGCCGACGTCTATCGGATCACCGTCAAGGCGGTGCGGCCGCCGCCCGGGTCGAACGCGCCGCCCGGTCGGGCATCCGCATGGTTCAACGACACGGTCAAACAAGACGACATCCTCGACGTCAAGGCGCCGGCCGGGCACTTCCATCTCGACCCCTTGAGCGACGCGCCGATCGTCATGATCGCCGGCGGCATCGGCATCACCCCGATGATGAGCATGGTGCGCACGCTCGCCGCCGAGGCCGCCTTTCGCATCGCCTGGTTGTTCTATGGCGTGCGCAACCGCACCGAGCATGTGTTCGCAGACGAACTGACCGAGGTTCGGCGCGAGATGCCGTCGCTGACCGTCGTCACCTATTACAGCCGCCCGACCGGGCGCTGCGTCGAAGGGCGAGACTACGACAGGGTCGGTCGTGTCACGGTCGAAGAGCTCCGGGCGGTCCTGCCGTCGAACAATTTCGAGTTTTTCCTCTGCGGCCCGGCCGCGATGATGGAGACGGTCACCCGCGACCTCGCCGCCTGGGGGGTGCCCAAAGACAAGATTCACTTCGAGGCGTTCGGCGCGGCAACCGTGCCGCGCCAGGACGACGGCGGCCGCAGCTTCGAAGTCGTGTTCCAGCGCTCGAACAAGACCGCGATGTGGACCGGCGGCTGCCGGTCGCTGCTCGACCTCGCCGAAGCCAACGGGGTTGCGATCGACAGCGGGTGCCGGGCCGGCAATTGCGGCACCTGCGCGGTCGCGATCACGGACGGCACGGCAGACCATCTGTCGCCACCCGGCGCGCCCCCGGCCGAGGGGACGTGTCTTAGTTGCATCGCCGCCCCGACATCGCGCCTGGTGCTCGACGCCTGATCACCGCCCACCAACAAGAAACCACCCCCGGCCGCCCCCTCGCGTCATCAGCCAAGGGAGACCCGCAATGCCCCCGATTGCCCAAAATCCCGTCACCACCGTCGTCGCGGCCGCGGCCGCGGCCGCGGTTGCGTTCGTCAGCGTGCTCGGACCGGCCGCAGCCCAAACCGCCTGGGATCACCGCGAGATCGTCGGCCCCGACGAATGCGCGGAGTGCCACAAGGCCGAGACCGAGGTCTGGCGCGGCACCCACCACCACTCGACCTTCCGCTCGATGCCCCGCAACCGCGAGGCCAACGAGATCGCGCGCCGGATGGGCTTGCGCCGGATCAAGGAAGGCAGCCTGTGCCTGGACTGCCACTTCACCACCACCCAGAGCGGCCGTCGGCGCGACGCGATCGCCGGCATTTCCTGCGAGTCCTGCCACGGGCCGGCGCGCGACTGGATCAAGGTCCACAGCGAGTTCAGCGGCCTTAAGGAAGGCCAGGAAAGCCCGGCGCAGATCTCGGCGCGCTGGGCCGCGGCCGAACGCGCAGGCATGATCCGGCCGGGCGACATGTACGCCTGGGCCAAGAACTGCTTCAGCTGCCACGTCGTGCCCCAAGAGGACCTGGTCAACCGCGGCGGCCACACCGCCGGCAGCGCGTTCGAGCTGGTCAGCTGGTCCCAAGGCGAAATCCGCCACAACCTGTGGCACAACAAGGGCCGGCGCAACGAGCAGGCATCGCGCGAGACCCAGCGTCTGATGTTCGTGATCGGCCGGGCGGTCGAGCTCGAAACCGCGTTGCGCGCGGTCGGCCGGGCAACCCAGCGGGCCGACTATGCGGTCGCGATGGCCCGACGGGCCGATACCGCCCGGCGCGCGGTCGCCCAATTGGCCCAGCTGCTCGGCATCCGCGAGCTGACCCAGATGGCCCAGGTCGCGGGCGGCGCGTCGCTCAGCCTCAACAACGGCAGCGCGCTCAACCGCGCGGCGGGCCAGGTCGGCCGGCTGGCCCAGCAGATCTCCGACCGCTACGACGGCTCGCGGTTCGGCGCGATCGACCGCTACCTGCCGTCGGCCAGCCAGTACAAGGGGCGCCCGGCCCGCTGAGCCGCGCCCGACGGCTCGGACCCGCGCCGCGCCCGCGCGCACCGACCCGGTGGTCGGCACGGACGGGCGCGGTCCCGCTTTTGCGCAAAACCAGGAGCCCGCCGATGCCGGACACCACGGCGATCCCGCGCCCGCAGCGATGGGACACGCCCTTTGCCGACACCGCGCTCAGCGACCGCGAGGTCGATCGCATCCTGGACATCAAAATCCTCAAAGAGATCGATCACGCGCGTTTCCCGCCGACCCTGTCGGTCCGCGACATCATCCGCAACGACGCCCGGATCGAGACCTTCAACAAAGGCGACCTGATCGTCCGAGAAAATGATTACAGCAACTCGGTCTTCTTTATTCTAAGCGGCGAAATCAGGATCATCTACGAGAACCTGCCGGAGATCGGGCGCGCGCCGCCGCCGCGCCGGTTGAGCTGGTGGGCCGCGCTCGCCCAGCTGGGGACCAACCCGCGCCTGCCCGAAGTGCGCCGGCTCAAGACCTCGGCGGTCCGGGTGCGCGCCGGTGGCAGTCGGGTGCGCGCCTATCTTGCCGATCCCGACCAGCTGATCGAGACCTACACGACCTTCCCGCTCGGGGCCGGCGACCTGTTCGGCGAGATCGCGGCGATCGACCGCACGCCACGCCGGGCGACCGCGTTCGCCAACAGCCCCTGCGAACTGGTCGAGATGCGCTGGCAGGGCCTGCGGGAGTTGCGCAACCGCGACCCCGGCGTGCGCGCCGAAGTGGACCGCCGCCACCGCGAGCGCACGCCCTTGTCGCATCTGACCGACGCGCCCCTGTTCGCACCGCTCGACATGGACGCGCTCGCCCGGATCGCCGACGGCTCGGCGTTCGAAAGCCACGGCGCCAGCGACCTGTTCCGCAGCATCGGCGCGGTCGACCCCCGCCACGACACCGGCCGCGCGCTCGCGACCGAACCGCTGATCGCCGAAGAGGGGTCGTACGTCAACGACCTGATCGTGATCCGCTCGGGCTTTGCCCGCGTCACCGAGCAGGTCGACCGCGGCCACCGCACGATCGGCTATGTGCGCGAAAACGACCTGTTCGGCCTCGCCGAGGTGGTGACGCAGTGGCGCGACAACCGGCCGGTCGCGCTGCGCTACAGCCTGCGCGCGATCGGCTATGTCGGCATCCTCCGGGTCCCGGCGACCCTGGTCGAACGGATCGTGCTGCCGGCGGCCGAGGCCGCCGGCATCCTGCCGACCCCTGAGCGGCGCGGCATGACCGAGCCGTCCTGGTGCGATGCCGAGACCCCCCGCCGGCTCGAACAATCGCTGCTCGACTTCCTGATCGATCGGCGGATCATCAACGGCACCGCGTCGATGGTGATCGATCTCGGCCGGTGCACCGGCTGCGACGACTGCGTGCGCGCGTGCGCTGCGACCCACGGCAACAATCCGCGGTTCGTCCGCCAGGGCCCGGCGCACGGCGATCTGATGGTCGCCAACGCCTGCATGCACTGCATCGACAGCGTCTGCCTGATCGGCTGCCCGACCGGCGCGATCCACCGCGACCCGGCGACCGGCCGGGTGCTGGTGCACGAGGACACCTGCATCGGGTGCGCGACCTGTGCCAATTCCTGTCCCTACGGCAACATTCGGATGACCGAGATCCGCAACCGCGCCGGCGCCCTGATCGTCGATCGGGACACCGGGCTGCCGATCCGCAAGGCGACCAAGTGCGATCTGTGTGCCGGCCAGCCGGCGGCCCCGGCGTGCCAGCGCGCCTGCCCGCACGACGCCTTGGTCCGGCTCGACTTCCGCGATCACCAGGCGGTGACCCGATGGGTGCACCGGTGACCGCGCTCGCCGCCCGCCGGCGGCGCAACATCGCCCTCGCCGCAGCGGTCGCGCTGTCGATGCTCGCGGTCTGGTGGCTGGGCGCGCGGTCGCTCGGCGACGCCCGGGTGGTGACCGGCTGGACGCTGGTCGCCCTGATCACCGTGTTGGGCCTGTTTTCCGTCCGCAAGGCGGTACCGACCTTGCCTTTGTGGAGCGCCGCGGCCTGGCTCCAGGCGCATATCTATCTCGGGCTGTTGGCCGGGCTGGCGTTTGTCCTCCACACCGACCTTCGCTGGCCGAACGGGGTGTTGGACACGGTCTTGTGGCTGACCGTCGTCTTGGTGTGGCTGAGCGGCGCGATCGGGCTCGCGCTCACCCGGGTGCTGCCGCGCCGCGCCGCCGCCGCGGGCCCGCGGGTGATCTTCGAGCGGATCCCGGCCCGGCGCGCCGACCTGGCGCGCGAGGTCGAACAGATGGTGATGGAGGCGTCGCACGAGCTGATGTCGTCGACCCTGATCGATTACTATTTGAGCGAGCTCCACGCGTTCTTCAGCGGCCCGCGCAACCTGTTGGCGCATCTGACCGGGATCGGCGGCCGGCTGCCCCACCTCGAGCGCCAACTCGACGCGCTCGATCGCTACACCGACGCCACCGGCCGCGACACGCTCGCGCGCATCCGCGCGCGGGTGCGCGAGAAGGACGCGCTCGACCGCCATTACGCGCTCGAGGGCGCGCTCAAGCTGTGGCTGTTCGTCCATATCCCGCTCAGCTGGGCAATGCTGCCGCTGGTCGCCGTGCACATCGTGCTCGCGTACGCGTTCGGAGCCGGGCCATGAGCGGTCTCCCCCCGAACGGCGACACAGGGATCGCTGCGCCTCCGGACACCCCCGCGGCGGCGGCGTTGGCCGAAGGCGACTACGAGCGCCCGCAGCAGGGCTGGCAGTGCGGCCACGGCAATGGCACCCGGTGCCGGCTCGGCCCGGACCGGCGCGGCCGCTGCCGGGCCGGGGCGGTGTGCCGACCGCGCCGGGACGGCGATCGCTGGCACTGCACCCGGCCGGCCGACCTGGGCGGCCCGTGCGACAAGGGACCGGGGCCGGACGGCAGCTGCGGCGAGGCGACGCCGCCGTGCAGCCCGCGGGCGAGCCTGCGCACCCTGCGCGGGCGCGCGGTGCAGGTCGCGGTGGTGGCAATGGTCGGGTTCCTGTTGATCGCGCTCCACGGGTCGGGCCGCGACCGGCTGGTGTCGCCGGGCGCGGTCAACCTGCGCCACGGCACGATCGCGGACTGCGCGACCTGCCACGGCGGCTACGACGCCGGCCCGACCGCCTGGCTGCTCGCGGCGGTCTCGACGGACGCGCGCCACCGCGACAGCGAGCTGTGCCTGGACTGTCATGGGCTCGGCGACCACCCGTTCCGCCCCCACGCACAACCGCCGGCTGAGCTGGCGGCGCTGACCGCGGCGCGGTTGGCGTCGCCGGCAGAGCCGCCGCGGCCGCCGGTCGGTCTTGCGGTCGCGGCGCGGCTGTTCGCGCCCGAGACCGACCGCCTGGCCTGCCGGACCTGTCACCACGAGCACAGCGGCGTCGCGAGCGATCTCACCGCCATGACCGACGAGGCGTGCCAGACCTGCCACGCCCGGCCGTTCGCCGCGCTCGCCCGCGGCCATCCGCCGATCGACCA
>JANQHG010000275.1 GCA_028277115.1 Azospirillaceae bacterium
GCACATCCGTGTCCGTAGCGCCACGGTGTTGCAGCCATCGCCGCTGCTCGGTCTTCCGATTCACCGGCGATTATCCGCGGATTCGAGCCGGCGCTAACAAGGCCTCCCGAACCGTCTGGTCGAGGGTTGTTTACGCACCAAATATCGCCGATTCAAGCCTCCGATGCACTACCCCTTGTGAGTTCCACACCGGCCTTCGGCCGACCCGCTCTGGATGAAAAGAGTCGCCTTGTGGCTATATATAGTAGCATGTTAGCTCTAAACTACTAATTATAGTCCATTTCTTTTTAGAAATCCGGGTTAGGCTGGCCGCGTCGGGGATGTAGATCGTCATCGACCGCCGCTCTGTACAGTCGGGGAACATGCCGGCGTCCCGCAACCATCGCGCGTAAAGATCTATACCTGGTTCAACCGAGAACACCAAGCCCGGTCGTTCGACCCGTTCCCTGAGGCCGCCCGGGCCGCCGGTAAAGTGACTGACGCGGCGTGCCGCGGGACGGTGGCGCGACCGCGTCGCGCAGACGGCAGCAGGTCGCGATCTTGGACAGGGGCTGGAGCGCGTCCACGAGATTGCTCTTGCCCGCGGCGTTCGGACCGAACAGCACGGTGAGCGGGCGAAAGCTCACCCCGACGGCGCGCAGGGACTTATCGCCGCGGATGGGGAGGCGCTTGAGCATGGGCTGCCTCATGCGCGCCCCTCGGTCGATCGGCGCTGCCGAGCCACCTCATAGAGCGCGACCGCGGCCGCGGTCGAGACGTTGAGGGTGGCAAACCCGTCGCCTCCGGTCGGCAGCGACACCAGCTCGTCGCAGCGCTCGCGGGTCAGGCGACGCAGGCCCCGGCCCTCGGCGCCGAGCACCAGCGCGACCGGGCGGTCGATCGCCGCCGCCGCGAGCGGGCGGGCGCCGCCGGCGTCGAGGCCGAGGCACCACAGCGGCGCCCCCTTCAGATCGGTGATCGCGCGCGCCAGGTTGGGCACACGCACCAGCGGTACCAGCTCGCACGCGCCCGACGCCGCCTTGGCGAGCGCGCCCGCCGCCTCGGGGGCGTGGCGGTCGGTCGTCACCACCGCGTCGGCGCCGAACACCGCCGCCGAGCGCAAGATCGCCCCGACATTGTGCGGATCGGTCACTTGGTCGAGCAAGATGACGCAGCCGAGCGGTCGGTCGCGCCCGATCAACGCGTCCAGGCTCGGTGCCTCGAGCGGGGCGGCATCGAGCACGATCCCTTGGTGCACGGTGCCGGGCGACAGGGCGCGGTCGATCGCCCGGCGCTCGATCGGGGTCGGTGCCGGACGGTCGAGCCCGCGCGCCTTGGCCTCGGCGAGCGCCGGGGTCAGCGCCTCGGCGCCGGCGTCGGTCAGCCACAACGCCCGGCAGCGGCGCACCGGGTTGGTCCACGCCGCGGCGACCGCATGCAGGCCCCACAAAGCGGCGCCCGGCCGGGGCGGCCAGCGATCGGGGCGGGGCTCGGGGGACCGGCGCTCTGGCATCGCTCTCGAGGAGTGCTGGGGACAAGGGGGAAAGGGTGTCAGGGAATGGTAAACGAAACCGCCGGGCGCGGCGGCGGGCCGTCGAAGGCGCGGCGATAGGCGGCATGGGCCCGGCTGGTGCGCACGCCGGTCAGCGGTTCGCCCGGCCGGTCCTGCGCCAGCGCCTGGGTGACGAAGCCGGCGAGGTCGCGGTCGGCGCCGTCCACAGTCCGGGCGTGACCGTACGTCCGCGGCGCGGTCGCCCCGGGCCGGTCGCCGTCGGTGCGCTCGCCGCGGTCGCCGTCCGCTCCCAACGGACGGCCGTTCGGGCGTGAGCGTGCGGGGCCGTGCGGGTTGCGGCCGACCGGAACCGCGTCGAGGACCGGCGGCGCACGCGCCGTCTGTTCGGCCGCCGGCCGGGCCGGCAGGTCGGCCCGGCCGGCCTCGACGACCTCACCCTCAAGCAGGCGGGCGGGCAGCCGGGTACGCGCGTCGACGAGCAGGCCCGCCGGCTGTACCACCGCTGGGAGATTGGTGACCGCCCCCGACACCAGATCGGCTCCGTTCGCCGAGCACACGTGCTCGCTAGACTAGCGCGGGGCGGGAGACCGCACCTTAATCAGGATCAATTTTTACGATCAGGACCCGGGGGAGCCGGCGTGACCAGACCGAACCGCCGGCCGGTCAGCCGCGACCGATGACCACCGGCACCGTGCGACGGCGGCCGTCACGATAGACGGTCAGGGTCACCCGCGCGCCGACCCGGATCAGGCCGATCCGGGCCCGGAGGTCGGACGACGACTCGACCGGGCGGCCGTCCACTGCGGTGATCACGTCGCCCGGCCGCAGGCCGGCGCGTTCCGCCGCCGAGCCGGGATCGACCCGGGCGACGATCGCGCCGACCGCGCGCGGCAGATCGACCGACGCCGCGATGTCCGGGGTCACGGTCTGGATCACGATCCCGAGCCGGCCGCGGTCGACCCGACCGGTCGCGATCAGCTGGTCCATCACCGCGCGCGCGATGTTGCTCGGCACAGCAAAGCCGATGCCGATGTTGCCGCCGCCGCGCGCCAGGATCGCCGAGTTGATCCCGACCACCCGGCCGCGGCTGTCGACCAGGGGCCCGCCCGAATTGCCGGGATTGATCGCGGCGTCGGTCTGGATAAAATCCTCGTAGCCCTCGGGGATCAGTCCGGTGCGGCCGAGGCCCGAGATGATGCCCGAGGTCACGGTCTGGCCGAGCCCGAACGGGTTGCCGATCGCGACCACGAAATCGCCGACCCGGGCGAGATCGCTGTCGGCGAACGGCAGCGCGGTCAGGTTGCGGGCCGAGATCTGCAGGACCGCGATGTCGGTCTCGGGGTCGGTTCCGATCACCCGCGCCGCGACCCGGCGGCGGTCGTGCAAGGTGATGCGAACCTCATCGGCGGTAGAGATGACATGGTGGTTGGTCAGCACATAGCCGGCCGCGGCATCGACGATCACCCCGGAGCCGGCGCTCGCGACCTCACGCTCCGGCAGCTGGTCGGGCAGGTTGAAGAACCGACGGAAGAACGGGTCGCGGAGCAGCGGCGGCAACGGGCTTGCGACCCGGCCGCGCACCGAGATGTTGACCACCGCCGGCAGGGTGCGCGCGAGCATCGGCGCGATCGTCGCGACCCCGCGTTCGGCGACGAACGGCGCGCCCGCGACCGGGACGGCGCGGGTCTCGGGCGCGGGCGGCGCCGGCGGCCGCGGCGCACTGAGCCCGGACGGCACGCAGCCGGCCACCAGCGTGGCGGTGGCGGCCAGCAGCGAAAGGGCAAGCGGTGTCATGTGGCGACGAAGCCCCCGTCGATCATGGGTCCGAACCAGATCGGTCGGGGAATACCCGGGCAAAGCGACATCATTGTGGTGTCACGATCCCCGCCGACGTTGAGGAGATCGCACCGATGAGCGAGCCGAGACGCCGGGGTGGCTCCGGCGCGATCGCCGCCGTCGCGGCGCTCGCGGCGCTCGTGGCGCTCGTGGCGCTTGCGGTCGCGCCAGCGCCGGCACAAGATGGCGGGTCGGCGACCCTTCAATGGTTCCTCGACGCCGCGGCCTCGGGCAGCCCGCAGGGCCAGACCAACCTTGGCCACGTTTACGAGCGGGGCGAACTGGTCCCGCCCGACCGCACGGCGGCGATTGCCTGGTACCGCAAGGCGGCCGAGCAAGGCTACCCGCCGGCCCAGTACCATTTGGCGCGGATGCTCGCAGGCGGCGCCGAGGGTGCGGCGACCGCAGGCGGTGCAGGCGCGACGCCGACCGCGTTCGACTGGTACCGCAGGGCGGCTGAGCGCGGCCATCCCGACGCCCAGTACGAGGTCGGGCGGATGCGGGCCGAGGGCATCGGGGTGCCGCGCGATCTTTCGGCGGCGGCGCGCTGGTACCGGCACGCCGCCGACCAGGGTCATGTTGCGGCGTCGCGCGCGCTGGGCGCCATGCTCGCGGTCGGCCGCGGCGTCACCCGCGATGCGATCACCGCGGTGCGCCTGTTGCGCCCGGCCGCGGCGGCCGGCGACACCGAGGCGCAGTTCCAGCTTGCAACGCTGCAAGCGCTCGGCCGCGGCCTGCCGCGCGACGACGCGGCGGCGCGCGCGCTTTACCAACAGGCCGCCACTGCGGGCCATGTCCGGGCCCAGTTCAACCTCGGCCTGATGCTCGCCGCCGGCCGCGGCGGCGGTCGTGACCCGCAGGCCGCGGTGCGCTGGTTCCAGGCCGCGGCGGCCGCCGGCTATGCGCGGGCGCAAAACCGGCTCGGCGTCGCGCTCGAGCGCGGCGAGGGGAGTGCGCGCGACCCGGTCGCGGCGGCCGCCTGGTACCGCGCCGCCGCCGAACAGGGCAACGCCGAGGCCGCGTACAATCTGGGCGCGCTCAGCCTCGAGACCCCCGGCCTGGCACCCGCCGAGGCGGCGCACTGGCTGACCCGGGCGGCGCGCCAGGGCAACCGGGCCGCCCAATATCGCCTGGGCGTGCTGTATGAGCGCGGCGACGGGGTCGAGCGTGATCGTGCCACCGCGCTCACCTGGTATCGCAAGGCCGCCGCGGCCGGCGACAAGGCGGCCGCGGCGGCGGTCGAGCGCCTGACCGGCGGCTGAACCGACCGCCGGCCGGCGCACACTTGACCGACGATAAAGCAAACAAATCTGCTGGTTTCGTCTTGAGCGCACTTTCGCTCGGTTTCGGTGTCTGCTATAGAATGGGCATCCGCGACGGGTCGAGAGGCGAGGCCGCCCATGTTTCCGTTCAATGCGCTCAGCTTTGTGGTGCGTTGGCTGCTGTCGATGCTGATCGTGTTTGCCACCTACAACCCGACCGGTTTTTCTTATTATCACTGGATATTCGGTGACGTCCCGGGCGACTGGGCGGCCAAGACCCTGATCGGCTGCTTCCTGTTGATCATTTACGGCGTGTTCGGCATGTGCACCTGGCGGTCGATGGGGCCATACGGGATCGCGACTGCGACGCTCAGCCTGACCGTGCTGGTCTGGATGATCCAAGACTATGGTTTGATCAATCTCAACCAGACCCATACCGTGTCGGCGGTCACTTGTTCTTTGATCGCGACGGTGATGGCATTCGGGGTCACGGTCTCGCATATCAAGACCCGGCTCTACGGCCAGACCGAATCGAACTACGTCGAATACTACTGATTGCGCAATCCCGGGGCGGCGCCGGCGCCAACGGCACATTCATTCGGCCACCGTTTTGACCGGAAGGTCCCCATGGTCCGCATTCGTCGCGCGTGCTTGTCCGTGACCGCCGCGGTGATCGGGGTCTCGATCGGGCTCGGCCTCGCTCCGCCGCTGCTCGCCGACACCGGCACCGGCACCAGCACCGTTCTGGTTGCGGGGTCGCCGGCGGTGTTCCGCGGTCAGCTGACGGTCGCCGACAAGCATGTCCCATTGCCGTCCGGCGCCTGGTACCTGGTCGGGCTCGCCCATGTGCCGCGCCGCGACCCGGCGGCCGAGCCGTTCGGCTCGCTGTTGAACGCGGTCCTGATCCAGGCCGAGGGCCCGACGGTGACCGCCGCGGTGGTGATCAACGCCAACACGATCGGGGTCACGCGCGGCTGGCAGTTCGCCGCCGAATGCACGCGCACCGACGTCCATTTCTCGGAGCTGACCGGCAGCGACGACAGCGGCACCTGCTTTTTTGTCAACCATGTCGTGACCGCGGCGTCCGACGCCGGCGCGGCGGTGGCGTGGCGCCAAGCCCTTGCCGCCGCCGCGGCGGCGGGATTGGCGGTCCCGGAGACCTGGGTGGTCGGCGGTTTTGCCACCGCCGATCGGTCCGACGTCATCGATGTCCGGTACTATTTCAACCCGGAGGCGCGGGGCCTGCCGGCGGACCGCGCCTCGGTGTGGAGCGACAGTGCGTGGCACAGAAGCCGCCTGCACCGCGACCTCGCCCGTGCCCGCTTCGTCGAGACGGTGGCGACCTGGGGTCTTGGGTTCCGCCACTTCGTGCGTGCCGGGATGCGCGGCCGGCTTGCGCCGGATGCACGCCGGCCGATGCCATGGGACCTCGACCGCGGCGCGCTGCCGGCCGAGATCGCCGAACGCCTGTTCAAGCTGAGGGCGCTGCGCGACGACGGCGTGTTGACCGAGGCCGACTATCTGGCACAAAGCGACCTTCTGCTCGCCGGCGCGATCGCCGAAGCGGACGACGACACCTCGTCGTGGCTGCGCGCGCTGGAAAAGACCATCACTTGGCGGGTGATCGCCTCGGCCGACACGCTCTTGCTCAGCTACCTGATGACCGGCGATGTCGGCACCGCGGGGTCGATCGCGGTGCTTGAGGCCGTGACCAAGATGGGGGCCTATTTCGTGCACGAGATGATCTGGGACGCCGTGCTCGACGACGACAGGGTTCAGGCCAACCGGATCGCGCTCGATCCCGCCGGGATCGACGATGCGCGCGGCGGCACGCCGGCGGTGCCGGATTGGCAGCGCCTGATGGTCAGCTGGCTGCCGCGCGATTGGGTGCCCGAGGGCTGGGCCGGCGGCGAGCATCTGCCGCCCGCGGGCGCACCGCCGGTGCGCCCGCACGGGCCGAGCGCGCCGGGGGACCTCGCACCGATCACCGCCGCGGCGCCCCAAACCCCGCAGCACGCGACCCCGCAGCACGCGACACCGCAGCACGCGACACCACAGCACGCGACACCACAGCACGCGACACCACAGCACGCGACACCGCAACTGGTGACCGGCCGCATCCCGGCGGCCCCCGGGCCGGACCGTGAGGCCGACCGGACGACCGAGGCCGCGTGGCGGCCGGCGTCCTGGTTTGCGGCGGCGAATCCCGAGCTCGCGCGCGCGACAGCCGCCGAATGACCGGAGCGCGCGCGCCCGGCCGATCACGCGCTTTGCCACCCGGAGGGACCGCCGCCGTCGTGACCACCGCGACCCTGCCCGCCGCGCCGGACACCGCCTATGGGCGCTTGGTCGCGCGGTTCGCGCGCCTCGGCGCGCTCGACGACGCGATCGGCACCCTCGACTGGGATGCCCAGACGATGCTGCCGTCGGGGGCGGCCGACGGCCGGAGCGCCCAGCTCGCGACCTTGCGGGTGCTCCGCCATGAACAGCTGACCGCACCCGAGGTCGAAGACCTGCTCGACGCCGCCGAGGCCGACGCCGCCAGCGCCGCCGGCATCCTCGATGCATGGGCCGCGGCCAATCTGCGCGAGATGCGCCGGCTCTATCGCCACGCCGCGGCGGTGCCCGCCGAGTTGGTCGAGGCGGCGTCGCGCGCCAATTCGGCGTGCGAGCGCGCGTGGCGCGGGGCCCGCGCCGACGATGCGTTCGCCGACGTGGTGCCGACCTTGACCGAGGTGGTGGTTTGCCAGCGTGCGGTCGCAGCAGCCAAGGCCGCCGTGTTCGGCATCGATCCCTACGACGCCCTGCTCGACGGCTTCGAGCCGAGCCTGACCATGGCGACCGTGACGCCGCTGTTCGACGACTTGGCGGTCGCGTTGCCGCCGTTGCTCGACCGGGTGCTCGCGGTCCAGGCGGCGGCGCCGGCGCCGCTGTCGCTCGAGGGGCCGTTCCCGGTGGCGGCCCAGCGCGCGCTCGGCGAGGCCTTGATGGGCCGGGCCGGTTTCGACTTCGCCCGCGGCCGGCTCGACGTCAGCCTGCATCCGTTCTGCGGCGGTGCCGCGGACGACGTCCGGCTGACCACCCGCTATGACGAGGCCGACTTCACCTCGAGCCTGATGGGCATCCTGCACGAGACCGGGCACGCGCTCTACGAACAGGGGCTGCCGACGGCGTGGCGCCACCAGCCGGTCGGCCAGGCGCGCGGCATGGCGATGCACGAGTCGCAATCGCTGATCATCGAGATGCAGGCCGGGCGAAGCCGCGAGTTTCTTACGTTCCTTGCGCCGCACCTCACCGCAGCGTTCGGCGGCAGCGGTCCGGCATGGGAGCCGACCAATCTGTGCCGGCTCTACCACAGGGTCGGTCGCGGCCTGATTCGGGTCGATGCCGATGAGATTAGCTATCCGGCCCATATCATTCTGCGCACCCGGCTCGAACGCGCCCTGATCGACGGCGCGCTGGCACCGGCCGACCTGCCGGCCGCATGGCGCGACGGTATGGCCGAGTTGCTCGGGGTGACCCCGCCGGACGATCGCTCGGGTTGTCTTCAGGACATCCATTGGTACTGCGGCGCATTCGGCTATTTCCCGACCTACACCCTGGGAGCTTTGGTCGCCGCCCAGCTGTTCGCGGCGGCCGAGCGCGATCTGCCGGCGCTGCCCGACGCGCTCGGCGACGGCGATTTCGGGCCGCTGGTCGGGTGGCTGAACCGCGGCGTCCACGCCTTGGGCAGTCGCCTGCCGGCGCCCGAGATGGTCGAAGCGGTGACCGGCGCGACCCTCGGCACCGCGGCGTTCAAGCGCCATCTAACGCGCCGGTATCTCGGCGAGTAACGATTGAGCGTAAAAAAATGGACCCGTCCCCCACCTCCAGGCGGGGTGGTCGCGCGGCGGCCGGATGAGGGCATCCGGCCGCCGCCGCACCGTTCCGGTTGACGGCCGCGACAAATCGTCCCATTGTACCCTAGTATGAAGGTCGGATATTGGTCGGTTGCTTTCGGGGGCCGGCCAACATCGGGTGAGGATGCGGCACATGACAGCGGGGACGTCAGAGCTTTCGGACATCAGGCAAGAGTTGATGATCCACGCCCGATGGCTGACCCGACGGACGGGACGGCCGGGTAACTTGGGGTTTCGTGACTTGTCAGGGCTAACCCTCGGCCGGATGAGGCTTTCCGGTGTTTCGTTGATCGGTGCCAATCTTTGCCGAAGCGATCTGTCCGGCGCCGATTTGAGCCAGGCGGTTTTGTTCGGCGCAGATCTCGAAGATGCGACCCTGACCGGCGCCAGGCTGACCGGCGCCGATCTGCGCGGCGCCAATCTCAACCGCACGGTGATGACCGAGTGCTGCCTGAAGGGCGCGGACCTCCGGGCCGGCGGCACGGCCATGATCCGTGGCGCGACCCGTGCGACCGGCGCCGCGGTCCTGACCGACAGCCGGTTGGAGCGCGCGGTGATGACGGACGCGTGGCTCAGCGGCTGCGATCTGTCCGGTGCCGATCTGACCGACGCCGACCTGACCGGCGCCGACCTGACCGACGCGGTCCTGATCGGCGCCGAGCTTGCCGGGGCGACGGTCGACCAGGCGCGACTCGGCAACACGCTGGTCGAGACCGCGCGGTTGAGCCCGCCGCAACGACATCGGCTCGGCACCAAAGGCGGGATCACCGAGCCACCGTACAAGCCGATCGACAACGGCGAGTTGGCGAGCCAGGTTGCGGCGCACGGCGCGTGGATCGCCACCGCCGGCAGCCAGGGCGCGCGGTTGGTGCTCGAGGGGCGCGAGATCACCGGCGCGAGGCTGGTCGGGCACGATCTGTCCGGGGCGCGTCTGCGCCGCTGTCGGTTCGTTGCGAGCGATCTCTCGGGCGCCCGGCTCGACATGGCGGACCTGTCGTTCAGCGATCTGCGCGATGCGGTGCTTGAGCAGGCGTCGCTGCGCGGGACCAACCTGCGCCGCACCCTGCTCGACCGCGTCCAGGCGGCGGCGGCGGTCTTCGATGCCATGGACTTGGCGGGCGGGCGCCGGTGGCCGGCCAATCTTGAGGGCGCGCGGCTGTTCGACGCCGACCTCACCAATGCCTCGTTCTCCAACGCGGTGTTGAACCGCGCCGATCTCGGCGGCGCGATTCTGGCCGGGGCGTCGCTGCGCGGGGTCGCGCTCGGGTCGGTCAAACGCTCGGCGGTGCGTCGCGAACCGGGCCACAGCCCGTGCGAGCGACGGCGGATGCGCCGGTTCACCCGGCCTGCCCTGTGCGCCGAAACCGCGGTCGGCGGCTTCGTCACCCGGGACTGGTCGTTCGGCGGCCTTAATGTCGAGTGGGCCGCCCCGGGGGCGCCGCCGCCGGCGCCCGGCCAGTCGGTCGGCGGCCGGCTCGCCGCCAACGGAGGCCCTGCGGTCGCGTTTGCCGCCGAGGTGACGCGGATCGAACCCGACCCGGTCCGGCCGCGGGTGGCGTTGCGCTTCGTCGCCCCCGATGAGGCGCTGACCGCGTTTCTCAACACCCACATCCCGGCAAAGTATCAACGGCGGTGATCGTCGCCCGGACGCTCGGCGTCGACAGGCGTGGGCCGGAGCAAGGATCCACCCGTCACCGCAGATGGGTCGGGTTGGTTGGGGTGTGATCCCACCTTCAGCATGGTCTTGCCGACGGCGCGCCGACCGCCTCCCACACCACCCGGTTCCCGGAAACCTATCACCGACGCTCATCCTCGTCCGGGCTCGTCCGGGCGTTCGGCATCGAGGGAGGCGTGGGCGTCCGCCTCTTCGTCCTCTTCGTCCTCTTCGTCCTCCTCGGCGTCCGTCTCGTCCTCGGTCGCGCCGGGCAGGGGTGCCAGCATCGGTTTGGTGTCGAGCAGCCCGGCCGCGCGCAAGTCCTCGAGCCCCGGAAGATCGCGCAGCGACCCGAGCCCGAAATGGTCAAGGAAATCGTTGGTGGTGATCCAGGTCAGCGGGCGCCCCGGGGACTCGCGCCGGCGCCCGGGCCGGACCCAGCCGGTCTCCATCAACAGGTCAAGCGTGCCTTTGCTGGTGGCAACCCCGCGGATGCTCTCGATCTCGGCCCGGGTCACCGGTTGGTGGTAGGCGATGATCGCCAAGGTCTCGACCGCAGCGCGCGAGGGTTTGCGCGTCGCCTCCTGTTCGATGCGCAGCATCGACGCGAGGTCGGGCGCGGTGCGGAACGCCCAGCGCCGGTCCATCCGGACCAGGTTGACCCCGCGGTCGGCGTAGACCGCCTGGAGCGTCTCGAGCGCGAGCCCCAGCTTGGCGCCCTCGGCCCCAAGGTGGCGGGCGAGCGCATCTTCGGTGACCGGCTCGGCCGAGGCGAACAACAGCGCTTCGAGCCGGCGCAGGGTGTCGCGCTCCGGACCCGCGAACGGGTCGGCGGCGGCCGGGACCGCCGGCGCGGGGTCCGGGGGCGGACCGGTGTCGGGGGCGGGACCGGACTGCGGGACCGGCGCGGACGACGCGGTCGGGTCGACCGCGTCGTCCGGTGGGGTGAGTTGGGCCGCGACCGTGTCGGTCGGCGCCTCGGCGAGCTCGGCGGCCGCCGCGACCGGCACGCGACCGAGATCGTCCGCCGGGGTCAGGACCGTGGCGAAATCGCCGTAAAGATCGTCGAGCGACAGTCGATCGCCGCCGGCGGCGGCGAGCTCCGTATCCGGCGGGCTCGCCGCTGCCTCCGGCGGCGGCGGTCGGCGAGGCAGTGTCGGCGCGACCCGAGGCCACGGATCGTCGTCGCCGGTGTCATACGGGGGACCGTCGCGCGGGTCCTCGGGGTCCACGAGCGCGGCCGCCGTGCGCAAGGGCCTGCGCGGTCGGCGGTGCGGCGTCGGCGCGACCCGCGGCCACGGGTCATCGTCGCCGGTGTCGTAGGGCGGGCCGTCGCCCGGCCCCGGTTCGGCGGCGGGCGGGGCGGTCGCGAGCTCGCTCGGGGCGGCGGCGGTCGCGGGATCAGCGGTCGCGGGATCAGCGGTCGGGGGGCCGGCGGCCGGGGGCTCGGCGGCCGCGGGCTCGGGGAGCGGGGGGAAGACGGACGGATCGGCGGTCGGGCGCAGACCGAGCCGCGCGACCGCTGCGGCGGCCCGGGCGATCGGCATGCGCGGGCGGATCGCAAGCCAGTTTTCCCGGATCGCGCGTTCGGGCGCACCGGTCGGGGCGGTCGCCTCACCGGCGGGCTCGCCCTTGTCCGGCGGGTGTCTCGCAAACAGGCTGGTCGGGACCCAACGAACCACCGTGGCGGACCCAATTGCTAGGGCGGGGGATGGAGTGATGTCCTTAGCCGTCGGGCGCGTCCGATGCCCGGCGGCGCACCCAGATCGGCGCGAACGGCCGGTCCTGGCGCAGCTCCAGCTGCCCCGCCTTGACCAGTTCGAGCGTCGCGACAAAGGTCGCCGCGACCGCCGACCGGCCGCGCAAGCCCTCGTCGATCCCGCTTGGCAGAAAGCTCGCCATGGTTGCCCAGTCCGGCATCCGGCCGAGCAGCTCGGACAAGCGCGCGATTGCTTCCTCGATCGAATAAAGCTCGGTCGGCGGGATACGCAAGCTCGCCGATTCAACCCGGCGCCGGTGCTCGCCATAGGCGCGCAGCAACTCGAACAAGGACAGCTGGATCACCGTGGTCCGCTCGACCGCCAAGCCCTCGGGCGCGCCGCGCGCGAACACGTCGCGGCCAAGCCGCGGCCGCGCCATCAGCCGCTCGCCGGCCTCGCGCATCGCCTCGAGCCGGCGCAGCTGAAAGGCGAGCGCCGCCGCCATCTCCTCGCCCGACAGCTCGTCTTCGGTGGCCGGCGGATCGGGCAACAACAGCTTCGATTTGAGATACGCAAGCCACGCCGCCATCACCAGATAGTCGGCCGCCAGCTCGATCCGAAGCGAGCGGGCGTCGGCGATGAACGCGAGATACTGGTCGGCAAGCGCCAGGATCGAGATGTGCAACAGATCGACCTTCTGGTCGCGCGCCATCGCAAGCAGCATGTCGATCGGCCCCTCGAAACCGTCGAGGGCCAGCACCAACGCGTCCTCCGCGCACGCGCGGTCGTCCGGGCGATCCTCTTCGAACGCGGGCGCGTGATCCATGGTCCGTCCGGCTCCCGATCGACGCCCGCGTCACCCATGTGCCGGCGGTGCGGTCAAAGCAGGCCGGTCATCGCGCCGATGATGTTGATAATGTATTGCACCGGACCGGCGAGAAGCCAGGGAATTACGCTGAAGTCCTGCCCGAGCTGGCGACCGAGCATCGGCAAGAGGAACAGGATTGTGATCAGGATCGGCAATCCGAACGGTTCCAGGTGCGCCAGCGGCCGTGCGATCGGCGTCGGCAGCACCCCGACCGCCACCCGGCCGCCGTCCAGCGGCGGCAGCGGCAGCATGTTGAACACAGCTAAAATCACATTGATCAGAATCGAGTTGATCAGATTTGCCTCGACCCACGGTTGCAGGTCCATCGGCAACAGATGGGTCCAGCGCAACAGCCACGCCGACAGGATCGCAAGCACGATGTTGATGCCGGGCCCGGCGAGCGCCACCCAGACCATGTCGCGCCGGGGGTTATCGAGACGGCGGAAATCAACCGGCACCGGCTTGGCCCAGCCGAACAGAAAGCCCGAGGTCAAAAACATCAAGGTCGGCACCACCAAAGTCCCGATCGGGTCGATGTGGCGCAGCGGGTTGAAGCTGACCCGGCCAAGCCGCAACGCGGTGTCGTCGCCGAGTTGGGCGGCGATATAGCCGTGCGCCGCTTCGTGGGAGGTGATCGCCAGGATCACCGGCACGACCAGCACCGAGATCTGGAAGAGCTGTTGGTCCATCGAACCCCCGCGCCCGCGCCGGATCAGGGATCGGGGCGCGCCGTCATCAACGTCTCGAACTCACGCGTGAGACGGGCTACGTCGTCCGGCTCGATGCGTTTCACCCAAGATTGGGCGCGCTGCCAACGTGTCAATGACGCGTCCGAGAGCAGCGGCACCCGGGCTGCGATCGCCGCGGTGTCGGCCGGATCGCCCGAACAGTAAAGGGCGACGTCGCACCCGGCGGCAAGGCACGCCGCCGCCCGGTCGGCGGCCGCGCCGTCGAGCGCGCCCATCGCCAGGTCGTCGGAGATCAGCAGCCCGTCGAACCCGATGTCGCACCGGATCGCGTCTGCGATCACCGTCGCCGAGACGCTGGCCGGTGCGGCGGCGTCATAGGCGGTGAACACGACATGGGCGACCATCGCGAGCGGCCGGTCGGCGAGCACCCGGAACGGCAGGAAATCGCTGCGCGCGAGCTCGTCGCGGCTGTCGGTCACCTGCGGCCGCGCGACATGGCTGTCGGCGCGCGCGCGGCCATGGCCGGGGATATGCTTGATCACCGGCAGGACGCCGCCCGCGACCAGGCCGTCGGCGATCGCGCCGGCGATCTGGCCGACCAGCAGCGGGTCGGTCCCGGGCGCGCGGTCGCCGATCACCGGGTCGGCGTCGGGGCGCGGCACGTCGCACACCGGCGCGCAGGCGACGGTGATCCCAAGCGGCGCCAGCATCGCCGCGGTCAGCCGGCCGTGCAACCAAGCGGCGCGCCGGCCGACCGCGGCATCGCGCTCGGCGAGCGCGCCGAGCCCGCGCACCGCCGGCAGGCACGGCCAGTGCGGCGGTCCGAGGCGGGCGACCCGGCCGCCTTCCTGGTCGATCAGGATCGGCGCGTCGGCGCGGCCGACCGCGGTGCGTAACGCCGCCACCAAGTCGCGGACCTGGTCCGGGGTGTCGCAATTGCGCCCAAACAGGATAAAGCCGAACGGATCGGCCTCGGCGAACAGCGCCGCCTCGGCGCCGGTGAGCGCGGGCCCGGTGCAGCCGACCACGACCGCGCGCGGTCGCGCATGCGCCCCGGGATCAGGGCGCGACGACACGGCAGCCCACGGTCTGGGCGCGCAGAAGCTCGCAGATCTTCTGGGCGCGCGCGGCCGACACGGTGCCGCCGGTCAGTCGGTAGTAAATGCCGCGGTCGCCGAGATCGACCCGGGTGATCTCCCCGGCAAGTCCGTCGAGCGCGGCGCGGTAGCGGGTCTGGAGCCGCTGCCACTCGGCGCGGGCGGCTTCCTCCGAGCGCATCGATGCGACCTGGACCCGCCAACCGCCGGCGGCGGCGCCACCGGGGTCGGCGATCCTGATCGCGCCGGGTTTGGCCGGCGGCAGGGGGATGCGCCGGCCGTCGCGGTCGATCGCCGTGCGCACCGGGGCCGGGATGGTGGTGCGCGCGATCAGGGCGCCGATCGCGTCCCCGCCCGATCCCGGCGCCGGTGCGTCGGCGCCGGCAGGAGCGGGGTCCGGGCGCGGGTCGGTCGTCGGTGGTGCATCCGCCCCGGCCCCGGCCGCCGACGGCGGCCGGGACAGCGCACCGATCGCGCCCGAGGCGTCGGCGGTGGCGCCGCTGAACGGCCGGCTCGCGATCGGCGGCGGTCCGGGCACCGGCGGCGGCGGCGGTACCACCGGGGCTGCGACCGGCGGCGGCAACGGCGTCTCGGGCGGCGGCAACAGCCGTTCGACCACCGGCGGCGCCGAGCCGGGCTCGAGCCGGTAGAACACGAGCTTGTCCTGGTGCGGGATCTCGAGGCCGCCCGGTTGGTCGGGGCGGACCTTGAATGGTCCCTCGGCGGCCCGGATCAGCGGCACGTCGTCGCCGCTCGGCCCGAGACCGCCGCCCGTGATCATCTGCACCACCATCGCCCCGGCCCCGCCGACCGTGCCGACGATCAGCAGGAGCCCGAGACCGCCGATCAGCCGCCGGCCGCGGCGGCGGCGGTCATAGGGGGCGCGGCGGCGATCATACGCGTCGCGGCGGCCGACCGCCGGCGCGTCCTCGTCAGGCTCGGACCAATGGGTCACGCGCGCATCTCCTCGACAGGGTCCACGCCCATGATCGCGAGCCCGGACGCGATCACCGTCGCGACGCCGCGCACCAGCGCAAGACGGGCCCGGCTCAAACCGTCGTCCCCGGCAACCAGGAAGCGCAGGCTGGTGTCGTCGCGGCCGCGGTTCCACAGGGCGTGAAACTCGGCGGCCAGATCGGACAGGTAAAAGGCGATCCGATGCGGCTCGTGCGCCTCGGCCGCCGCCTCGACCTGGCGCGGCCAGCCGGCGAGCCGGCGGATCAGCGCCAGCTCGTCGGGCTCGGACAAGCGCCCGAGCGGCGCGCGCGCAAGCGCGGTGCCCGACAGATCGCCGTCCGGCCACAACTCGCCGGCATGGCGCAGCACCGAATGGCAGCGGGCATGGGCATACTGGACATAAAAGACCGGGTTGTCCTTCGACAGCTCGGTGACCCGGGCGAGGTCGAAGTCGAGCGTCTGGTCGTTGCGCCGGGTCAGCATGATGAAGCGGACGACGCCGCGGCCGATCTGGCCGCCACCGACCTCTTCGATCACGTCGCGGAGCGTGACGAAGGTGCCGGCGCGTTTCGACATCTTGACCGGGACCCCGCCCTGGAACAGGTGGACCAGCTGGCACAGCTTGACGTCGAGCGCGGCGGCGCCGTCGGAGATCGCCCGCACCGCCGCCTGCATCCGTTTGACATAGCCGGCGTGGTCGGCGCCGACGATGTCGATCAGATTGCGGAAGCCCCGGCACACCTTGTCGTAGTGATAGGCGATGTCGTTGGCGAAATAGGTCCAGCTGCCGTCCGACTTCTTGACTGGCCGGTCGACGTCGTCGCCGAACGCGGTCGAGCGGAACAGGGTTTGCGGCCGCGGCTCCCAATCCTCGGGCAGCTTGCCTTTGGGCGGCTCGAGCACGCCGGTGTAGACATGACCCTGGTCGGTCAGCCGCGCCAGCGCCGCATCGACCGCCCCTGCCTCGACCAGCGCGCGTTCGGACGAGAACACGTCCATCTCGATCCCGAGCAGCGCCAGGTCCTGTTTGATCGCGGCCATCTGCATCGCGACCGCGGCGTCGCGGACCACCGGCAGCCACGCGGCCTCGTCCTGGTCGCGGAGCGCGTCGCCATGGCGCTCGGCAAGCGCCCGGCCGACCGCACACAGGTATTGGCCGGGATAGAGCCCGGCCGGGATCTCGCCGATCCCTTCGCCGAGCGCTTCGCGGTAGCGCAGGAACGCCGAGCGCGCCAAGGTATCGACCTGGGCGCCCGCGTCGTTGATGTAGTATTCGCGCACGACCCGATGCCCGACCTTCTCAAGCAGGGCGGCGAGCGCGTCGCCGACCACCGCGCCGCGGGCGTGGGCGGCGGTCAAGGGCCCGGTCGGGTTGGCCGACACGAACTCGACATTGACCGTCACGCCGGCACCGATCGCGCTGTCGCCGTAGGCGGTGCCGGTGCGCAGGGCATCGCCGAGACACGCCTGCCAGCAATGGTCGGCGAGCCGCAGGTTGACGAAACCGGGGCCGGCCACGGTCGCCTCGACCACGTCCGGGTGGTCGGCAAAGCGCGCGGCCAGGGTTTCGGCGAGCGGGCGCGGCGTCAAGCCGGCGGGTCGCGCCAGCACCATCGCGGCGTTGGTGGCGAGATCGCCGTGGCTCGGATCCCGCGGCGGCTCGACCGTGATCCGGTCGAACGACAGCGCTGGCGGCAGCTGTCCGGCGCCCTGAAGTTGTTCCAGGATCACCCGAAGATCGCGTTCGAAGGCCCTGAAAATGTTCATGCGTCCCGGGCAGGTCAGCGGCCGCCGGCCCCGCGGCGATCGATGGGTGACTGCCGGCGCCGGCCGGCCTCGGGGCCATAATGGCGGGCGCCCCGGCCCGTGTCAAAACCAGAGGGGGCACCCCCTGACTGGAGAGGCGGCGTCCCGCCAGGCTCGGCGGCGCACCAAGTCCGGTCTTGTGTTGCCGGTTTGATCGGCTCATATTGACGCGGCAGCCGAAGGGAAGGGGCAAGATGCAGGTCGACAGTAAGATACTCGACGATTTGGCCAGGGTGGCCGGCGGCGCGATCGGGACGCTGTCCAGCCTGCGCGGCGAGGTCGAGGCTCAACTGCGCCAGCAGTTCGAACGGGTCCTGCGGCAGATGGACATGGTCAGCCGCGAGGATTTCGAGGCCGCGCGCGACATGGCCGCCGCCGCCCGGGCCGACCAGGCGACCCTGGCCGACCGGGTCGCCACGCTGGAGGCGGTGGTCGAAGAGATGCGCCAGGCGCTTGGCCGCCCTGACGTCACCGCCGGGGTGCCTCCCGGGCCTGCCGCGGGCTGACCCGCGCTCGACACCGCGCCGTTCCGGCCGCCGCGCCCTGTCAAACGGTTCGTCCGCGGCCGGTCCCGAAGATCGACGAGCTCCCATCCGGATACCGCACCCGTGTTCGACCCTCGTTCCCAGGGGCATAGCGACCGTCACCGGGAAACCGGTTGCGTCGGCGACCCGTGGTCTGGCACGGTTCCGCGTGGGTGCGCGGCGGCGCGCGCCGGTGCCGCATCCCGGCCCGTCGCCCGTGCTCCGGCCAGCCGTCCGGGCGATGCCAGGCCGTTCCGGCGCCGCGGCTCGCGCGCGCGCCGGGCGGGTCCGCGCTGACGTCGTCCGCGACCATCGTTGAGAGGACGCCCCCTTATGTCGACCTTGGCCGTCGAAACCGTCGAGCCGGTGCGCAACCCGCTCGACCTGATCGAAGAGATCGTCGTCACCAATGAATGGCCGTTCGATCGCGTCAGCGACGAAGAAATGGTTGTCGAGATCGGCGGACGCTGGTGCGACTATCGCCTGTTTTTCGTCTGGCAACCAGACGTCAGTGCGATGCAGTTCTCCTGCCAATTCGACATGAAGATCGCCGGGACTCGTAAGACCGCCCTGCACGACCTTCTGGCAGAGGTCAATGGCCGGATGTGGCTCGGCCACTTCGACATCTGCTCCGACGAACAAAAGCCGATGTTCCGCCAAACCACCCTGTTGCGCGGGTCGAGCGGCGCCAGCGTCGAACAGCTTGAGGACTTGGTGGAGTTTTCCTTATCCGAATGCGACCGGTTCTACCCGGCCTTCCAGTTCGTGATCTGGGGCGGCAAGTCGGCGAACGAGGCGATCGCAGCAGCCTTGCTCGATACGGTCGGCGAGGCCTGAACGCCCGGCCGGTCCACCGGACCGGGGTGCGGATCGGGTCGGGTGGGGTCCGGTGGGACCGGCGGCGAAACCGCCCGAGGGAGGAGTTTGGCATGGGCCCGTCGTTGCTGCTGGTCGGCTGCGGCAAGATGGGTGGCGCGCTGGTGGACGGCTGGCTCGCCGCCGGGGTGACCGACCGGGTCACCGTGGTCGACCCGGCGCCGCCGCCCGACGGAGCGCTTGAAGAGGCGACGACCAACGTCCGGCGCTTGGCCGGCGCGGGGCAATTGGGCGCCAACGAACGCTTCGATGTCGTGGTGTTGGCGGTCAAGCCGCAGCTGATGGCCGAGGTTGTGCCTGCGTACCGCGGCATGGTCGGTGCCGGCACCCTGGTCGTTTCGATCGCCGCCGGCACCCCGATCGGCTTTTTCGAGACCGCGTTCGGGGCCGACCGGGCGATCGTCCGGGCGATGCCGAACACCCCGGCGGCGGTCGGCCGCGGCATCACGGTGGCAAAGGCCAACCCGCGGGTCACCGACCGCCAGCGCGTCGTCGCGGGCCGGCTTTTGGGCGCCGTCGGCGAGGTCGCCTGGCTCGACGACGAGGGCTTGATCGACCCCGCGACCGCGGTGTCCGGTAGCGGCCCGGCGTATGTCTTCTTGATGATCGAGGCGCTGGCCGAGGCCGGGGCCGCAGCCGGGCTCGCGCCCGCCCTGGCGGCGCGGCTGGCGCGCGCGACCGTGATCGGCGCGGCCGAGCTCGCCCGCCAGCGTGACGCCGCGCCGGCCGAACTGCGCCGGGCGGTCACCAGCCCGGGCGGCACCACCGCGGCAGCGCTTTCGGTGCTGATGGACGAGCCGGGGTCGATGCACACATTGATGACCCAGGCGGTCGCCGCCGGCACCGCCCGGGCGCGGGAGCTCGCGGGGTAGCGCCGTGACGGCGGTTGGCAACGGCCCGCGGACCACGGCCGCCGAGCGGGTCCAGGCCGTCTTGGACCGGTATGACCTGTCGGCCCAGGTGGTGACCCTCTCGGCGTCGACCCGCACCGCCGCCGAGGCCGCGGCGGCGATCGGCTGCGAGGTCGGCCAGATTGCGAAATCCCTGATCTTCCGCACCCGCGACAGCGCGATGCCGATCCTGGTGGTGGCGAGCGGGCTCAACCGGGTCAACGAGCGGGCGCTGCCGGCGCGGCTCGGCAACCGGGTCGCGGGCGAGCGGATCGTGCGCGCCGACGCGCTTTATGTCCGCGAAGTCACCGGTTTTGCGATCGGTGGGGTGCCGCCGGTCGGCCATCGGATCGCGCCATTGACGGTGATCGACGCCGACCTGATGGGCTATCGGACAGTGTGGGCGGCGGCCGGCACGCCGCATGCGGTGTTCTCGATCCGTCCGGACGACTTGGTCCGGATCTGCGCCGGTCGGGTCGAGACCATCACCTGACCCCCGCCGGACCTGATCGGGGTTCGCACCCCACCCTAAGCTTGCACCGAGACCGCAAGGTTGGGGTGTCCACCCCAACCTTGCGAAGACCCGAAAAGACCGCCGGCGCCGGCGATTGGGCTGATCTTACTTTTTGACCCGCGCCGGACCGCGAAGAGCAGGCTTGCACCGCCTGGCGCGGCGGCCGACACTGCCGCACCCCGGGCCAGCTCAGGTTCGTCGGGTGCCGGCCTGACCACGAACTGTTTCGAGGCGTCGCATGCCGACATCGCTGCCAACGCAACATCCCCAGCGTCAGACCCTGACGAACGAGATTCACGCCCGGCCGTTCCTCGAGTTGAAGCCGCCGATGCGGGCGACCATGGTCTCGATCCTGTCGGGCGAGGAGACCGAGGAGGCGGACCGCGCCCATCTGCGCGCCTTGTGCGATCATTACAACGTCGGCCACCCGGCCGAGGGCGCCCGCCATTTCGCGATCAACGCCGGGCCGATGATCCTGCGCTGGGAACGTCACGGCGAGTTTTCGACCTACCAGTTCCTGCGCGAGGAACAGGAGGTCGAGGAAGATCCGTTCACTGATCCGGTGATCGCCCTGCTGCCGCGGGACTGGCTGGCCGGCCTGCCGGGCGAGCTGTTGGTCGGGCTGCACATCGCGACCGAGCCGACCGTGCGCGACCCAAAGTCCCTCGCGCGCCTGTTCAATCACCAAGAGCCGATCGGCAGCGACGTCGCCGGCGGCGCGGGACGGGTGTGGACCGATTTCCGGCTGCACACCGACCATTTCGGGCGAATCCTGATTGAGGACCATGGCCTGACCGCGCCGCGCGCCGGCCGCCTGGTCCAACGCCTGATCGAGATCGAGACCTATCGCATGCTGGCGCTGCTCGCGCTGCCGCTGGCCCAAGAGATGACGCCGAAGACCCGCCGGTTGCACGAAGAGCTGACCACGATCACCGGGCTGTTGGACGACCCGGAGGCGCAGGCCGACAGCCAGCTGTTGAAGGACTTGATCAATCTGGCGTCGGTTGCAGAAGAGATGGTGCTGACCACCAGCTATCGGTTCGCCGCGACCCGGGCCTATGCCGCACTGGTCACCCGCCGGTTGGAAGAGCTGCGCGAGACCCGGATCGAGGGCTTCCAGACGATCCAGGAGTTCCTGGAGCGCCGCCTGCTGCCGGCGGTCCAGACCTGCGTCGCGGTCGAACAGCGCCTGAACACCCTGACCGAGCGGGTGGCGCGCACCGGCAACCTTCTGCGCACCCGGGTCAACATCGCGATGGAAGAGCAGAACAGCGCTCTCCTCGCGTCGATGGACCGGCGCGCCAAGATCCAGGTCCGGATGCAGAGCACGGTCGAAGGCCTGTCGGTGGTCGCGATCAGCTATTACCTGGTCGGGTTGATCGGCTACATCGCCAAGGGTGTCGACAATCTCGGCTTCCCGTTGCACGGCGAGGTGGTGACCGCGATCGCGGTGCCGCTGGTGGTCGGGCTGGTCTCGTTCGGGCTCAACCGGATCCGGCGCGCCCTGTTCGGGTGAGCCGGGCGTCCGGCCGACTTTGGTTCAATCCGTCCAATCGAGGGTGTGTCGCCGATGACCAGTTCCGAGACCCCGCCGCCCGGACAACCGTCACCGCCCGCGTCTCCGCGGCGGCGCTCGGGCTCGGCGGTGCGGCGTTGGGGTGTGCGCTTGTTGATCGGCCTTGCGGTGGTCGCCGCGGTCGCGGTCAGCTTATGGTGGCTGTTCCTGGCCGACCGGATCACCCGCTCGGTCGAGGGGTGGATCACCGCCGGCCACGCCGCCGGCGTCGAGGCGTCGGTCGGCACGCTGTCGGTGTCCGGCTTTCCGTTCGAGCTCGCGATCGACGCCCGCGAGCTCTCGGAGCGGCGGCCGGACGGGATCGCTTGGACGACGCCGCGGATGACCGGCACCGCCTCGGTCGCCGAGCCGACCCGGATCTCGGTTGCGGTGCCCGAACCGCTGATGATCGAGCTGCCGACCGCCGCCGGCGGTCCGGTGACGCTGTCGATCGACCAGATCGCGGCGGCGCTCGACCTCGCCGGGTTCGACGGTCGGCGCGACGGCCGGGCGACTCTGACCGGGGTCGCAGTGTCGGTGCCAACACCCGACGCCGACGCCGGCGCCGTGGTCGCGGCACGCTGTCG
>JANQHG010000013.1 GCA_028277115.1 Azospirillaceae bacterium
ACTTGGCCCGTTTGATCACGCGCTCCCGGAATCCCTCGTCCTTGGTCTTACCGGCGATTTGGTCCGCTCGAGCAGCCAAAATCTCGCCAAGGTACGCCCCGATCACCGTTTCGACGCTAGAATAGCTGCCGAGATATTCGCCATCGGCAGCCGCTGCCATGTCGCGTGCCAGGCCGAAGTCGTCATTTAGATGATTAAGTGTTGGCATTGGCAAGCGCTATCTGTTCAGCGTGAGTCAAAGTCGGCAACAAAACGGCATCAACCGAACATCGCCGCGGCGCTCGGGTTGTTGATCGCCGGGTCTTCGCCGCGGAGGCTGTCGATCTCGCCGACCTTGGTTCCGAACGCCGCGCCCTTCGGCTGGCCTTGGGCGCGGAACAGCATCGAGCCGCCAGGATCGATCCGCAACCCCCTGTCGCATCGCCGCGACGTGCGCCTGGTCCTTCGGGTCAAGCTTCGAAAACTGACCGTCGATCCATTTCGACGCCACGCCGACGCCGCTACCGTGGGCGCCGACCAGATCGACCAGACGCATCTCCAGTGCGGCTTGCGCCATACCAGCGCGACGTGGATGGTGCAGGCGGGTGTCGATATGTCGTTGGTCGCCCGGTACCTCGGGCACACAACCACAGCAACCATGGAGCGAGTCTACGCGCACCATGCACCAGATTATCTGGCACCCGCAACGCGGGCTTTGGATCGTCGGTGACCGTTCCTGCCCCAACGATACCGTCCCGCAAGCGTTTCCAGCGTGTAAATTCTTGATTTTGTTGGTGGAGCCAACCGGGATCGAACCGGTGACCTCTACAATGCCATTGTAGCGCTCTCCCAGCTGAGCTATGGCCCCCACCGTTGCCGGAGACGGAACGTTATAGAGGTACCCTCGGCGACGCAAGCGTTTCCTCGTCGTCGTTGCACACCTGGTGTGGCGGGGCGGAGGCTCAGGGGGTCTCTTGCTCCTCGCCGTCGACATCGACGACGTCGCCCATATCGACGTCCTCGCCGAGCTCGGAGGCGTCCTCGATCAGCACATCTTCCTCGTCGTCACCCGAGTCGTCGCCGCCGGTGTCCTCGGGCACGTCGTCGCCGTCATCGACCGAGATCGCCTCGTCTTCTTCGATCTCGATCCCGAGCTCGTCCTCGGTGGGGGGCGGGGCGGCCTTCTTGACCGGCTCTTCGACCGGGGCCGGGCGCGCGCGCCGCGACCTGAGCAGGAGTTCGGGGTCGAACATGGTGCCGCACACCGGACAGATCGGCGGCTGCTTGTGCAAATCGTAATAGCGCGCCCCGCAACTGGGACAGATGCGCTTTGTCCCCCATTCCGGCTTGACCACGCTGGCGTTCTCCCCCCACCGCACAGAACCTGCCCGCCGGGCCCTGGTCGCACTTGACCGGGCGCCGGACGGGCCGACCCTGTGCCACGGAGAACCGCGTCTGTCAAAGCCTATCCGGCCGCCCCGGCCGGCGTTCAGCGCCAGCCGGCGCGATCATAGGCGCGCAACGCCGCCGCCTGGTTTTCGCCGAACACCGCGGCATTGACCGGGTCTTCGGCAAAGGCGCCGAAGTCGGTGATCGGGCCGGTCGCGGTCACCCCGTCAACCACCGGATACTCGTTGTTGCCGGCGGCGAACAGCGTCTGTGCCTGGTCGCTGGCGAGATACTCAAGGAACGCAACCGCGCCCGCCGGGTTCGGCGCGCTGACCAGGACGCCGGCGCCGCTGATGTTGACATGGGTGCCGCGCCCGGCGCCATCCGGCCCGGGCTGGTTGGGGAACACGATGTCGAGCGCCGCCCCGACCGCGCGGTCGGCCGGGTCGGTCGCCCCGCGCAGCCGGCCGACATAATAGGTGTTGGCGAGCGCGATCCCGCATTCGCCCGACGCGACCGCGCGCAGCTGCGCTGTGTCGTTGCCCTTGGGCGGTCGGGCGAAATTGGCGACCACGCCGCGGGCCCACGCCTCGGCGGTCTCGAGCCCGAGGTGGTGGATCAGCGACGCCATCAACGACAGCTGGTAGATGTTGGACGAGCTGCGCACGCACACCTGGCCGGCCCAGCGCGGGTCGGCGAGCGCTTCATAGGTGAGCGGGCGCGCGTCGGCCGGGGTGTCGCGGCGGACCACGATCACCCGCGCGCGCTTGGAAAAGCCGAACCAGCGGCCGGCCGGGTCGCGCAGATGCGCCGGGATGCGGGCGTCGAGCTGCGGGCTTGCCACCGGCCGGAACAAACCGGCCTGCTCGGCGCGCCACAACCGGCCGGCATCGACCGTGATCAGAACGTCGGCCGGGCTGCGCTCGCCCTCGGCGCTGATGCGCTCGATCAACGCGTCCGCCTTGCCCTCGATCAGATTGACCGCGAGACCGGTCGCGGCGGTGAAACCCTGATAGAGCGCCTGGTCGGTGTCGTAGTGGCGCGAGGAATACAGATTGACCTCGCCCGCGGCCGCCTCGGCCCGTGCGGCGATCGGCACCGCGACCATCACCAGCGCGGCCAGCGCGGCGGTCGCCGCGCGCCGCGCCGGGTTCAAGGCCCGAAATTCACATGTCATCTCGGTTGTCGTCCCTGTTTGATCGATTGCCTGGTGCGCCCGCCGCACCCGGTCGGGCCGAGGGTAATGCGATTGCAAGTCATTTGCAATTGATGGCGAACCCGAACCGGCGGGGGCGGCCGCCGGTTCGGGGCCAGTCGCGGCGATTTGGCGGTCAGCCGGCCACCAGCCAGACCACCACCGCGGCCGCGATCAGGACCCCGCCCGCGGACAGCAGGGGGGCGGTCTTGAGCGGCTGGGCCTCGGCAATCGCCGCGGGCACCGACTTGCGTCCGGTGATCATCGGGCCGACCAGGTCTTCGCGGCGCAGCACGATGTAAAGGGCGATCGCCAGGACATGCACCCCGATCATCGGCATCAGCATGGTCCAGAAGCCTTGCCGGTGGATCATGCTGAGCGTGCCGCGCAGATCGCTCGACACCGTGGACGCGAGCGGCCCGTCGACGAACAGGTCGTCGGTGGTGAACAGTCCGGTGCCGGCCTGGACCGCGACCAGCACCAGCAGCACCATGACCGCCCAGCCGCCGAGCGCATCATGCCCGACCGACGGCTTGGCCGCGGCGGCGGCCGGCGACATTTCGGAGAGGTTGGCGAGTGCTGCGCGCGGCCCGCGCACGAAATGGCCGAAGCGGGCGGTGGTGCTGCCGATCACGCCCCAGACCAGACGGAAGATCAGCAGGGTCAACACGGCATAGCCGGCCCAGAAATGGACCTCGAACTTCTCCTGCTCGGCGCTGACCCACGAGATCGTGATCAAGGCCACGATCAGCCAGTGAAAGGCACGGACCGGCAGGTCCCACACGGTGATTCGAACCAGGGCGCCGGGCGACGGCGGGTGCGACATGGGGGCAGTCCTTTTTGCGGCGATTACACGATCGGGGCCGCGGCGGCGCGCCCCGGCCGGCTCATGGTGCACCGCCGCATGGGGGGCCGCAAGCGCGGGCCCGAGAGGGGCGTCGCGCCCGCGGTGGTCATCGAGGTGACACGGTGTCATCACGTCGGTGATTTCTCGTTAACTCCCCGCCGACCCGTCCTGGCTGAAACGCCGTAAGCGGCCTGTCGGCCGTTGTCAGGGGCGCTGCCCCCGACACCCCCGCAAGGGGGTTGCCCCCCTTGACCCCCACGAACTGGGGTCCAGGGGGCACCCCCTGGTCGGGGGGTGTCGGGGGGTGAAACCCCCTGACAATGGGGGCGAAGCCCCCAAACCCTCGCAACCGGCGTCGGTGTCTGATGAGGGGATCGGCGCGCCGTCGCCTCAATAGGCCGACCCGTTCGGGTCATCCAAATTGTGCCGCTCGGTTCCCTCAAGCGGCGGATTGAACACGCTCACAAGGATCAGATCGCCCGCCGGGTCGGCGCGCATATAGTGGCGATCATGCTGGTCCAGCACATAAAGGTCTCCGGGGCCGATCCGATACACGGTGCCGGACATATCCTCGACCTCGCCGGCGCCGGCGATGCAATAGCAGGCCTCGAGGTGCCGGCGATACTGGAGCAGCGACCGGGTGCCCGCCCGGACCACGGTGTGGCAGATCGTGAAGCCCATGTTGTCGGCTTTGGTCAGCAGCCGGTGGCTCGTTCCGTTGCCCCATTCGACGAACCGGTCGGTCTTCTCGACGTCTTTGAGGGATCTGACGAACACGGGGGGGGGTGCCTCCGAGATCAAGGGGGTGGGTTGGGGTGTGCCGCCTCGACCGCCGTCGCCGCCCGGCGCAAGGTGCCGAGGGCACGGGCGCTGTCGGCGGCGTCCCGCAGGAGCGGCCAGAGGTCGGACGGACGCCGCGCCAGGCCGCGCAGGACCGGGGCCAGGCGGGGGCTGCCGTCGGGGGCGAGTGCGGCGGCGGCGCACGCCGGCAGGCCGCGGCCGGCCGGGTCGCCGATCGCCCGCA
>JANQHG010000079.1 GCA_028277115.1 Azospirillaceae bacterium
CCCGACCGGTCAACCGGTCGGGCCGTTGGTATTAAGCGGGGGTCAAGGGGGGAACCCCCCTTGCGGGGGTTCGGGGGCAGCGCCCCCGATTACGGCCGCAAGGCCGCATACGGCGCCTGCCATCGAACAATGCCTTGCGGTGAGATGGTCACCCCTGCTTCCGGCACGTCCTGCGCGGTCAACCGCGCGACCAACTCGATCGCCTGGCGCTCCGGATCAAGATGCGGCACCCCGGCCCCCCGCTGCCGCACACTGTGAATGGTCGCCGACACCACCCCCCCGTCCTGATCCACCACCAGATCCGCGACCGGCGCCAACCCCTTGATCCCACGACTGTTGATCCGCTTGTAGGTCCAAAAATTCCCAAGGCTGTAGGCAATAAACCGCCCCCGGTACCGATCGATCGCCCGCGGCACGTGCGGTCCGTGCCCGAACACGACGTCCGCCCCGGCATCGATCACGGTCCGTGCAAACCGGTAGACGTCGCCGCGCGCCTCGCCGTAGGCGACCTCGGGCCGCCGCGGCACGTGGAGATGGTTGGCCCCTTCCGCGCCGCCATGGAACGACACGATCACGATGTCGGCCTGGTCGGCGAGTGCGCCGACCAGGCGGTCGGCGCGGTCGAGGTTGTTGATCGACACGGTGCCGCGGTTGGGCGCGAACGCAGCGAGCCCGATCCGGGTGCCGTCGGACAGCCGGCGGATCGCGGTGCGCAGCCCGGGCTGATCGAGCCCGGCGGCGGCGATGCCGGCGCGCTCAAGCGCGGCAACGGTGGCGCGCCGCCCGGGGTCGAGGAAATCGCCGGCGTGGTTGTTGGCGAGCGACATCATGTCGAACCCGGCGTCGGCCAGGATCTCGGCATAAAAGGTCGGGCTTCGGAACACGTAACAGAGGCTTGGGTCGCCGCACGACTTGTGCGGGCCGTCGCCGTCGTAGAGCACGCCTTCGAGATTGCCGAACGTGACGTCGGCACTGCGCAAAATCTCAAGGAGCCCCGGGTCGATGTAGGTGGCGAGGTCCATACCCCGCCGCACTTCGACCGGCAACAGATCGGGCGACGGGACGTTGGTGCCGATCATGATGTCGCCGACCCCGACGATGCGGTACGTCGTTCCGACGGACCCCTCAGACGGCACCAGCGGAACGGACACCGACGGGGCATCGGCCGGCGGCTCCGGTGCCGGCGGTGCGGACGGCGGTGCCGCCGTGCAGGCGGCGAGGCCGAGCGCCAAGACCAGCCCGACAACGGCGCGGGCGCGGCAGAGGTGGTTGTGATCAGCGGACATAGCCGAGCTCCCGGGGCAGCCAGAGTACGAGGTCGGGGACCGCGGTCATCAGGGCGAGCGCGGCAAGCGCCGCGGCGACCATCCAGAGCACCCATCGGGTGGTCGCCTCGATCGACACGCCGGCGATCCGGGTGGTCACCGCCAGGTTGACCGCCACCGGCGGGGTGAACTGTCCGATCGCCAGGTTGAGGGTGATGATCACCCCGAACCAGACCGGGTCCCAGTCGAACCGGTCGGCGATCGGGATCAGGATCGGCAGGAAGATCAAGAAGATCGAGATCGCGTCGAGCAGCATGCCGGCGATCAAGAGCACGGCCGTGATCATGACCAGCATCACGGTCTCGTTGTCGGTCAGCCCGAGCAGGCCGTTGGCCAGCGCATCGAACGCGCCGACCGTGGACCCCGCATGGGCGAACACCGAGGCGAACGCGATGATGATCATGACGACCGCGCTGATCTCGCCGGCGTCGAGCAGC
The DNA here is from genome assembly GCA_028277115.1 of Azospirillaceae bacterium. Taxonomy (GTDB): domain Bacteria; phylum Pseudomonadota; class Alphaproteobacteria; order Azospirillales; family Azospirillaceae; genus JANQHG01. The sequence continues at coordinate 1,763 of JANQHG010000079.1, forward strand.
GCCTGCCACAGGCGGCCGAGCGTGAGCGTGCGGTAGACCACAAAGCCGACCACCAGGCCGTAGGCGACCACCACGACCGCGGCCTCGGTCGGGGTGAACAGGCCGGAGCGCAGACCGCCCAGGATGATCACCGGGGCGAGCAAGCCCCAGCTGGCCTCGCGAAAGCTCTGCCAGAGCGGCGGCGGCGGCTCCTGGTCGCCTGCGCCGGCGGCGCCGAAGCCGTGGCGGCGCGCCAGCCAGACGATCGGGACCAAGAGCGCGAGGCCGGTGACCAAGCCGGGGACCAAGCCGGCGGCGAACAGGGCGGTCACGGTCGCGCCGGGGACCAGGACCGAATAGACGATGAAGGCGAGCGACGGCGGGATCAGGATCGCGGTGGCGCCGGCGGCGGCAATCAGCGCGGCGGAGTAGGCGGGCGGGTAGCCCTGGCGGCGCATGCCGGGGATCAGCACGGCGGCGACCGCGGCGGCATCGGCCGGCCCGGAGCCCGAGATGCCGCCCAGCACGACGCAGACCAGCACCGCGACGATGCCGAGCCCGCCGGCGCGGGCGCCGACCAACGCCGAGGCGAAACGGACCAGGCGCAGCGCAACGCCCGTGCGCTCGAACAAGGTGCCGGCGAGCACGAACATCGGCAGCGCGATCAGCGGGTACTTGGCAATCCCGGTGTAGGTGTTGACCGCGAGCGCCATGATTCCGAGTTGCTGGTGCGCGATCACCGCGGCGCCGGCAAGGCCGAGCGCGACCGCGAGCGGCGCGCCCAACGCCAGCAGCGCGACCAGCAGGCCGAGCAACAGCGCGCCGCCCTCAACCCCCATGGCGGCGCATCCCGACCCACAGCCTTTGCAGGATCCTTAAGACGACCACGACCGCCAGCACCGGCACGGCGGCGGTGTACCACCATTGCGGCACCCCGAGCCCGGGCGAGGTGACCTCGAAGCGGTAGTCGTCCCACGCCATCCGCCCGCCGTACCAGGCGAGCAGGGCGAACATGACGAGCGAGGCGAGCAGGACCAGCGTCTCAGCCCCGCGCTGCCAGCGGTGAGGCAGCCGATCGGTCAGCGCGGTCATCCGGATGTGCCGGTTGGCGGCGAACGCCGCGGCGGTGCCGCACAGGGTCATGACCACCATGAGCGCGATCGAATACTCTTCGGTGAACGCGAACGAGACGTTGGTGAGATACCGCGTGATCACGTTGCCCGCGGTGATCAGCGCGATCGCGGCAATTGCGACCCCGGCGACCACCCGCTCCGGTCCGCCCATTGTTCACCCCGTTGCCGACGCGACGGACTCGTCATGTTGGGGTGTCAACCCCAACCAACCACCAAGCCGACCTCACCGCGCCGCGATCGCCGTTTCCGCCTGTGCGACCAGGTCCGGGCCGACCACCGCCGCCCATTTGTCGAACACGCTACGGGTCGCCGCCCGAAAGGCCTCTTTCAGCTCGCCCGAGAGCTGGGTGACGGTAACGCCGCGGCGTTCGATCTCGACGATCTTCACCGGGTCGTCCGCCGTGGTGCCGCTGCGGACGTCGGCGATGTTCTCCTGCCCCGCGGTCACTGCGGCGGTGCGCACGATCTCTTGATCCTCGGCGGTCCAGCTGTCCCACACCGGCCGGGCGACCACGAAGATCAACGGGTCGGCGACATAGCCCCACAGCGTCAGGTAGCGCTGGTTGAGCGTGTGCAGCTTGGCCGCCAGGAACACCGCCAGCGGGTTCTCCTGACCGTCGACCGCGCCGGTCGACAGGGCGGGCTGGGCGTCGGCCCAGCTCATCTGGGTCGGGTTGGCGCCGAGCGCGGTCAGGGTGTCGCCGAAGATCGGCGAGACCGCAAAGCGGATCTTGAGGCCTTCGAGATCGGCCGGCCGGGTGATCGGCCGGACCGAATTGCTGATCTCGCGAAAACCGTTTTCACCCCAGGCGAGCGGCACAACGTCGCGCCGGCGGATTTCGTCGAACAGCGCCGCGCCGACGGTGCCGCCGGTCAGCGCGTCGATCGCGGCGGCGTCAGGCATCAGGAAGGGCAGGGCGAACAGGTTGAGCTGCTTGACCTGCGGCGACCAGTTGATGGGCGAGCCGACCGCGAGGTCGATGATGCCCTGGCGGACCGCGGTGAACTCGCGCGACTGGTCGCCGCCGACCAGCGAGGTGCCGGGGTAGAGCTTGATGTTGATCCGGCCGTCGGTGCGTTCGCGGACCAATTCGGCCCAGCGCGCGCCGGCGCGGCCCCAGGCGAACGCGGGGCCGAGCACGGTGGACAGGCGATATTCGGATTTGTAGCCGGCCTCGGCGGTCGGCGCGGCGACGACGGCGGTGGCGATCGCAAGCGCCGCGGCGCAAATCACGGATGCGCGCATTCCAAGTCCCCCCGATTGGTGGGTTTTGTTTGCCGATTTTTGTCGGTTCGGTGGCGGGGCGGCCGTTTGGGGCCGCGGGTGACTGTAGCGGTGCGGACCTCGAAATGCCACAGTTGCTCACTAGTTGAAGGGGTGGAGTTGAAGGGGTGGCGGCATCGGGCGGCGACGGGATGAACGGCATGGCAGTCATTCGCGGTGCGGGGGCGGACGATGCGGCCGGGATCGCGCGGGTCCAGGTGGCGTGTTGGCGGTCGACCTATCCGGGTCTGTTGCCGGACCAGTTTTTGGTCGGTTTGTCGGCCGAGACCATTGCGGCGCGCTGGCGCCGGATTTTGTTGCACTATGGCGCGCGGCTCCGCACCTTCGTCGTGGTCGAGGATGCCGCGGACGATGGCCGCGGCGAGGTTGTCGGGTTTGGCACCTGCGGGCGCCAGCGCTCGCGCCTGGCCGGCTATGGCGGCGAGGTTTATGCGCTTTACGTCCACGACGCCGCGCAGGGCCGCGGGCTCGGGCGGCGCTTGATGGCGACCATGGCGGCGGCCTTGATGCTGCGCGGGCACGGGGCGGCGGTGGTCTGGGTGCTGGACGGCAACCCGTCGCGCTGGTTTTACGAGCATCTGGGCGGGGTCCAGATGGCGCGGCGGACGATCAGCTTTGCCGGGGCGTCGGTGCCCGAGGTCGCGTATGGTTGGCGCGACCTGACGGCGCTGGCGCGGATGCGGGTGGATCGCACGGTCGGCTGACGGGCCCTGGATCGACGCCGTATGCGGCCTTACGGCCGTTGTCAGGGGCGCTGCCCCCGACACCCCCGCAAGGGGGTCACCCCCCTTGACCCCCGCTGATGGGGTCCAGGGGGCAACCCCTGGTCGGGGGGTGTCGGGGGGTGAAACCCCCTGACCTGGGGGCGCAGCCCCCAAACTCTCGCCACGGTGTTGATTTGCCCGTTCTTCCCGCAACCAAGACGAGGAACCCCGGACGATGTCGTCCGACCGGATCGTGATTGTCGATTTCGGCTCCCAGGTGACGCAGCTGATCGCACGCCGGGTGCGCGAGAGCGGCGTTTACTGCGAGATCGTCCCGGTCGGCCAAGCCGACGCGCGCCTGCCCGACCTGGCGCCCCGGGGCGTGATCCTGTCGGGCGGCCCGGCTTCGGCGGCCGACCCGGACGCGCCGCAGGTGCCCGAGGCGGTGCTGGCGCTGGGCGTGCCGGTGCTCGGCATCTGCTACGGCCAGCAGGCGCTGTGCGTGCGCCTGGGCGGCGCGGTCGAGGGCGGGCATGCCCGCGAGTTCGGCCGCGCGACGCTCGAGGTCACGGCCCCCTGCACCCTGTTCGACGGCGTCTGGCCGGTCGGCCGCCACGCCCAGGTGTGGATGAGCCACGGCGACCGGGTGACCCGGCTGCCGGACGGCTTTCGCGCGGTCGCGGTGAGCGACGGCGCGCCGTTCGCGGTGATCGCCGATGACCGGCGGCACCATTACGGCGTCCAGTTCCACCCTGAGGTCGTGCACACCCCCGACGGCGCCGCCCTTTTGGCGGCGTTCACCCGCGGCGTCTGCGGCTTGGCCGGCACCTGGACGATGGCGGCGTTCCGCGACCAGGCGATCGCCGACCTGCGCCGCCAGATCGGCGCCGGCCGGGTGGTGTGCGGCCTCTCAGGCGGGGTCGACAGCGCGGTGACCGCGCTGCTGTTACACGAGGCGATCGGCGACCAGCTGACCTGCATCTTCGTCGACACCGGCCTGTTGCGCACCGGCGAGGCGGCCGAGGTGGTCGACGTGTTCCGCGGCCATTACAACATCCCGCTGATCCACCACGACGCGGCCGCGCTGTTCTTGTCGCGTCTTGCCGGCGTCACCGACCCCGAGACCAAGCGCAAGGCGATCGGTGCCGCGTTCATCGAGGTGTTCGAGCACCAAGCGGCCACGATCGGCGGCGCCCGCTTCCTCGCCCAAGGCACCCTCTACCCCGACGTGATCGAGAGCGTGTCTGCCACCGGCGGCCCGAGCGTGACGATCAAGTCGCACCACAATGTCGGCGGCCTGCCGGCGCGCATGGGCCTCGACCTGGTCGAGCCGTTGCGCATGCTGTTCAAGGACGAGGTGCGCGCGCTCGGCCGCGCGCTCGATCTGCCCGAGGCGTTCGTCGGCCGCCACCCGTTCCCGGGCCCGGGCCTGGCGATCCGGATCCCGGGCGAGGTCACGCCCGAGCGCCTGGACACCCTGCGCCGCGCCGACGCGATCTACCTGGACGAGCTGCGCACGGCCGGCCTCTACGACGCGATCTGGCAGGCGTTCGCGGTCTTGCTGCCGGTGCGCACGGTCGGGGTGATGGGCGACGGCCGGTCCTATGACAACGCCTTGGCGTTGCGCGCGGTGACCTCGATCGACGGCATGACGGCGGACTTCTATCCGTTCGACATGGCGTTTCTGGGCCGGGTCGCGACCCGGATCATCAACGAGGTACCGGGGATCAACCGGGTGACCTATGACGTGACCTCGAAACCGCCCGGGACGATCGAGTGGGAGTGATCTCAAGCGTTGCGCCCGCCCACCGGCCGCGCGTCGCGGCCGGTGGGCGTTTGTGAATCAACCCGACCATAGACGCCGAAGTCTCTGTCGCCTAATGCGCTGGTCGTCTCTCTCAAGTCGAGCGAGACCGAGATCGATCTGCAGACACCGATCGCAGCGCTGGTCGACAACCGCGTCGGGATCGAAATCGGATTTTGATCGCCCGATCGCGAGAGGGGGATGGGGTGGCGTCGCGCATCGGGTCGTCTCGCGCGCGACCGCCCTTACGAGAGAGATCGCCCGGATCGCTCCTCGCCATTCGGCAGCTCTGCCGTCGGATCGGCGAGCCAGGCGGCGATGTCGTCGATCACCAGCGCCGCCCGGGTGTCGCGCAGCAGCATGTGCCAGCCCTCGGGGTAGACCGCCACCCGCTGGCGCCCGCGCGGCAGCAGGTCGAGGAAGGTCGCGACCGCCTTGGGCGGGTTGACCCGGTCCTCGCGCCCGAACTGCACCAAACCCGGGACATCGAAGGCGGGCGCGACCGCCATCGCGGCATCGGTCAGCCGGACCAGGCCGGCGACCGCGCTGATCCGGGTCGCGGTGATCGCCAACGGATCGCGCCACAGGGCGTCCAGCATCTCCCGATTGTCGGACGGCATGCGCGCCGGCGAATACGGTTTGGTCATCCGCACCCGCGGCAGCAAAGCGCCGAACCCCAGCAGCAGCGCCCGCGCGATCGGGTTGAGCGCCGTGCCGCCCCAGACCGCCGCCGACACCAGGACGACGCCCCGCACCGTCTGCCGGAGCGGCGCCGCGCGGTCGGCCAGCGCCAGCATCACCACCGCAGCGCCCATGCTCTCGCCGAGCAGGACCAAAGGGGTCGCCGGATGGTGCGCCTGGATCAGCGGGATCGCGGTCTCGAGGTCGGCGACCAGGGTTCGGTGCCCCGGCCAGACGCCGCGGTCGCGGGTCGCGCCGAAGCTGCGCTGGTCATAGGCGTAAACGGCGATGCCGTGGCCGGCCAGCGTCGTGCCGAGGCACTCGAAGGCGCCGGAATAATCATTGAACCCATGCACTGCCAGCACGGTCGCGCGGGGCGGCGTCGCGCCGGTCGGACGCCAGGATCGCAGCGGCAATCGCTCGCCGTCGGCCGCGATGATCGCGTCCGGTTCGGCCGGCCCCCGCGGCGTCGGCGCATCGTCATCCGAGCCCGGGGCCGTGCGATCTGCCGCATCGTCTGACATGGTCATGACCTGGATCGGTCCTCATGGCCAAGAAATGGATCGAACGGCACTTGTAGCACGGGAGAGGGTGAGGTCGATCTCGGAGCTGCAGGGTGGCGACGCGTCCGAAGGGCCGCCTCGCGCCCGTGTGCCGGCCTCGGCCCGACCGGCCCCTCGCCGGGGTCAGTGTCAGAGGCCAACGTCGGCGCACGAGGCGTCGAAGACACGACGCCGTGGCAGTCGGCCAAGAGGTCAGGGCGGCACCGCGAAGCCGGCGGGCGGGTCGCCGGCACAGTGGCGGCACCACATCGTCCGATAGGCCGCCTCGAGCGCGCGCGTGGTGGCCGCGCTATCGAACAGCGGGCAGGAGAGGCGGGTCGCCGCGAGCCGGTGGCGCAGCGTGGCCAAAACGTCCGGCGCGAGCGCGAGCCGTCGCGCTGTCGCCTCGTAAGCGACGAGCGACGGGGCGACCAGCTCGGGGAGGCCGGCCGCGTCGAGCACGCTCGCTGCGACCCGAGCGACGAAGCTGTCGCCGCGGCAGGTCAAGAGTGGCGTGCCGGCCCACAGGGCATCGCTCGCCCCGGTGTGCGCGGTCACCGGAAAGGTGTCGAGCATCAGATCGGCCAACGACATGCGCGCCAGGTGGGCAGCCGGCGGTGCGCGCGGCGCGAACACCAGGCGTTCGGCCGCGACGCCATGGCGGGTCGCCGCACGGGCAAGGTTGGCGCGGACCTCGGGGCCGCCGTCGAGCAGCCACAAGACGCTGTTCGGCACCTGGTGCAACAGGCGCATCCAGATCGCAAAGACGGTGGGGGTGAGCTTGTAGGGCTGGCCGAGGCAGCCGAACACGAAGCCGGCCGGCGGCAGGCCGCAGGCGGCGCGCGGCGGCGGTGCGGCCAGCGGCCGGGTGCGGTCGGTGATCTGGTAGCAGTGCGGCAGGTGGACCAGCCGTTCGGTGAACCGCCCCGCGTGCTCGGCTGGGACGACCACCGGGTCGGCGATCAGATAGTCGATCCAGGGGGCGCCGGTGGTGCCCGGATAGCCGAGATAGTGGACTTGGATCGGCGCCGGCCGGTGGGCGGCGATGCCGGGGCGGGCGCCGTGGGTGTGGCCCTTGAGCTCGATCACGAGGTCGATCTCGTCGGCGCGGATTTGGCGCGCCGCGGCGCGGTCGCCAAGCCGGGAAAGCTCGACTGTCCGGTCGAACGCGTCCAGCAGCCGGCGGCGCAGGGCAGAGCCGTCGTCGGGGCCGTAGCTGTAGCCGATCACGTCGAAGCGGTCGCGGTCGTGGCGCTCGAACAACTCGACGATCAGGCGCGCGGTCGCGTGGTCGTGGAAGTCGCTCGACAGGTAGCCGAGCTTGAGGCGGCGGTTCGGGCGTCGATCGTCCGTGTGCGGCGGTGCGAGCGCGTGGTCGCCGAGCGCGGCGGCGCGGGTCGCGGCGTAGGCGGCCGCGCCCAGGCGTTGGTCCGCCGGCCCGGCGCCGGCGGCGAGCAGCGTGAATGGTGGGATGC
>JANQHG010000191.1 GCA_028277115.1 Azospirillaceae bacterium
CGGGTCCGTGGTCACGGTCGCGGCGGCGGCGGCGGCGGTGTGGCTGTGGCGGCGGTGGCCCGGGGCGCTCGACCGGCTCGCGCGCGGCGAGGCGGACCGGCGCCACTGGGGCCCGCCGCTCGATGCCGAGGTCGCGCGCTTTCTTCCGATCGTGTCGTGGCTCGGGCGCGCGCTGGTGGTCGCCGCGGCGCTCGCGGTGGGGTTGGCGGCGTGGCGGCTGCTCGATCTTGCGACCTGGCTCGGCAGTGAGCCGGGGCTGGCGGCGGTGCAGCGCGCCGGCGCGATCGCGCTGATCGTCTCGGGCGCGATCCTCGCCTGGGTCGCGTTCGCCGCCTGGGTCCACCATTGCCTCAGCGACCTGCCCGGCGACGGCCGCGGGCCGGAGTTGAGCGAGCGCGCGCGCACGCTGGTGACGATCTCGCGCAACGCGGTCAGCGTGCTGTTGTCGGTGGTGACCACGATGCTGGTGCTCTCCGAGCTCGGGCTCGACATCGGCCCGTTGATCGCCGGCGCAGGCGTGGTCGGGCTGGCGGTCGGGTTCGGGGCCCAGACGCTGGTCAAGGATGTGATCACCGGTCTGTTCATGCTGGCCGACAACGCGATCCACACCGGCGACTACATAGAGGTCAACGGGCTGGCCGGCACGGTCGAGACCCTGTCGATCCGTTCGGTCGGGCTGCGCGACTGGCGCGGGCCGTTCCATTTGGTGCCGTTTTCGACCGTGGGCTCGGTGACCAATTACTCGCGCGGCCACGGCTATGCGCTGATCGAGGTGCCGGTGCCGCTCGACGCCGCGCCGACCGCGGTGGTCGCGGCGATGGAAGAGGCGGGCCGCCGGATCGCCGCCGATCCGGCGTGGGCCGACCGCTTGGCCGGCCGTTTCGACGTCCTGGGGGTGAGCAGCTTCGGCGACACCGCGATGACGCTGCTCGCCTATGCGAAGACCCAGGCGGGCGCGCAGTGGGGGGTCGAGCGGCACTATCGGGCGGTGCTGGTGGGCGTGCTCGCCGAGCAGGGCCTGGCGTTGGCGGTGCCGCGCCGGGTGGTTGAGCTGCCGCGGCATCTGGTGCCGGCGGTGGTCGGTGCGGCGGCGGGGGCAGAGGCTCCGCCGCCCCCGGCACCGCGCTCGCGCGCCAACAAGGCCGGCCGCGCGCCGGCCAAGGGGCGCGCGGCCGGCCAGGCGCCCGACAGCAGTGCGACGGCTCGCCAGCACGACACCGACGGCGATCCGTCGTGATGGCAAGCCCGCACCGCCGGTAACGACCCGGCTACCGCCGGCCGAGCCCGCGGCGGCGGTTGATGACGATCTTTGTTCGCCGCTCAGTCGCGCGGGGAGACGGGGCCGCCCGGCGGCCGCGATCGGCGCGCCGGAACCCACAAGTCACGAATTGCCAACTCGGGTCGGCCGTAGCAGGATGGCGCGGGTCCGCCCAAAGGCGGCCGACACCCGTGGCGCGCCGAGACCGCGGCGGGCCGACCGACCGGGCGGCGGTGGACCAGGGCGAACGGCCGGGCCGACACCGGCGGCCTGCACCGGTCGTGCCACGGGGGCTTGCAATGTCTGACATTCTGCCGATCGGTTGCGAGCTGTTCGAGTATCGGATCCGCCAAGTCCTGGGACGCGGCGGCTTTGGCGTCACCTATCTAGCGGAAGACAATAATCTCGGGTTTCTTGTCGCCATTAAAGAGTATTTCCCCCCCGGCCTTGCGATCCGAAATGGCTTGTCGATTGTCGCGGCGAAGAATGAGTCCGACCCGGACGGCGAGATGTTCGCCTGGGGTCGTCAGCGGTTTCTGGATGAAGGTCGCACGCTTGCGCGTTTCAAGCACAGTAACATCGTTCGAGTTTCTCGCCTGATGGAGGTCAACGACTCGGCCTATCTGGTGATGGACTTCGAACAGGGGCGCGATTTCGGTCGCCACATCACCGGGCTCGGCCGTCCGTCCGAGGAACGGGAGTTACGTGCGCTGATCATACCGTTGCTGGACGGTTTGGCATTGGTCCACCACGCCGGCTTTCTGCACCGCGACATCAAGCCGGCAAACATACTGGTCAGAGATCAGGATATCTCGCCGGTCCTGCTCGACTTCGGGTCGGCGCGCACGGCGGTCGGCGCCCGCAAGGCAGGGTTCACGGTGTTGGTGTCGCCCGGGTTCACACCGGTCGAACAGTATGACCAAGAGGCCGAACAGGGGGCGTGGACCGACATCTACGCGCTCGGCGCGGTGTTGTACTGGGCGATCGGCCAGACCAAGCCGCTGGACGCGTTGGCGCGGTCGTTCGGCGCGCCGATGAAGTCCGCGGTCGAGCTTGGTGGATCGCGCTATTCCCCGGGCTTCTTGCGCGCGGTCGATTGGGCCCTCGCGATCGAACCGAAAGAGCGTCCACGCGACATCCGGGAATGGCGTGCCGCCCTGCTCGGCGCCGACCCCGAGGAGATCACCGGCAAGCGGCGTCCCGACGGCGCGCCGGCCGGCGACCAGGTGGTGGTGCCCGCCCGGTCCGATACCAGCGCTGACCGGGGCGACTACGGCAGCGTGATCGCGCTCAGCCACGGCGACCGGCAAGTCGTGCATGATCTGGCAACACGCGAGCTTCAGATTGGCCGCGGCGCCGGCTGCGACATCATCGTCGCCGACCGGGTCGCGTCGCGCAACCATGCCACGATCCGGGTCCGGGGCACCGAGATCGAGCTCACCGACACCAGCAAATGGGGCACCTTCATCGACGGCGACGACGGCAGCAGCCGGCGCGCCCACCAATCGACAGTGATCTTGCCGCCGTCCGGGCAACTGGGCCTCGGCCGTCGGCCGGAAGAGGGCGACTTCGCGCTCGCGATCCGGTTCCACCGGGTCTCGGCCGACGACGGTGAAGGCTGATCGCCGGCACGATCGTGGCCGGGGTCGGGGACGCGGTCGCGGCTCGACAGGGACCGGACCAACGCGCGATGGTGCGATATGACGGCGGGCCGCCGGTCGCGCGGTCGGCGGCGGCCGCGCCGGCCCGGACCCCGGGTGTCGGGGGAGGATCGGGACTGTGGATCTGGCGTTGACCCTTCTCGCGGCTCCGCCGCCAGCGTGGCTGGCCGCAGGCGCCGCCGCGCTGTTCGGGCTGATCATCGGCAGCTTTCTCAACGTCGTGATCCATCGGGTGCCGCTGATGATGCTCGCGGCCGACGCCGCCGTGCCGACCGCCGGCAACCCGCTCGAATCGGCCCCGACCGGCCGGTTCGACCTCGCCTGGCCGCCGTCGCGCTGCCCGGCCTGCGGTCGTCCAACTCGATGGATCGAAAACATCCCATTGATCAGTTTCATCGCGCTGCGCGGCCGCTGTGCCGGATGTCGGGCCGCGATCGGCTGGCGGGTGCCGGCGATCGAGCTCGCCGGCGCGGCGATCCCGCTCCTGTTCTTCGGCGTTCACGGTCCGACCCCGTTCGCGGTTGCCGGGATCCTGTTCTGTTGGTGGGGCCTTACGTTGGCGATGATCGATCTTGACACGTTCCTGTTGCCGGACCTTCTGGTCCTGCCGCTGTTGTGGCTCGGGCTGGTGATCGCCGCGCTTGCCGGCGGTGTCGGCGGGGTGCCCCGGGCAGCCGACGCGATCTGGGGCACGGTCGCCGGCTACCTCGGGTTCCGCGCGGTCCATCACCTTGGGGCACGCTGGGTCGGACGGCCGGTGCTCGGCTTCGGCGACGTCAAGCTGCTCGCCGCGATCGGCGCCTGGCTCGGGCCGTTCGCGCTCCCGGTCGCCCTGTTCATCGGCAGCTTCGCCGGCAGCGTGATCGGGCTGACCCTGATCGCCCTGCGGCGGCACCGCCGCGGCGACCCGTTGCCGTTCGGTCCCTTCCTGATCCTTGGTGCCGCAGCAGCTTTGATGTGCGGCCCAGATGCGGAAACTGCGTACGAAATGATCTCCCGGCAGTCTTGACACCAAATGCGGAAGGTCACTTCCGGACTTGGTATCAGGCCGCGACCGCGGCCCGCGCCTTGTGGCGCGCGGCGCCGCGATGGCGGCGCCCGTCGGGGGCGGTGTTGCGCGCGCGCTTCGGGGACGCGTCGGGCGCATCCGGCAGGGCGATGCGCGGTGGCGACCGGGGCCTTTGAACAGTTATTGAAAGGGATGCTCTGGCGCCATCCCCAAGGCCGAACGCGAAGGACCAAGAGAGCGCGATGTCGGTGACGTTCTACGAACACGAGAATGATCGGCTTGCCTTGGAGGTCGCGTGGACCGAGCCGCCGCCCGAGGCGGCCGAGATCGCGATCCTGGCCGAGGGCGAGACCGCGGCGTCGGTCGCGCCCGGCGGTTGGCGGGCGACGCCATACTGGTTCCGCGCCGAACGGGTCGAGACCGACGCCGACCGTCTGCGGTTGGTGTTCCCGATCGCGCTGTGGGCCTGCGTCGAGCACGACGACCGCCGGCTGACCCTGGTGGTGCGTGCGCCCGACCGCGGCACCCTGCTGACGACCCCGTTCCGCTGGGGGGACCACGACGTCCGGGGTCTGCTGCCGCCGGGCGAGCGGAGCGCACCGACCGCCGCGGCACCGGCGGCGGCCAAGGTGCTGCGGCCGCCGCTGCGCGACCTCACGGTGCGCACGCGTTGCGACCAGGCGATGACCATCGACATTCGCCACCGCAACCCGCAACGGCCGGACTTTGTCCCGCGCCTTTTGTGGGTCGAGGGCGAGGGCGGCAGCGTCACCGTCAACGGCGACGGGACCCTGACCTATCGACCGGCCGCCGGCTTCGTCGGCACCGACCGTTTCACCTACGGCCTGGGCGCCGCCGCCGGGCTCGGGGAGCGCGCCGCCATCACCGTGGAGGTCGGGGCGCTCGCCCGCGACGAGATCGCCCGCCGCGCCGCCGCCGCCAGCATCGCCGCAGTTGAACAGCTGCACGCGCGGCGCGACCGCAGTCGCGGCGCCCGCGCGATCGGCTTGGTTGCGCTCGTGCTGGTTGCACTCGGCGGTGCCGGGCTGATCGGTCGATTCGGCTGGGACGAGGTCGGTCGGGTGGTCGCCGAGACACTCCGGCCGCTGGAACAACGGGTCCGCGCCGCGGCCGCGGCCTTGGTCGCGACCACGCCCGGCCCGGACACCGCGCCTGCGCCGGAGACCGCGACCGAGCCGCCCGCCGCGGTCGCGCCGCCGGAAGAGGCCCCGGACGAGCCCGGCGACGCGGGGGGAGATGCTTAAGACAGTCACCAGGGTTGCCGCAGCGCTCGCGTTCGCCGTTGCCGCCGGCGCGGCGGTCGCGTTCGGGGTGGCCGGCACCGACGGCGCCGGG
>JANQHG010000269.1 GCA_028277115.1 Azospirillaceae bacterium
CCTTGACCTCACTTGTTAAAGGGGTCCAGGGGGCACCCCCTGGTCGGGGGGTGTCGGGGGGTGAAACCCCCTGACCTTGGGGGCGCCAGCCCCCAAAACTGCGCCGCCGGATGGCCCCCATCCGGCCGCTGGCGCGACCCCTTCCCCCGCTTAGGGCGGGAGATGAAAAAAAAGAACGCTGCCTGCCCATCACTCACGGTCGCGCGGCCGCCCCCAGTGGCCGCCGACCCAGCGGCTCCAAGCGCTGAGCGCGGTCAGCGGCGCCTGGGCGACATACCCGATCAACTCCGCGGTCGAGAGGTGGGTGCGCGGCCCGGCGCGGTTGAGCGGCAGCACCGCGCGTTCCAGGCTCTCGGCGCCGAACCGGGCAAGAAACCCCTGCATCAGCGCGGTCTCGGACACCGGGCCGTCGGCGATGTCGTGCAGCACCCCGGTGAGGGTCAGCAACGCCTTGCGGAACAGCAACAGGTCGGGGCCGAACCGGACCTCGGCACGGGTCACCGCGGCGTCGAGCAGCCCGACCATCCAGTCGAGCCCGAACGGCGTCCCCCGGACCAACTCGTCGAGCGCCGGATCGACCACCTGGCGCAGGCGCGCCCGGTCGATCGGCTCGATCGCCAGTGCGGCGATCACATCGAGGATCCGCCCGGCGTCGAGGCTGAGCGCGCCGAGCCCGAGCCGCGCCAACAACACCCGATGGTCGCGCGAGAGCGTTCCGGTCAAACTCCAGTCGATCAGACCGATCCGCCCGTCGTCGGTCGCGATCAGGTTGCCGGCGTGCGGGTCGGCGTGGAACTCGGCCGGATCATCGGCCGACCACACCGGGGTCGCGACCACCGCCTCGAGCGTCTGGGCCGCGATCCGCCGGCGCACGGCGAGCGGCCAGTCGCCGATCTCGGTGATCTTGACCCCGTCGATCCGGGTCATCGCGGTCATCCGCGGCGTGGACAAGTCCGGCAGCGGCCGCGGCACCACCACCGCCGGGCTTGCGGCGTAGAGCGCGCGAGCGCGGCGGAGATGCGCGCGTTCGCCCTCGAGGTCGACCTCGCGGCTGAGCAGGCGGCGGACCTCGGCGAAGGTCGCCTCATACGCGATCGGCGGCAGCCGGTAGAGCCGGCAGTGGCGGTCGAGCCACGGCCCGATGTCCTGGAACACCACCAGATCGTCGGTGAGCACCTCCTCGATCCCGGGTTTCAAGAGCTTGAACACGCCGTGGGTCGCGGGCGCGGCGGGTCGGTCGGGGTCGCGGTGCGCGAACGGGATCACCAGCGCGACGCTCGCCTCGGCGATCGGCGGCCCGGTGACGGTGACGCCGCGCCGATGCACCGGGTCGAGCTCGTGTTCGACCAACGCGGTCGCCTCGGCCCGGTCGAGGCGGGACGGCATCGATTCGAGGGTCTGGAGCCCGGCGCGCAGGCCGGGCGCGAGCCGGCGGTCGCGCGCCATCACCTGGCCGAGCTTGTGCAAGACCGGGCTGCGCCGGGCGAGCGCGACCAGCCGCGCCGCCGGCTCGGCGTCGGGGCCGAGCGTCGCCTGCTCGACCAGGATCGCGGCGCCGCGCGCGTCCGGCAGGCCGTCCAGGAACCGGGCGAGCCCCGCGACCAAGGCGGAGCGATAGGTGGCGAACGCGTCGGGCACCAAGTCGGCAAGCCCGGCGTCGGCAAGGACGTCCGACCAATCGGTCATGGGCAGGCGGGTCCAGGGGAACGGGGGGCGGCGGATCAGTATCGACCCGGTGCGGCGGCGGCGCAACGACCGTCCCGCCCCTCGGGAGGTCGGGCCGATCAGTGGTCGCTTGACACGGGTGTAAGTTGGATCGTTTCTTGAACTCTAGACGGAAACCGACGCCCGGTTTCGAGGTTTTGGGGGCTGGCGCCCCCAGGTCAGGGGCGTTCGCCCCCCGACACCCCCCGACCAGGGGTGCCCTCCTCGACCCCATTAAGTGGGGGTCAAGGGGGTGACCCCTGGTCGGGGGTCGAGGGGGCAGCGCCCCCGTGCGGCCGTAAGGCCGCACTTGGCGGGATGAGCCGACCCCTCGTCCCGCTCCACGACAAGGCCGGCAGGAGGACCCGCGCCCGTGACCGAACCGACGTCGCCCGCAGTCCGGATACCGGTCAGCTGGGTCCTGGTCGGCGGCTTCATGAGCCTGCTCGGGGTGCTCGCGGTCACCCTGATCGCGTCGTCGTTCGTCACCACCCAAAAGGTGATCGAAGGGCTGGCGCGCGACATCATGGAGAACATCGCCGGCTACACGATCGCCGAATCCCAGGCGTTCCTGACCACCGCGCGCGACGCCGCCGATCTGACCCAAAGACTGGCCGACAGCGAGATCGTCGACAGCGCCAACCAGTCGGCGATGGAACGCTATTTCATCGAGCAGTTGACGCTCTACCCGCAGTTCTCCGGCATCTACCTCGGCAAGCCCGACGGCAGCTTCATCTATGTCAACCGCGCCGACGAGATGGCCGAGGGCGCGGTGCGCACCAAGCTGATCAGCCTCGCCCCGCCCGAGACCCCCGACGGCACGCCCATGCGCACGGTCGAGCTGATCTGGCGTTCGCGCAGCCTGCGCGAGCTCGGGCGCCGGTTCGACCCGGACGACCGCTACGACCCGCGGACCCGGCCGTGGTACCACGAGGCGACCAGCCGCGAGGCGCTGATCTGGACCGACCCGTACGTGTTCTACACCGCGCGCACCCCCGGGGTGACCACGGCGAGCCCGGTCTATCGCCGGACCGGCGAGCTGCGCGGGGTGGTCGGGGTCGATATGGAGATCGGGCAGATCTCGCGCTTTCTCGCCGACCGCCGGATCGGGCGCTCGGGCGCGGCGTTCATCGTCCACCGCAACGGCGACGTGATCGCCCACCCGCGGCCCGACTTGGTCCTGCAACCCCAGCGCGGCCCGGACGCCCCGGCGCGGCTGACCAAGATCACCGAGATCGACGACCCGGCGAGCCGCGCCGCCTTCGCCGCGCTCGACCGGCCGCTCGCCGAAATGGCGGTCGGCGATTTCGTGTTCACCTCGTTCGACCATGGGGGCGACCGCTACCACGGCATGTTCACGCCGTTCTCCGACCCGCAGTGGCCCTGGATCATGGGCATCTATTTGCCCGAGAACGACTATCTCGGCATCATCATCGAAAACCAGTGGCAGAACATGGTGATCTCCGCGGTGGTCGCGCTGATCGCGCTCGGCTTGGCGCTGGTGATCGCGCGCGGCTTGGTGCGCCCAGTGCGGGCGCTCCAGCGCCAGGCGTCGGCGCTCGGCGGCGGCGCGCTCGACACGCCGTGGCGGCTCAAGACGATCTACCGCGAACTGCAGGACACCGGCGACGCGTTCGGCCAGATGCAACAGGCGCTGCACCACTCGCAGCTGCGCTATCGGCTGGCGGCGCTGGGCGCGACCGACGCCTTGTTCGACTTCGACTGTCGCGCCGGCACCGCCTGGTTCGCGCCGCGCGCGGCCGAGATTCTGGGGCACGAGGGGCGGTTCGTCGGGACCCGGCTGACCGATTGGCTCGCGCATGTGGTGGATGAGGACCGCCCGGCGGTGCGCGAGGCGTTTGCCCGGTTCCTCGACACCGGCGGCGGCATCCTCGACATCGAGTACCGGGTGCGCACCGCGGCCGGCGCGTCGCGCTGGGTGCAAAGCCGCGGTACCGCGGTGCGCGACGAGCTTGGCCGCGCGTTGCGCGCGGCCGGTTCGATCTCCGACATCACCGCGCGCAAGACCGCCGAAGCCAAGCTGTTGCACGAGGTCACTCACGATCGGGTCACCGGGCTCGCCAACAGCGCCCATTTCGAGACCCTGTTGCAGGCGATGATCGACGCGGTGCCGGTCGGGGGCGTCGCGGGCGCGGCGCCGGCGTTGTTGGTGATCGACCTCGACCGGTTCCGCAGCGTCAACGACTGCCTGGGCCAGGGCGCGGGCGACGAATTGCTCGCAGAGACCGCGCGCCGGATCACCGGGGCGCTTGTCGACGCGGCGCGCGACGGGCCGGCGCTCGGCGGTCCGCCGGTGACCGGTCGGATGGCGGCCGACGTGTTCGCAGTCGCGCTGCCGGCGGTCGTCGACGGCGCGGTCGCGTTCGCGGTCGCCGAGCGGGTCGCAGCCGCGCTCTGCGCGCCGCTGACCTTGGGCGGCGAGCGGCTGCATCTGACCGCGGCGATCGGGGTCGCGTTGACCGACCCGGGCGACCGCCGCCACGAGCGGCTGGTCGCCTGCGCGCGGCTGGCGATGAAGGCGGCCAAGGCGCGCGGCCGCGGCGGCATCGAGTTGTTCCGGCGCGGCCAGCGGCCGATCGTGCCGTCCGATCGCCTGACCCTCGAAGCCGATCTGCGCGACGCGATCGACCGCGGCGAACTGGCACTCCACTACCAGCCGGTGGTCGAGATCGCGACCGGCCGGATCGTCGGCATGGAAGGGCTGTTGCGCTGGGCGCATCCGACCCGCGGCACCCTGTCGCCGGCGGTGATCATCCCGCTTGCCGAGGACACCGACCTGATCCGCCCGATCGGCGCCTGGGGCGTCGCCGAGGCATGCCGCCAGCTCGCGGCGTGGCGCGCGCTCCGGCCGCAAGGGCCGGACGACCTTTGGGTCAGCGTCAACATCTCGCGCCGCCAGTTCCTCGACGGCTCGCTCGAGTCCACGGTCGATGCCGCGCTGGCGGCCGCAGGCGTGCCGGCGCCGGCGCTCAAGCTCGAGGTCACCGAGTCGCTGATCATGGCGGATCTCGAGCACACCCGGGCGGTCTTACGCGCGATCCGCAGGCTCGGCGTCAAGGTCGCGATCGACGATTTCGGCACCGGCTACTCGTCGCTCAGCCTGTTGCACACCATGCCGTTCGACGCGCTCAAGATCGACCGGTCGTTCGTGTCCAACCTGCGCACCGACGCGCGGGTGCGCCTGATCCTCGACCTGTTGCTGCGGCTCGCCGCCGGCTTCGGGGTCGAGACGATCGCCGAGGGCGCGGAGACCGGCGACGAGATCGAGAGCCTGCGCGCGACCGGGTGTCGGTTGTGCCAGGGCTTCTATTACAGCCGCCCGGTCCCGGCCGCGGCGGCGACCGCGCTCGTGACCGCGGCCGAGCCGGCGTTCGACCCGCCGGCGGCACCACCGGTCGGCGGCACGATCGCCCCGGCCGGCGGGCTCAGCCCGATCCGCGCCGCCAACCAGCCCGGCTGACCCGCGGCCCGAGGACCAAGGCACCGATGCCCGACTGCGATCTCAAACTGACCGGCGCCCGGGTGATCGACGGCACCGGCGCGCCGGCCCGCCCGGCCGAGGTCGCGGTCGCGCGCGACCGCATCGTCGCGGTCGAACCGCCCGGCGGGCTCGACCGCTGGACCGCCGCCGAGACCCGCGCGCTCGGCGGCCTTGCGCTGGCGCCGGGGTTCATCGACACCCACAGCCACGACGACCGGGCGCTCCTCGACACCCCGGATCTTGCGGCCCAGGTCAGCCA
>JANQHG010000271.1 GCA_028277115.1 Azospirillaceae bacterium
GGGACCGGCGGGTCGGCCGCGAGCAGGGTCTCGAGCTGCGCGCGCAGCCGCTCGCGCGCCGCCGCCGGCTGGGGCGCCGTGCGGTCCGCCGCGGCCTCCGTCAGGGCGGCGATCTCGTCGAGTTCGGCGCGGATCACCGGCGCGAGGCGCGCACCCTCGGCAGCGCGCGCCGCGGCCAAGCGGTCGAGCGCGATCGCGACGCCGGCCGCGAGCGCATCGCGAACCTCGGCCTCGGCCGCCCCGGCGGTGTCGTCGGCGGTCTCGATCACCCCGCGCACCGCCAGCACGGTGTCGAGCCGGGGCGGCTCGACCAGCCCCTCGGCCGCGAGCGCGCGGCCGAGCGCCAGCACCTGATCGACCAGGGCGCGGTTGACCCGCAGCTGTTGGACCGCCGCGGTGCGGGTCACGGTGGCGACCAAGTGAATGCTGCCGCGCTTGAACCGCCGGGCAATCTCGGTGCGGGCCCCGGGTTCCAGCACCTCGACCCCGGCCGGCAGGCGGCAACGGATGTCGAGGCTGCGACCGTTGACGCTTTTTACCTCGATCGTCCAGGCAAAGCCCTGGGCAACACCCTCGGCGCGGGCAAAGCCGGTCATGCTGGTCAGCGCCAGGGCCCCGGCGGCCGGCGCGTCGGTCGGCGCGTCGGCGGTCATCGGGTGCCGACCGGTGCGGGCCCGGCCCGCCGTTCGGCACCCGCGCTGGTGGGTCGGCTCACGCCTTCTGGTAGCCCCAAACCGACGCCGGCGGGAAGTTGCGGAAGGTGCGGCCGAGCCGTTGGCCGGTCAGGCCGAGCTTGGCCATCGGCAGCGGCGAGGTCAGGCAATAGGTGTAAAGCAGGAAGCGCCGGCCGGGCGGCAGGACGCGGAAGATCGACTGGATGATCTCGGTCTGCAGCTGGAACGGCAGCATCACCATCGGGATGCCGACGATCACGGTGCCGACCTTGCCGACCCATTGGTCGCCGATCAGGCGGTCGGCGACCCGGGCGTCACCATGGACCACGTTGACCGACGGGTAGGACTTGCGCATGAACTCGACCAGGGCGTGGTCGATCTCGATCGAGAACACCCGCTCGGCCGACACCCCAGACTCGAGGATCGCCCGGGTGATCGCGCCGGTGCCGCCGCCGAATTCGACGACCACCTCGTCGGGGCCGCAAATGATGTTGCGGCTGACCAGGTTGCGCAGACCGGCCGACGACGGGATGATCGACCCCATCGAGATCGGATCGGCGAGCCAGCGCTGGAAAAACACCCAAGTGGCGGACGGCACCTTTTGGGGTGCCTTGTCGGCGGTGATCTCGGTGTTGGTCATGATTTGCCTTTCGCCTCGCCTCGAGCCGCCGCGGTCTTGCGCGGCGGTCCCTGCCGCATCAGCCGGAACGGTTCGGGCCACTGCCGTCGGTCGACCACCGACCGGCGGTGCCGGCGCGGCGGTGGACATGATGTCGCCGCGTCCGCGTCCGGTCAGGACCCAAGCGTGCGGGGACGCCCGGCTCGTGCACCGCAACAGACCGCGTGGCCGGGCGCGGGTCTTCACCGTCCGTGTCGACGATCGCCGCGCCGCCAAATACGGCGGTCATTGGGCGAAGGGTGTAACAAACCGGTGACGCCGCGACAACCGCCAAGCGTGGTCGGGCCCGGGGTATTTCGGCGCTGCGGCAGGCCGCGCGCGGGGGGTCAGGCGTCCTCGGCGGCAAGTGCGGCGGCTTGTGTTTCAAGCTGTTCGGCGGCGTCGAGCCACGCCTCTTCGGCGGCGGTGAGACGCTTTGTCACCTCGCCGAGCGTGATCTGAAGCGCGGCGATCGCCTCGCCGCCGTGCCCGGCCTGGGCGGTCTCGGCCAGGCGCGCCTCGAGCGTGCGCTGCTCGCGGGTCAAGACCTCGACCGTGCGCTCGTGCGCGCGCACCGCTTGGCGCAGCGGCGCGAGCGCGGCGCGCACGTCGGCGGCGGCGCGGCGGCGCTCGCGCTTGCCGCCGGCGGTGTCCGAGGCGGCGGCGGCGGCGCCGCCACCGCCGCCACCGCCGCCGGCGCGGCCCGGACGGGCGCCGTCCTCGGCGAGCAGGCGGCGATAGGCGTCGAGGTCGCCGTCATAGACCCGGCAGCGGCCGCCCCGGACCAGCCACAGCCGGTCGGCGGTCAGCTCGATCAGATGCGGGTCGTGGGTGATCAGCACCACCGCGCCGGCGTAGGCGTTGAGCGCGTCGATCAGCGCGCTGCGGCTGTCGATGTCGAGGTGATTGGTCGGCTCGTCGAGCAGCAGCAGATGCGGGGCGGTGCGGCTCATAAGCGCCAACAAAAGCCGCGCCTTTTCGCCGCCGGACAGGTCGCCGACCCGGGTCTCGGCCCGCTGTTGGGAGAGCCCGAAGCGGCCGAGCTGGCTGCGCACCGCGGTATCGGCGGCATCCGGCATGGCGCGGCGGGCCTCGTCGAGCGCGGTCAAGGCGAGATCGAGCTCGTCGGCCTGGTGCTGGGCGAAGTAGCCGATGCGCAGGCGCCTGGGCGCGACCCGCCGGCCCGCCAGCGGTTCGAGGCGGCCGGCGAGCAGTTTGACCAGGGTCGATTTGCCCTGGCCGTTGGCGCCCAGGATCGCGATCCGGTCGTCCATGTCCAGTCGCAGGTTGAGCCCGCCCAACACCGGGGCGCCGTCGTAGCCGCAGCTCGCGTCCTCGAGCGCGATCAGCGGCGGCGCCACCGGCTCGGGCTCGGGGAAGTCGAAGCGCACCACCTGATCGGCGGCGAGCGGCACCACCGGTTCCATCCGCTCCAGGGCCTTCAAGCGGCTTTGTGCTTGGCGGGCCTTCGAGGCCTTGTAACGGAAGCGATCGACGAACGCCTGCATGCGCGCGCGCTCGGTCTCTTGGCGCGCCGCCTGGGCGGCGCGGCGTTCGCGGTCGGCGCGCCGGGCCCGTTCGAACTGGTCGTAGCCGCCGGTGTAAAAGGCGAGCTTTCGGTCCTCGAGGTGGAGGATCGCGGTCGGCACCCGGTTGAGCAGGCCGCGATCGTGGCTGACCAGCAACAGCGTGTGGCGATAGCTCTTGAGGTAGCCCTCGAGCCAGAACGCCGCCTCGAGATCAAGGTAGTTGGTCGGCTCGTCGAGCAGCAACAGGTCGGGCGCCTGGAACAGGACGGCGGCGAGCGCGACCCGCATCCGCCAGCCGCCGGAGAACGAGCCGACCGGCCGCGCCTGGGCGGCGTCGTCAAAACCGAGCCCGGCAAGAATTGCAGCCGCGCGCGCCGGGGCGGCGTGGGCGCCGATGTCGGCGAGCCGGGTCTGGATCTCGGCGATCGCGTCCGGGCGGGTCTCCGCGTCGGCGCGCGAGAGCAGATCGGCGCGTTCCCGGTCGGCGGCGAGCACGGTGTCGAGCAGGCTGGCGTCGCCGTCCGGCGCCTCTTGGGCGAGCCGGGCGACCCGCCACGCCGGCGGGACCTCGAGGCGGCCGCCGTCGGGCGCAAGCTCGCCCAGGATCAGGCGGAGCAGCGTGGTCTTGCCGGTGCCGTTGTGCCCGACCACGGCGACCCGGTGGTCTTTGGGC
The DNA here is from genome assembly GCA_028277115.1 of Azospirillaceae bacterium. GTDB lineage: Bacteria > Pseudomonadota > Alphaproteobacteria > Azospirillales > Azospirillaceae > JANQHG01. The sequence continues at coordinate 3,535 of JANQHG010000271.1, forward strand.
ACGTTGGCCGAGGCACCGTCGAACAGAAGGCGGCCGCCAATGCGGTAGGTCAGGCCGGATATCGTCAGCATGTCGTCCTTAAGGTTCCTCAACCGGCGCCGCCGGATTTCGGCCTGACGGCCGTACGGGGGGCGCTGCCCCCTCAACCCCCTTGCGGGGGCGAAACGCCCCAAAAAACTCGCCGCCGGCCCCGACCCGCCCGCGTCGCAGCCACTCTCGAGCGGGGGCATGGCAGTGACACCCCCCTCGATCGCCGGCGCGCGCGTCGCGAGATTGGGTGATTGCCGGTGGTTCGGGCTTGGGGATATAACGCGCGCGTCCTTGTCCTTAAACTGGCCGTTTTTCGTTGGGAGTCGTTCATCCATGGCCGTCGAGCGGACCCTCTCGATCATCAAGCCCGATGCCACGCGCCGCAACCTGACCGGCAAGATCAACGCGCGGATCGAAGACGCGGGCCTGCGGATCATCGCCCAAAAGCGCCTGCGCCTGACCCGCGACCAGGCCGAGCGGTTCTATGCCGTCCACGCGGAACGGTCGTTTTTCAACGATTTGTGCAGCTTCATGACCTCGGGCCCGGTGGTGGTGCAGGCGTTGGAAGGCGACAACGCGATCCAGCGTTACCGCGAGGTGATGGGGGCGACCAATCCGGCCAACGCCGAAGCCGGCACAATCCGTAAGGATTTTGCCGAATCGATCGAAGCCAACTCGGTCCACGGCTCGGACAGTGCGGAGAATGCCGCGCGCGAGATAGAATTCTTCTTCAGCACCATTGAAATCGTCGGCTGAACATAGGACGCTCCCCCGACGTCGCCGGCACCCGACACCCGACCGCCGGATGGAAGTGGGGCACCATGGATCAGGATCGCGATTCCTTCATTATCTCGTTGTTGGGCGCCGACGACGAGACCCGGCTTGATCTGGGTGAGGCGCCGGTGGTGGAATTGCTGGTCCGCAATTACGCCGACCGCTGCCTGGAGGCGTTCCAGGGGCTGTTGGACGAGCGACTCGACGAAGATGCGGCGACCGGCGTGATCGACCGTCACGCCGATGCGCTGAACGACATCTTTCTTGGCCTGATCCAGCCGGAAATGGTCGAAGTTCAGTATTGGAACAGTCCGGAGCAATTGGGTGCGTTCATCTGCGAACTTTTCGATTCGCAAGAGGTGCCGTCACAAGGGGTGCATCTGCTGTTGATCCGGCTTGCAACCGCGATCATGAAGGCGTTGCAGCGGCCCAAGGAAGACTGGTCGGGCGAGGTCGAGGCGTTGGTCACGGAGACACGCGACGTCCTGCTCGGCCGGGTCAGCGCGGAGCGGCGACGGACCCATTGAGCCGCGCGGCGGCGGTTTGGCCGGTCCGGTCGCGATCAGAGCAGCAGCAGCGCCAGCACCACCAGCACCACCGCCGCGGCGACGCCGGCGACCAGGGTGCCGCGGGTGAAGCCGGACCACATCCGGCGGCGTTCGTTGAGCAGGGCGGGATCGACATCGTGGCGATCCCCGGGCTGGTCGGCCGACGGGCCGTGCGGGTGCGACGAAGCCATGGGCGTCCCCTGGTTGGTCGGCGGGCGGGCTTGAACACCGCGCCTGCTCTCGACCTTGCTGGATAGACCGCTGCGTCGGGGGATGCAAGGTCTCGCAAGGCGGCCTTGAGGGCCCGGTCCGCGGACGCGCCGGGGCGGTCGCACCGGTCGAGGCGGCGGGCCGCGCCGGGCACCTGCGATCGGGCGATCGAACCGGCACCGCTAGGCGATGTGGTTTGCGTTTCGGACCAGCGCGTCCAGCCGTTCGGCCGCCTGTTCGAAATCGTAGCTTGCCGCGATCGCGATCACGGCGTCGAGCTGGTCGGCCGGGACCAGCGCGATTGCCCGGTCTCTGAGGGCAGTCAGGTTGTCGACCGCCGACAAGTCGCCGGTTTCGAGTTGGCCGCGAATTTCGCCGAGCGCGGTCGCGAGCGCGATCGCCGCACCGGTCGGCACCGCCGCCGAGAGTTTGGGCGGCAGCGGTGCGTCCGCGCCGGCCGACGCTCCGGCCGCCGGGGCCGGAACGCTCGCCGCCGGCGCGCAGGCGCCGGCGGCGAGCGGGATCGCGAACGAAAACCGGCTGCCCGCGCCCGGGGTCGACGACACCGCAAGTGTGCCGCCGAGCAGTTCGACCAGGCGCGCGCTGATCGCAAGACCGAGCCCGGTGCCGCCGTAGCGCCGGGTCGCCGAGCCGTCGCCCTGGGTGAACGCCTCGAACAAATGCGCGCGTTGGTCCGGGGGGATGCCGATTCCGGTGTCGCGCACCGCAAACTCAAGCGTCGCCGTCCGCGCCGCGCGGCTGCCGAGCCGGATCGTGAGCGCGACCTCGCCGCGCTCGGTGAACTTGACGCCGTTCGACATCAAGTTGACCAGAACCTGCTTCAGACGCACCGGGTCGCCGACCAGCCACCGCGGCACCGCCGGGTCGAGGTCGAGGGTCACCGCAATCCCCTTGGCCTTGGCCTCGGGCGCCACCGCGCCGGCGACGCTCTCGGCCAAGCCGACCAGGTTGAACGCCGCCTCCTCGAGCGACAGCCGGCCGGCCTCGATCTTGGAATAGTCGAGGATATTGTTGAACACCGCGAGAAGCCCCTTGGCCGACCCGTTAATCTTGTGGAGGTGATCGGTCTGGGTCGCATCGAGCGATGTCGCCTGCATCAAGTGGCTCAATCCCAGAATCGCGTTCAAGGGCGTGCGCACCTCGTGGCTGATGTTGGCAAGGAAGGCCGACTTCGCCCGGTTGGCCGCCTCGGCCGCGTGTTTGGCCTCGATCAACGCCCGCTCGGCACGTTTCAACTCGCCGATGTCGGTGACCATGACAAAGCTGCCGGCGTCCGCGCGGCCGCCTTTGCCGGCCGCGCGGCCGACCGAGGTGGCGCCGAGCGGGGTCGGTTTGATCAGGCACGGCACCGCGCCACCGTCGCCGCGCCGGACCGGGATCTCGAACACCAACGGCGCAGCCCCACGCGGCGCGGTCAAGGCGGCGCCGAGCCGCGCTGCGTCGTCCGGCGCCATCCACGCAGACAGCGGGCTTGCGATCAAGCGTTCCGGCGGTTCTCCCAGGATCGCCGACATCGCCGCGTTGACGTCGAGCGTGCGCAACTCCCGGTCGAACAGCCAGAAGCCCTCGCCCGCGGTGGTCAGAATCCGGCGCAGCTTGGCCTCGCTCTCGGCCAGCTCTCCGGTGCGTTCGGCGACTTTGGTCTCAAGATCGCGGGCGAGCCGATCGAGCGCCAGCCGCGATTCCGCAACCCGGCGCAACAGATCGTTGACGGTTGCGATCACCACGCCGATCTCGCGCGCCGGCGGCCGCTCAACCACCGCCAGCGCACGGACATTGTCGGGATCGACCGACGACACCTGAGCGGCCAGACGCTGCAGCGGGCGGATCACCCGCAGTTGGGCGAGCACCAAGAACAGGCCCCACAGACAGATCGATACCACGACGCTGTTGATCAGCGCGGTGGTCAGACCGATCTCGAGCCGTTCGGCCGCCGCGCCGGGGTTGGGCGACAGGATCAGGGTGCCGATCCATTGATCGCGGCCTTCGGGCGTGATCACCGAAAGCGGGAACGCCGCATCGGCCACGGCGACCCGCAACAGCCGCGGGCGCGGGCCGGCGCGCCCGGCCGCGCCGGTCATGATCTCCTCGTCGTGTTCGCCCAGCACGGTGACCCGGCGGATCAAGGGATTGGTCAAGAGCCCGGTGACCGTCGCGTTGATCAGATCGTCGTCGAACGACCACAGCGCCTCGGCCAGGCTCGGCCGGATCGCCTCGCCCAGGGTTTGGATATCGGCGGCGGCCCGGGTGCGCGCGCTGCCGGCCGCGACCACCATCTGGACCACGGTGACCACGGTCGTGGTCACCAGGAACAGGATCGACGCGGCAATCAGAAGTTCGGTCGCGATCGACCGGCTCGCCCGCGGCGGGTTCGGGTCGGCCCCGGGTCTCGCCATCGCCCCTGCCTTGTCGTCGCCGGCCCGGTCGCGGGCCGGCGGCGCGGCGCTCAGCTGCCGGCGCCGCGCTGGTCGTCGTCGGTGGCGCCCGGGTCGGTGTGCCGGGCCGTGATCTCCAAAATCTCAGGCAACGCCTGATGAAAACACCGAACCAGCGTCGGGTCGAAATGGCTGCCGGCATGGTCGGAGATGAAGCGGATCGCGTCGGCGACCGGCCAGCGGCGCTTGTACGGGCGCACCGAGGTCAGGGCGTCGAACACGTCGGCGATCGTCGCGATCCGGCCGACCAGCGGGATCTGGTCGCCCTTCAGCCGGTTCGGATAGCCCTCGCCGTCCCATTTCTCGTGGTGGCTGAGCGCGATCTCGCGCGCCATGTTGAGCAGCGGCGAGTTGCCGTGCGCCGACCCGATGATCCGGGCCCCGATCTCCGGATGGGTCTTGACGACCGCCCACTCTTCCGGTGTCAACTTGCCCGGTTTGCGCAAAATATGGTCAGGGATGCCGATCTTGCCGAGGTCGTGCATCGGCGCGGCCGCGAACAACAGATCGGCGGCGCGGTCGCTCATCCCGCCGGCGCGCCCGATCAGGCGCGAAAAAAGCGCCATCCGCACCACATGCTCACCGGTGTCTTCGTCCTTGAACTCGGCCGCGCGGCCCAGCGTCTGGATGATCTTGAGCCGGGTCTGTTCGAGCTCGACCGTGCGGCGCCCGACCAGCATCTCGAGATGGCGCTGCTGGTTGTGCAGCGCGAGTTGGGTGCGCACGCGCGCCAATACGATCGGCGGGCTGATCGGCTTGACCACGTAATCGACGCAACCGGCCTCGAACCCGGCGGCCTCGTCCTGGATCTCGCTCATAGCGGTGATGAAGATCACCGGGATCGCGCGGGTCCGGACATCGCCTTTGAGCGCGCGGCAGACGTCATAGCCGCTCAAGCCCGGCATCATGACGTCGAGCAGGATCAGATCCGGCTGCGGTTCGATCACCGCGAGGCGCAACGCCCGCTCGCCCGTGGTCGCGACCCGGATTGCATACTCCTGTTTCAACAGCGCGACCAGGATGTCGATGTTCTCCGGAACATCATCGACCACCAGCACGGTCGGCCGCCCGTCGGCGCCCGGCGCCTCGGCCCGACCGCCGCCCATGGTCGCGGTGGTGCCGGCGAGGATGCGCGCCGCCGCGTCGGCCGACGATTCCGCAGCCGGCACCTGGGCGCCCGAACCTTCGGCACACGCGGCCATCGCGCCTCGTCTCCCGTACCGGCCGCCCGGCTCAGCCGAGCGGCACCAAACCGGCCACCACCCCGCCCAGGATCAGCCAGCCGAACCAGCGGTTGGACCGGAACCGAAGCAGGCAGTCGGCCTGGTCGTCGGGCGCCCAGCCGCGCACCTGCCAGACCAGCTGCGCCGCCCCGGCGATCACGCCGAGATAAAACAAAGGCGTGAGCCCGGCGAGGGTGCCCGCGACCGCAATCACCGCCACGGTGACGCCATAGACCAGCGCGACAAACCGACAACTCCAGGCACCGAGCCGGCGCGCGGTCGATTTGACCCCGATTCGGGCGTCGTCCTCCTTGTCCTGATGCGCATAGATGGTGTCGTAGCCGAGCGTCCACGCGACGCCCGCCAAGTACAAGACCAGCGGCGGCCAAGCCAGGCTGCCGGTGGCCGCCGCCCAGCCCATCACCGCGCCCCAATTGAAGGTCAGGCCGAGATAGGCCTGCGGCCACCAGGTGATCCGCTTCATCAACGGATAGGTGAACACCAAAGCGAGCGAGGCGACCCCGAGCACGATCGCAAGCGGGGTCAGCTGGATCAGAATGCCGAAGGCCAGCGCCATCTGGGCGATCAGGAACATGACCGCCTGGCGCAGGCTGACCTGGCCGCTCGGGATCGGGCGCACGGTGGTCCGTTCGACCTGCCGGTCGAGGTCGCGATCGAGGATGTCGTTGATCGTGCAGCCGGCGCCGCGCATCAAGATCGCGCCGACCCCGAACAGCACCATCAGCCACACCATGTCCGGCCACGGTGGTGCCGCCATCGCGATCGACCACCAGCACGGAAACACCAAGAGCCAGGTGCCGATCGGTCGATCGAGCCTGGCCAGGCGCAGATAGGGACGCGCTGCCGCCGGCACGCGGCGATCGATCCAGTCGCCGGCGCGGATATCGGTGAAGCTGGGGGCGAGCCGGGCGGTGTCGGACGCAGCCATCGGGGGTGCCTCGTCGGCGGACGAACGGGTCGGACGGGAGTTTAATCGATCCTCGCCCGGTTCGAGAAGGACCGATCTGGCTAGTCGCCGTCGCCGCAGGAAAAACAGGGCCAGACCACGTTTTTCCGAGGAAAACTATGGTCTGGCCCAGTTTTTCCTGTCAGGGGCGCTGCCCCCTGACCTGGGGGCGAAGCCCCCCAAAACCCGGCTGAGCCATTTACAACCACCACCCCGACGCGCTATCAATCTCGCTTCGGATGGGGCGTAGCCAAGCGGTAAGGCAGCGGTTTTTGGTACCGCCATTCCCTGGTTCGAATCCAGGCGCCCCAGCCAGTCCGTCCTATTCAGACCTATTCAGATCGTCCGCCCCCAGGTCCGGGGCGGCCCGGTGTCGATGTGGGCGAAGTCGGAACCGCGATAAAAGGCATAGCCGCCGCGGTCGAGCCGCTTGGCCGCGCGCGCGACGGCGATCGTCGGCACGCCCGCGATCCGGAAATCGGCGGCTTGGCCACGCATGTGATAACTGCGCCGCGCAACACCGCTGTTGGTCCCGCGGAGCGCGTGGTTGGTCGCGGGCGAGCGATAGCCCGAGATCAGCTCGACCGGCCGGGCGTCATCGACCCCAAGCAGCGCCATCACATCGTGGATCAACTCGAACAGCGCGAGATCGATCGGATAGACCTCGTCGGTCCGGCGGTCGCGGAACAGCCGGCACAGCTTGGCGATCTCGACCGGGTCATAGGCGCCGCGGTTCCAAAACCGCGCGGTCGCGCGTTCACCGATCGCCAGATGATCGATCGTCAACGACCGGTACGGCGGCCGCGGGATCGGCAACGCCGCCAACGCACCAGCCGGCATCGACGCGACCAGCCCGGCGCCGACCGCGACCAGTCCGCAGGCGACCCCGCGCCGTGTCACCGTCGGCGTGGCGAAACCGGCTTTTCGCTCCATCGTCGTCATTCCCCACCCCTCGCTTTTCGTCCTGGTTGCAGTCGGCACAACGGTTCCCGTCATCGCCGAGGCCGGCGACGATGCCCAATACACACACGGATATACCCGCGTGAGTTGTTGTGTCGTTGATTGGGAAGTCCGGGACGGCCGCCGAAGCGGGACCATTATTGGCATGACCGCAGACAAGCGGCCGGACGCGAGGAATGAGCTTGGGAAAAATGCGATCAATATTACCGGTCACCCGCCGGCGGCGCGACTCGAACCACCGACGAGCGAGACATCAATGTTAGGCCACGTTTATGCCACAGTCTTTTCTTGAATGCAAGGCCGGCGTGACCGGGCGGCCACGCCGGCCGGGTTTCGCCGGCGGCCGGTGCCGCCGGCTCCGCGGGCCCGACCGCAGACCGGCATCCGCGCAAGTGCTTAGGATCCCAAGGGATGGTTGCACGCGCTCGATCTCTTGTGTTATTGCACCGAGCGGCGATCATGGGACAGCGCCAGTATCCATGCGGCGTTCTTTAACTGATTGCAGTTACTGACGTTTTCCGTCTCTGTCGAGGGATCAGGTGGCATCCAGGAAGTCAGGGCTGGCGGAGCTCGCCGCCCGTTATGCGGCGGCCCTTTATGAGCTCGCGAGCGAGAGCACGGCGGTCGATCAGACGGCCGGGGACCTCGAAAATCTCCGACGATTGTTGGACGCGTCTCCGGAGTTGGCTCGGGTGATCCGATCGCCGGTGATCGCGCGCGCCGATCAGGCCCGGGCGGTCGAGGCGGTGCTCACCCACACTGGCGCTTCCGACCTGGTGCGAAGGTTCGTGCGCGTGATCGCGACCAAGCGTCGGTTGTTTGCGCTGCCGGCCATGATCACCGCGTTCCGGGTCGAGCTCGCGCGCCGGCGCGGCGAGGTCACCGCCGCGGTCGCGGTCGCACGGCCGCTCAGCGACGAGCAGACCCACGCACTGACCGATGCGCTGAAAAGCGCGTACGGCGCCCGGGTCACGATCGACCTTAGGGTCACACCGGCGCTGCTCGGCGGCATGACGGTCAAGGTCGGCTCGCACATGATCGACAATTCGCTGAAGACCAAGGTCGATAAGCTTCAAATCGCCCTGAAGGCGCCTGGGGGGTCCCTCTGATGGAAATCCGTGCCGAGGAAATCGCCTCGATCCTCAAGCAACAGATCGCCAGTTTCGCGACCGAGGCCGAAGTCGCCGAGGTCGGACAGGTGCTTTCGGTCGGTGACGGCGTCGCCCGGGTCCACGGCCTCGACCAGGTCCAGGCCGGCGAGATGGTCGAATTCCCCAACGGCATCAAAGGTATGGCGCTGAACCTCGAGACCGACAACGTCGGTATCGTGGTGTTCGGCGACGACCGCGCGATCCGCGAAGGCGACATTGTCAAGCGCACCGGCGCGATCGTCGAGGTGCCGATCGGGCCGGAGCTGCTCGGCCGGGTGGTGGACTCGCTCGGCAACCCGATCGACGGCAAGGGGCCGATCAAGGCGAGCGCGCGCCAGCGGGTCGAGGTCAAGGCGCCCGGGATCATCCCGCGCCGCTCGGTGCACGAACCGATGCAGACCGGCCTGAAGGCGATCGACGCCTTGGTGCCGATCGGCCGCGGCCAGCGCGAGTTGGTGATCGGCGACCGTCAGACCGGCAAGACCGCGCTCGCGGTCGATGCGATCATCAACCAGCGCACCGCCAACGAAGGCGACGACGAAAAGAAAAAGCTCTACTGCATCTATGTCGCGGTCGGGCAGAAACGCTCGACGGTCGCGCAGATCGTCAAAACGCTCGAGGACTACGGCGCGCTCAAATACACCGTGATCGTCTCGGCGACCGCGTCGGAGCCGGCGCCGCTCCAGTTCCTTGCGCCCTACGCCGGTGCGGCGATGGGCGAGTATTTCCGCGACAACGGCAAGCACGCGCTGATCGTTTACGACGATCTGTCCAAGCACGCGGTCGCCTACCGCCAGATGTCGCTGCTGCTGCGTCGCCCGCCGGGGCGCGAGGCCTATCCGGGCGACGTGTTTTATCTGCACTCGCGCTTGCTGGAGCGCGCGGCCAAGTTGAACGACGACAATGGCGGCGGCTCGCTGACCGCGTTGCCGGTGATCGAAACCCAGGCGGGCGACGTCTCGGCCTACATTCCGACCAATGTGATCTCGATCACCGACGGTCAGATCTTTCTGGAAAGCGGCCTGTTCTATCAGGGCGTTCGCCCGGCGATCAACGTTGGCCTGTCGGTCAGCCGGGTCGGCTCGTCGGCCCAGGTCAAGGCGATGAAGCAGGTGGCCGGCTCGATCAAGCTTGAGCTGGCGCAGTACCGCGAGATGGCGGCGTTCGCCCAGTTCGCCCCCGACCTCGATGCCGCGACCCAGCGGCTGTTGGCGCGCGGCGTGCGCCTGACCGAATTGTTGAAGCAGGGCCAGTTCTCGCCGCTGCCGTTCGAGGAACAGGTGGTCGCGATCTTCTCCGGCGTGCGCGGCTATCTCGACAAGATCGAGGTCAACGACGTCACCCGGTTCGAGACCCGGCTGCTCGACGAGATCCGGACCCGCGGCGCCGACATTCTCGAGGCCTTGCGCACCGATCGGCAGCTGACGCCCGAGATCGAGCACAAGCTGAAGAGCTTCCTCGACAATTTCTCCAAGGTGTTCGCGTGATCGCAAGACCGGCGCGGGGTCGGCGCACGGGGCCCGCGCGGGCGCGCCGCCCGCGGTCCGGCGCGCGCCCCGAACCGCGGTGCGGAGTGAAGGCGTCCCATGCCTAGCCTCAAGGACCTTAAGAACCGGATCTCCAGCGTCAAGTCGACGCAGAAGATCACCTCGGCGATGAAGATGGTCGCCGCGTCGAAGCTGCGCCGGGCCCAAGAACAGGTCGAGGCGAGCCGGCCCTATGCCGACCGCATGGACCGCATGCTCGCCGCGATCGCCGCGACCTTCACGGCCGAGACCGAGGTGCCGCGGATGATCGGCGGCACCGGCCGCGAAGACACCTTTTTGTTCTTGGTCATGACCTCCGACCGCGGCCTGTGCGGCGGCTTCAACAGTTCGATCGCGCGCGAGGCGCGCCGGCAGATCTCGGCGCTGTTGGACGAGGGCAAGGAGGTCAAGATCATCTGCGTCGGCCGCAAGGGCCGCGACCAGCTGAAGCAGGATTTCGGCGCCCGGATCATCACCGGCTACGACGATATCGGCCGTCAACGCTCGATGTATGCCGAGGCCGAACGGATCACCCAGCAAATCCTGCAAATGTACGATGAGGACGAGATCGACGTCTGCCGGGTGTTCTACAACCGGTTCAAGTCGGTGATCAGCCAGGTGGTGACGATCCAGCAGCTGTTGCCGGTGGTGGCGTTGCGCCCGCCGGGCGACGCCGCCGAGGGCGCGGCGACCGGCCCGGGCGGTGTGGCCGACGGCACGGCCGGGACCGAGGCGGACCTGCGCGCCAAGTTCGGCGAAGGCCGCGAGGCCAACGACCTGCCGCTGATCACCGACTTGAACCGGTTGTAGAACACCCGGCAGA
>JANQHG010000111.1 GCA_028277115.1 Azospirillaceae bacterium
GTCGCCCGTGCTCCGGTCGCCCGCCAGGCTGCTGCTGCTGACGCCCCGGCGGCGCGTGCTCCGGTCGCCCGTGCGCCGGTCGCTCGCGCTCCGGTCGCCCGCCAGGCTGCTGCTGCCGACGCCCCGGCGGCGCGTGCCCCGGTCGCCCGTGCGCCGGTCGCTCGTGCTCCGGTTGCCCGCCAGGCTGCTGCTGCCGCTGACGCCCCGGCGGCGCGTGCCCCGGTCGCCCGTGCGCCGGTTGCTCGTGCTCCGGTCGCCCGCCAGGCTGCTGCTGCCGCCGACGTCCCGGCGGCGCGTGCCCCGGTCGCCCGTGCGCCGGTCGCCCGTGCGCCGGTTGCTCGCGCTCCGGTCGCCCGCCAGGCTGCTGCTGCTGACGCCCCGGCGGCGCGCGCCCCGGTCGCTCGCCAGGCTGCGGCTGCGGCCGACGCCCCGGCCGCCCGTGCCCCGGTCGCCCGTCAGGCCGGCGGTCAGGGCCAGGCTGGCCGGCCTCAGCAGGCCGGTCAGGGCAAGCCCGCCGGTGCCGGCAAGGCGCGCGTCGCCCCGGCGGCCGCGGAGCCGGCCGTGGCTGCCGAACCGGCCGTCGCCGAGACCGCTGCCGCCGAACCGGCCGCCAGCGAAGGCGGCTGGTTCAACGGCGAAGGCTCGTGGTTCGGCGGCGAAAGCTGGTGGCAGGGCTGAGCCCGCTGATCCGCTAGGACGGATCGCCGGAACAGGCCAAAGGCCAGTCGGAAGGGTGGTCGGTCGTGCCATGCGACCGACCACCCTTTTTTTTCGGCAGCGTCGCGCTTCGCGCGATGTCAGGGGGCGTTGCCCCCCGACACCCCCCACCAAGGGCCAAGCCCTTGGAACCCGCTTGGAATGGCGCCGAACGTTCGGGACCGGTCAGGACGGTAAGGGGAGCCACCCTTGGTCGTCGTCCGGCGGAAGAGCGAAACGGCCCGCCGTCCACGGTGCCTTGGCCGCCTCGATCCGCTCGCGGCTCGACGCGGCGAAGTTCAACATCAACCGGGTCGGTGCCCCCGCCGCCTTGGGGCATCGCCGCGCCTACAAGCCGGGGCGGGCCAAGAACGCCGCCAGCCGATCCTCCACCCGATCGATGTGCGCGATCCCGTTGACATGACCAAGGTCGCCGGCGATCGCGGTGAACTCGACCGAGACCCCCAGCCGGCTCAACCGCTCGCGCAGCGGCTCGGCATGGGCCTCCGGGTAAAAAACCAAATCGTCCAGCGCCGGCAGCAACAACACCGGTGCGTCGATCGTCGCCAGGCCGGCGTCGAGATCGCCGTGATTGCCGACAATGAAGGTCTGGTTCGCCTTGACCAAGTACAGGAAATGGTTGGCATCCGCCAACTCGGCGCGCGCCCGCGCCGCCTGGTCGAGCCACGCCTCGATCGCATACCGGTTGTCGAGCGCGTCGCGCGGGTCGGCGCCGCTGACCGCCCACTGCCGGCCGAAGGTCCGGGTCGCCCACCGCCAGTGACGCGCGTGCAGGGTGACCATCTTCAACGCCTCGGTCAGCCCAGCCAGGGGCCGCGGACCGCCGTAGTAATCGCCGCCGTTCCAGTTCGGATCGATCCGGATCGGCGCCGCCCAGCGATCGAGCCAGCCGATCAGAAAGGCGTCGACCACCGCGCCGCCGATCACCGGCACCACCCGCGCCACCCGGTCCGGGTACGCGGCCGCCCAGTCGATCGCCTGCAAAGCCCCCATCGAGGCCCCGATCACCGCGTGCAGCCGCCGGATGCCCAAGGTGTCGATCAGCGCCTTTTGGACATTGACGAAGTCCCGGATCAACACGACCGGAAAATCAAGCCCATATGGCCGGCCGGTCCCCGGGTTGATCGTCGCCGGACCCGTCGTCACCACCGTCGGGTCGTTGGCGTTGAGATTGACCAGGGTGTCGGTGCTCAAGACATAATACCGGTCGGTGTCGATCGCCTGGCCCGACCCGATGATCCGGTCCCAATAGCCGGGCTTGGGGTCGTCGTCCCGGTACCGACCGGCGGCGTGAGAGGTGCCGGAAAAGAAATGGGTGATCAAAATCGCGTTATCGCGCGCCTCATTCAACGTGCCGTAACTTTCCCAACCGATCCGAACATTGGCGATGGTCTCGCCACCGACCGTGGTATAGCTCGGCAGCTCGAACACCATTTTCTCGACCACGCCGTCGAACGCCGCGGCGTTGGTGCCAAGCCCGCCGATCGTGAACGTGATCACGGCGGCGCCGATCGCCCGGCGGATCCTGTTGGTGCCCTGTCTCATTCCAGCCCGTCCTTTTGTTTTGAAGAAAGACTGATCCGGGGCGCGTGTCGTAAGGGTGCGCATCGCGCGCACCGCCAGGCTTCGGCGGGACGCCGACCGTGCCGACAAACAACGCCCGACGCCGGGCAAAATGACGCGGCAAAAGGATTTGCGCCAGTCCTTTTGCGGGACTGGTCAGAACGCCCGCACCTGCATGCTGATCGGGCCTTCGGCGCGGCCGTTGATGAACTGATCGACGTAAGCATTGCCGCAATGGTCGATCTCGCCGACCGGGCCATCCCAGATGATTCGGCCCTGATGGATCATGGCAATCCGGTCGGCGATTTTGCGCGCGCTCGCCATATCGTGGGTGATCGACAGCGCGGTCGCGCCGAGATCGCGCACGCACTTGATGATCAACTCGTTGATCACGTCGGCCATGATCGGGTCGAGCCCGGTGGTCGGCTCGTCGAAGAAAATGATCTCGGGCTCGACCGCGATCGCGCGGGCCAGCGCGACGCGTTTCTGCATGCCGCCCGATAGCTCGGCCGGGAAGAGTCCGGCGACCTCGGGGCCGAGCCCGACCGCGGCCAGTTTGTCGAGCGCGCGCGTCCGCGCCTCCCGCCGCGGCACCCGTCTTGCCCGGATCAGGCCGAACGCGACATTCTCCCACACCGGCAGGCTGTCGAACAGCGCCGCCCCTTGGAACAGCATGCCGAATCGGCCGATCAGTTGCTCGCGCGCGCGCCGGCCGAGCCGCGTGGTCTCGGCGCCGTCGATCCGGATCGAGCCGGCGTCGGGGGCGAGCAGTCCGAGAATGCACTTCAGCATCACCGACTTGCCGGTGCCCGAGCCACCGATCACCACCATCGACGACGCGCGCGCGACGTCGAGGTCGACGCCGTCGAGCACCACCTTGTCGCCGAACCGTTTCGTCACGCCGGCGAGCGAGATCATAGGCACGGGATCGGTCATCAGCGGTCCGTGGCGGGGTGGGCGGGCGGCCACCACGACCGCCGTTGGCAGATTTGGGGGCTGGCACCCCCAAGGTCAGGGGGTTTCACCCCCCGACACCCCCCGACCAGGGGTCGCCCCCTGGACCCCGCCAATAAGTGGGGGTCAAGGGGGGTGACCCCCCTTGCGGGGGTCGAGGGGGCAGCGCCCCCCGCACGGCCGACAGGCCGCATCCGGCGCCAAGGGCGCCGCCGGCAAGTTTCACCCAAGGCGGGTCGGCCAAACGCCGGACGGGAATTCATGAGAAGAACAACCCGGTCAACAGATAATTGGTCATCAAGATCAGGATCGACGCCGAGACCACGGCGGCGGTGGTCGCTTGGCCGACCCCCTCGGCGCCGCCCCGCGACCGGTAGCCATGATAGCAGCCCATCAGCGCGATCACGAACCCGAACACCGCCGCCTTGACCAGACCCGAGATCACGTCGCCCGGCTCCAGATACTCCCAGGTCCGGGTCAGATAGGTCGCGGCATTGAAGCCGAGCCGATAAACCCCGACCAGAAAGCCGCCGAACACCCCGATGATGTCGGCGACCACCACCAGCACCGGCAAGGTCAGGGTGCCGGCGATCAACCGCGGCACCACCAGATACTTGATCGGGTTGGTCGACAGCGTGGTCAGCGCGTCGATCTGTTCGGTCACCCGCATGGTGCCGATCTCGGCCGCCATCGCCGCCCCGATCCGGCCCGCGACCATCAGGCCCGCCAGCACCGGCCCGAGCTCGCGGGTGATCGACAACACCACCACGGTCGCAACCGCGCTCTCGGCCTGGAACCGGGCAAAGCCGGTGTAGCTCTGGAGCGCCAACACCATGCCGGTAAACAGCGCCGTCAACCCGACCACCGGCAGCGAGTAGTAGCCGACGTCGATCATCTGCCGGCCGATCATGCGCAGGTAGATCGGCGGCCGCACGCAGTGCGTCACCGCGGCGCCGGCGAACAGGGTGAACTGGCCGGTCGTCACCAGAAAGGCGAGGAAGGTCCGGCCGATCGCCGCGAGAAAGGTCATCAACCCGCCCCAGTCCGCACGTCGTCGAGCCACCGCCGGTGATAGCGCCGCCCGAGATTGGTCAGGATTTCATAGCTGATCGTGCCGGCTTCGCCCGCGACCCGGTCGATCGGCCGGTCGGGCCCGATCACCTCGACGAAGCTGCCGGGACCGCAGGCCGCCGCGGGCCAACCGGTGACATCGGCCACGATCAGATCCATCGACACCCGTCCGACCACCGGCGCGATCCGTCCGGGCGCCGGGCCGAACCGATCGGTGGCCACAGTGCCGACACTGCTCAACGCCCGCAAGTAGCCATCGGCATAGCCGATCCCGATGGTTGCCAGCACCCCGGATTGTTGCACGCGATGGGTGGCACCGTAGCCGACGGCCATGCCGCTGTCAACGGCACGCCGTTGCAGCACCCGACCCTGGAGCGTGACCACCGGCGCCATCGGGTTGGCGCGCTCCGGCGTCGGGTTGCCGCCGTAAAGCGCGATCCCCGGCCGGACCAAATCGAGGTGAAAGGCGCGATCCCGGAAGATCCCGGACGAGTTGGCGAGCGACGCCGGCGCCGGCGGCAGCCGGGCCAACAGGTCGGTGAACGCCGCGTGCTGGGCCGCGGTCATCGGGTGGCCGGCCTCGTCGGCGCAGGCGAAGTGGCTGAGCCAGCCGGCAAGCGCAATGCCGTCGAGCCGCCCCGGCTCGGCCGCCAGCACCGCCTGCTCGTCCGGCCCGAGCCCGAGCCGATTCATGCCGGTGTCGAGATGGACATAGGCACGGAGCGCGCGGCCGCGCGCCCGGGCGTGCGCCTGCCAGGTCGCGAGCTCGCCCAGATGGTTCAACACCGGGGTGATCCGGGCCTCGGTCAGCACGGGTGCGAGGTCGGGCCACACCCCGGACAACAGCGCGATCTCGGCCGTCGGCGGATCAAGCGCATCCAGCGTGCGGCGCAGCGCCAGAGCCTCGTCCGGCTGGGCGACGAACAGTGTCCGGGCGCCGGCGCGCACCAACGCCGGCGCGACCCGGGCGCAGCCGAGGCCATAGGCATCGGCCTTGACCACCGCCGCGCATTCGGCCGGCGCGACCCGGTCGCGCAGACGGCGCCAGTTGTCGGCGATCGCGCCGAGGTCGATCGAAAGGCGCGCGCATGCCCGGTCGGCCGCCCCCGGGTCGGGCGCAACGGACGCGGGCGCGGGCGCGGCGGTCATGCCGGCACCGATTGGTGGTGCGGGTCGAGGTCGGAGAACCGGGTGAACTCGCCGTCGAAGTGCAGCTTGACCGTCCCGATCGGCCCATGGCGTTGCTTGGCCAGGATCACTTCTGCAATGTTATGAACCCGCTCGCCATGGCTGCGCCAGGTCTCGTAGCGCTTGCGGAACTCGTCGGGGCTGTCGGTCTCTTTCTGCACCGGTTCGCGCCGCTCGTGATAGTACTGCTCGCGATAGACGAACATGACCACGTCGGCGTCCTGCTCGATCGACCCGGATTCGCGCAGATCGGCGAGTTGCGGGCGCTTGTCGTCGCGTTGCTCGACCGCGCGGCTCAGCTGGGACAGCGCGACCACCGGAACGTCGAGCTCCTTGGCGATCGCTTTCAGGCCGCGCGTGATCTCACTCAACTCCTGGACCCGGTTTTCCGACCGGTTGATCCCGCCGCCGCGCATCAGCTGGACATAGTCGATGATGATCAGACCGAGCCCGTGGGTCCGTTTCAAGCGGCGGGCCCGGGTGCGCAGGGTGCCGACGCTGAGCGCCGGGGTGTCGTCGATGAAGAACGGCACCCGGCTCAAGGTGTGGCTGGCTTCCAGGAACCGCGGGAAGTCGCTGTCCTTGACGTCGCCGCGACGGATCTTGTCCGACGACACCCCGGCGAGGTCGGCGAGGATGCGGGTCGCCAGCTGTTCGGCCGACATTTCGAGCGAGAAGAACCCGGCGACGGCGCCCTCGCGGCCTTCGGTCTCAAGGTACCGGCGCGCCGAGTTGACGCCGATGTTGGTGGCAAGCGCGGTCTTGCCCATCGACGGCCGGCCGGCCAGGATCACCAGGTCGGAGTTGTGCAGACCCCCGAGCTTGCGGTCGACATCGGCGAGACCGGTGGTCACCCCGGTGATCTGGCTGTCGCGCCGATAGGCGGCGGTCGCGACCTCGATCGCCCGGCCCAAGGCATCGCCGAGCGCCACGAACCCGCCCTTGACGTCGCCGGTGGTCGCGAGCTCGAACAGCTGGCGTTCGGCCTCTTCGATATGATCGGTCGCGGTGCGCTCGAGCGAGTGGCGATAGGCCTCGTTGACCATGTCCTCGCCGATCTGGATCACCTGGCGGCGCAGGAAATGGTCATGGATCGCGTGGCCATAGTCGGCGGCGTTGACCACCGTGACCACGCTGGCGGCGAGCTCGGCGAGATAGCCGGCGCCGCCGACCGACGCGAGATCGGCGTCGTCGGCGAACAGCGAGCGCAGGGTCACCGGGTTGGCGAGCTGGCCCTTTTCGATCAGCTTGGTGATCGCCTGGAAGATGCGGCCGTGCGCCGGGTCGAAGAAATGCTCGGCGCGCAGGAAGTCGCCGACCTTGTCGAGGGCGCGGTTGTTGACCAACAGCGCGCCGAGCAGCGCCTGCTCGGCCTCGACATTGGCGGGCGGGGTACGATAGGCGACCGGGTCATCGGCCGCGGGCGGCGCGCCGGCCGCGACGAACGATGTCTGCGACATACCCCTGTCCATAGCATGGCGGCAGGGCCGACGCCCACCATGGCACCGATGGCGCGGCCGTCATTCTTGTGGGAAACCGTGTGGACAAGTAAGTGGGCGTCGGGGAAAGCTATCCTTCCCCCGCCGTCAGGCGGGGGAAGCGACTGTGCTCACGCAGCGAAGCGGTAGCACGGAGATACAAGGTGGCCGCGCCAGCGGCCGGATGGAGGCAGCGCCGCCGTTTTGCGCCGATTTACGGATAGGGACACCGATCGGCCGTAACCTCGATGAACGACCGCTTGCCGGCGAGCAGGGTGAACCGGTACTCGGTGTCGTCAACCACCATCGCGTGGTGGATCGGCAAGATGTCCTCGACCTGGGTTTCTTTGCCGCCGTGGGCGGCGAACCGGATCCGCACCGGCTCGGCCGGGTCGAACCACGCCTCGGGATTGCCGCTGCTGTCGACCGCCGACTTGCCGTTGCCGGTGACCGAGACCTGGCCGTTGCCGAACCCGACCGCGCCGGCCGGCGAGCGGAAGATCGGCGTGGACAGCATAAAGCGCTTGGTCTCCGAGCGGCTGCACTCGGACCGTTCCTCGGCCTGCGAGATCACGAAGGCGAGCCGTTCGGCGCTGACCCCGGACTCCAGCCGTTCGGCAACCAATTGGAGCAGCCGCGCCTGGTCGCCGCGCGGGATCTCGCGCGCCAACCGGGCCTCGAGCGCGGTCGACCGTGCCTCGGCATTCAGCGCGGCGCGTTTCAGCCGGCTGGCCAGCAGCTCGAGCTCATCCTTCTGCTCGGTCAGCTGGTCGACCTCTTGACGCAAGCTGGCGTCGCGCCGCTTGAACCGCTCGACCCCCAATTGATAGGCGAACAGGCCGACCGCCAACAGGAGCGCGATGAACAGGATGAACTTGATAAAGCCGATCCAGAACCGCCGCCGATAGCGGCGATCGTAATCGTAAAGCCCGATCGACATGCCCCCGATCCGTCCCGTCCCCCAGCCGCGGCCGCCGCCGGATCGCGCCGACGGCCGCAATGGCTACCGGGAACGCCCCGCCTTTGCAAGGGCTCGCGCTCGACCGGCAACGGGATACCCGGGATCGCGTGGCGCTGCCGCCGCCCCGCGCGCCTCACGAGGCCGGCAACGCCGCCTCGATCGCCCGGCGCAGCGACGCGGCACCGGGTCCGGTGGCCGCGCTGTACCAGGTCACCGCACGGCCGTCCGGGCCGATCAGATACTTGTAGAAATTCCAGCGAGGTGCCGCGACCACCCCGAAGCGGTCGACCAGCCACCGATAGAACGGGTGCGCATCGCCGCCCGAGACCTTGGTCTTTTCGGTCATCGGGAAGTCGATGCTGAAGTTGACCTCGCAGAATTCCTTGATCTGCTGCTCGGTTCCCGGCTCCTGGTTGCCGAAATCGTTCGACGGCACCCCGATCACCACCAGGCCGCGGTCGCGATAGGTCTCCCACAGCGTCTGGAGGCCGTCGTATTGCGAGGTGAAGCCGCAGCGCGACGCCGTGTTGACCACCAGCACAGTCTTGCCGGCGTAGGCGTCGAGCGGCATCGGCCGCCCGTCGATCGATACGAAGGAGAAATCGTGGGCGGTGGCGCCGGCGTCGGCACTGGCGGTGCGTGACATCGACAAAAATCCTGCGGCAGTGGCGACGGCGACCGCGCCGATTGCGATCGGCAGGATCGGGCGCGCACGAAAGTGAAAAGACGGCATGGGTCGTGGTCCCCGGTTGGCGCGCCTGTCCATGCCGGCGCGGCTCCTGCGACGTAAGGTAGCGCGCAAGCGCCGACCGGGCGAGCCCCCCCCCCTTTGGGACCGACCGCAAGGTCAGCCGCTGCCGGCCGGGGACAGGGACGGCGAGGTCACCTCGCCAAGGTTCTTGAACACCAGGCGGAAGAACACCGAAACCCCGTCGGACACCCCGGGAATCGAGGTGTAGTCGCGCGATGCGCGGGCTTCGAAGGTGAAACACTCGTCCTGATAGGTGAGGTTGAGCGAGGTTTTGCGCGGGCCGGCATCGGGATTGAAGGTGTGATCGTGGCTTGCCCAGACCCGCCAGTCCTCAGTCAGCTGCGAGGACACCGCCACGGTCGCGAACTCGCGGTCGTCGCGCGCGGTCTGGTTTGGGTCGACCTGGTTTTCAATGAAGTTGTAATCGACCCCGAATCTGAACAGCGGTACCCCGATCGTCGACCGGATGGTGTGACGCTCCGGCTCCAGGGTCTCGTTGTCGAGGCGGAAGCCGTAGAACAGGTCCATCCAGGAGGTCGGGACCAGCTCGATCGAGCCGACCCAGTCCGACCGTCGGCTGTCGAGCCCGGACCCGGGGGAGAACGGGCTGGTGTCGCTCAACCGATAGCTCTGGCCGCCGAACAGGTTGAGCCGCTCGCCGCCCGGCGCAAAGAAGCTGACCCCGAGCCCGTAGGCAACCCGTTGGCCGCCCTCTTGGCGGTCGGCGCCGGAAAAGCGGTTGAGCGCAAACAGCCGCGACTCGTTGAGCTCGATGTCGAGGCTGTCCTCGTTTGGAAAGCGGGTCTGGTCGAACAGGTCGGGCGCCATGGTCAACGCGACCTTGGGCTCGATCACGGTGTCGAACCAGCCGCCCGGTCGGTGCCACGGGTACCGCACCGCGATCTGCGCCTCGGGCAGCACCCGGTACTCCATTGCGGAACGCGGCGCCTCGTCGGGGGTGTCCGGCGCGACATAGTCGCGGAACGAGAACACGTCCGCCCGAACATGGGCATCGACCGTGGCGACCAGACCGAAGCCGGTGATCCATTCGGCGCGCCAGCCCGGATCGATGGTCAGCCGGGTCGAATCGGCGCCGTCCTCGCGCATCACCCCGCGCGCGCCGAGGTCGAGCGACCAGCGGCCGCCGAGCAGCTCGGCCGGCTCGCCGACCAGGCTGTATTCGAGATTGGGGAAGATCGTCGGCGCCTCCGGCGCGTTCGGCACCAACGGCTCAAAACGGAACGCCTCGGTCCGGAAATAGTCGCGCAGAAAAAACCCTTCGACGTAGCCGCGACTTTGTAGATAATTCTCGTCGTCGAAATCGTAGTATTCACGCAGAAAATTAAAATCGCTGAGCACGTTGAGGTCGCCGCCCCAGCGCCAGTTGTCGTCGATGTCGAACCGGCCGGTCGCGAACAGATTGCCGCGCACCTGTTCGCTGCCTTGGTCCGACGGGTCGGCGGTCGGGATAAACGTGCTTTGGGTGACGCTGCCTTCGATCTCGAGCGCGCCGGTCTCGAAGCGGTGGCGGACCTGGCCGCCGAACAGCGGCATGCTGCCGGAGAACGCGGTCAGATAGACCGTGGCGTCGGTCTCGGGCGTGATATCGATGTAATAGGCGGTGCGCAGGAAGCTGCCGAGGTCGGACGAGCTGCCGAACACCGGGGCCAGGAAACCGGACTGGCGGTCGACCGTCGGGTCGGGATGCGAGAAGTACGGGGTGTAGAACACCGGGACCCCGTACATCTCCAGCGTGACGTCGCGGTGGCGGATCACATGCTCTTGATTGTCGTGGACCGAGCGCGCGCTGCGCAACTGCCAAAGCGGCGGCGCGTCGGGGTCGTCGGCGCACAGGCGGCACGGCGAATAAACCCCGCGGTTGACCCTGAGGTAACGGCCCTCGGTGCGCTCGGCCTCGCGACCGGCAAGGCGCGCGCTGTCGGACATCAACACCCGGACTTCGTCGATGAACGCGTCCTTGAGATCGCCGGTCAACTCGGCGTAGTCGCCCGACACGACGTCGCCGGTGCCCTGGAACAGCCGGACATTGCCCCGGGCGATGACGAGGTCGGTGGCTTCGTCGTAACTGATCTGGTCGGCATAGACCACCCGGCCCTGGTGGGCGAGTTCGACCGCGCCGGTCGCGGTGATCACGCGCGCGGCCTCGTCATAGGAGATCTCGTCGGCGTTGATCAGCGCCGGCGTGCCCTCGGCGGCCGCGCCGCCGGGGCCGCCGGCCGGCGATACCACATCGGCGCCGGGCGCGTCCTCGGCCCCGGCTGGGACCGGTGCCACCAAGGCGCCGACCCCGAGCAGACCCACCATCAGCGACCGCATCGGCATGCGACCCCCCTCGATCATGCCGAACCCGACCCGCCGGCATTGACGCCGACCCTCGGTCCCGCGCGTGGTCGTTCAATCGCTTCGCCCGGTCTGCTCTGTCAACGACGCGCGGCCCGCCTGGCGAGGAATGGCAACACTGTGGGGATTTTCCAACACACCACCGGCGCCGGCATCGGGAGCCGGTGCCGAGATTGCGGCGGCGGTCGGGGGGGGGGCGGGAGGATTTGCCGAAGATTTCGGCACGCTGCTGCGTGATGGTGACGCAGCTGCCACTACCAAAGGCATAGCTGCCTTGCGGGCCCAAAAAAGCGGCAAGCCCAACTTTTTTGGGCTTGCAATGCGGCAAAGCGATCGTCACACTTATTGGTGTCGAAAGGGAGATATGTCTCCTATCCGACGCTTGGTGGCGATTCCTCCCTAAACTTGAGACAGGCCGCACCGCCGGCACAGGTGCGGCCTGTTCTTTTATGCGCGCGGAGTGTACGCCGTTGCGCTGTCTCAGTCACCCCTTTTCTTGGTCGTCCTATGGGCGCCAAATGGGTAATGGTGCGGCGGTCGCATTTGTGTTAAATTGGAGGTTTGTTGGCCCGACCCCTTTGGCGGGGGACGCCGCTTGAGGATTCGGGGGCTTAATCCCAACGCGGCCGTGAGGCCGCGCGGGCCGGTGCGGCCTCACGGCCGCGTTGGGCCGGTTACCGCCGTGCTTCCAGTGTGCCGCGCAGAGCCTCCAGCGCGCAGGACAACACGCCGTCCTCTTCGTCGCGCTGGGCGGCAAGCAAGGCGGCCTCGGCCGGACACAGCCAGTCGGGACCGAAGCGGTTGACCGCGGGCGGCGGGGTCGCCGAAGCGCCGCAGTCGGGGGTCTCGTCGCGCGGCTCGGCCGCCAGACCGTCCGGGGCGGCGGCCTCCAAGACCAAATTGGGCGCAACCCCAAAACACTCGACCCGGCCGCCGGACGGGCGGTAGTAGTACGCGGTGGTCAAACGCAAGGCGTCACCGTGACCAAGCGGCGCCACGGTCTGCACCGAACCCTTGCCATAGCTCTGACTGCCGAACAGCAACGCCCGCCGATGATCCTGGAGCGCCGCGGCGACGATCTCCGACGCCGAGGCCGAGCCGCTGTTGATCAACACCACCATCGGCACCCCGGCAACCCGATCGGCGCCGGCGGCGAAATAGGCTTGGCCGTCGCCCGGGGCGCGACCGCGCACCGCCACCACCTTGAGCCCGGGCTCGAGGAAGCGCCCGGCAACCCCGACCGACTGGTCGAGCAACCCGCCCGGGTTGTTGCGCAGATCCAGCACCAAGCCGCGCAGCCCAGCGCCGGCAACGCGGTCGAACTCGTCGATCGCGTGATCGATTTCCTCGACCGTCTTTTCGTTGAACGCGGTGATCCGGATATAGCCGACCGGGCCCGCCGACGCGTCGTCGAGATGGAAGCGCACCGGGTCGATGTTGATGATCGCGCGCCGAATCCGGACCGACAACGGCCGCGGCGTGCCGGCGCGCTGAACCGTCAGCCGGATCGAGGTGCCCGGTGCGCCGCGCATCCGGGCGACCGAGCGCAACAGGCTCCAGCCGCGGATCGAGGTGCCGTCGATGTGGGTGATCAGATCGCCCGCCTTGACCCCGGCGCGCGCCGCCGGCGTGCTGTCGATCGGGGTGACCACCCGCACCAGCTCGGTCTCCTGGTCGAGCGTGATCTCGAGCCCAAGCCCGCCGAACTCGCCGGTCGTGTGCGCCTGCAGGTTGCGGAACTCTTCCGGGTTGAGATAGGCCGAGTAGGGATCGAGCGCGCTCAGCATCCGGTCGAGCGCGGCTTCGACCAGGGTCACGTCGGCGCTGTCGTCCTGGTCGAGAATCGCTTCGCGCAGGCCGGTCACCGCGTCGTTGACCAGACTGGTCGGGTCGCCCGGATCGACGTGCTTGACCAAAACCTGGTTGAACACGCCGGCGAACAGCCGAAGGTTGGGGTCGCTGATCGAAGCCAAACCCTGACCGCTGCGCGCGAGGCTGTATTCGAAATAAAACCGTTCCAGCGCTTGTTCGACCTTCTCGGCGCCGATGCCGACCGGCGCCAAACCGCTGAACGGATCTGCCGCAACCGCGGCTGGATCATCGGTCCCACAGGCACACACCAAAAGGACCAGACCGACCAGAAGCCCGCGCACCCTAGACACCCCCGCCGACGCCCGCATCACCGCCGAGAACATAAGCCGAACATTGCCCGGAGGTCAAGTCGACGCCCGGCACGATTGATCAAGATTGCACCACACTCGGCCGGTCGCCGACAAGACCGACAAGCGGCGGTGGTCGATCGGGCGATCCACGCCGCACCGCGGGGCGCCGACCAACGGTGATCGCCGCGCGTGCCGGCTTGGGGTAGTGTTGCGTGCCCCCAAAGGCCGGGACGGCCCGTGCCGCGGCGGCGGAGCGAGGAGGCGGGATGGCGATCGCAACGTTCGGCGACCTGGTGGCGCCGATGTCCGAGCAGGCGTTCTTCGCCGAAGTTCACGGCCGGGCGCCGGCCCATATCGTCGGCGCCGCCGACAAGTTCGCCGGCGTGCTCGACTGGGACGGCCTGTCGGCCCTGGTCAACCAAAGCGGTCTTTGGACCCAAAAATCGCTCGAGTTGGTGCTCGACAACCGCAAGCTCTCGGCGGCCGAGTACTGCCGGCCGGGCAAGGACCGCGACAACCGGGACAATCTTCTGTGCGACCTCGACCTGGTCGGGATGTGGCTGCGCCGCGGCGCGTCGATGGTGCTGAACGACATCGACAGCCTGGCGCCCGGGATCAAGGCGGTCGCCGGTTGTCTGGAGCGCGCGCTCGGCGCCAAGGTCCAGGGCAACCTCTACTGCTCGTGGCAGGCCCATCAGGGCTTCGGCAGCCATTTCGACACCCACGACGTCTACGCGGTCCACGTGGCCGGGGAGAAGACCTGGCGGCTCTATGGGCGGCATTTCGAAGACCCGATCGCGCACCCGGCGTTCAATGCGCTCGGCCACGCGTTCCACGAGGCGCACAAGGGACCGCTCAGCCAGGAGGTGACGCTGCGGCCCGGCGATCTGCTCTACATCCCGCGCGGCTGGTACCACGACGCGCTCGCGACCAGCGCGGCGACCTTCCACATCGCGTTCGGCGCCACCACGGTGATCGGGATCGACGCCCTCGGCCCGGTGTTCGAGCGCGCGGTGCTCGACCCCCTGTTCCGCCGCACGATGCCGAACCCAAGCGCCGACCGCGACGCGTTCGCCGCCCACCTGGCGGCGCTCGGCGATCGGCTGGCGGCGATCGCGCGCGAGCCGGCCTTGGTCGACCAACTCGACCGGTTCACGACCGCGTTCCATTACCAGCGCACCGACCTGCGACTGCCCGACGATGCGCTCGAACGGCGCTTCCGCCGCCGGTCCGCCGGCATCCGGGTGTTCCAGCGCAACGGCGCCTGGTACGTCGGGACCCAGACCAAGGGGGCGCCGATCCCGGCCGGCCTCGACCGGCCGGTCGCCTGGGTGGTCGACCGGGACCGTTTCACCGATCGCGCGTTCGCGGCGGCGTTCCCGGCGCTCGCCGAGGCGGCGCGCCACCAGTTGATCGACAATCTGGTCGCGATGAAGGTGATCGAGGCCGCGTGATCCGACCGTCGCGGGTCACGGGTCGGCCGGCGGCCGCGCGAGCACGCCCTCGACGAACTCGACGACCGGGCTCGAGCTCTTGCGTGTGTTCAAGTGCCTGAGTCGTCGGCACACCCGCCGATCGCGTCCGCACACGTCTTCGGCGCAGGGTCTTCGCGTCCGAAGGGGGCGCGCGAACCGTCTTGACACCGCCATAATATTTCGATATTCGTCGAAATATGGAATTGGAACAGGCGGTCGGGGCGTTCGCGGCCCTGGCTCAGACGACCCGGCTCGGCGTGGTGCGTCTGTTGATCGAGGTCGCGCCGAACGGGGTGCCGGCGGGGGAGATCGCGACCCGGGTCGCGGTCGCGCCGTCTACCTTGTCGTTCCATCTCGCCCAGTTGGAGCGGGCCGGGTTGGTGCGGTCGTGGCGGCGACAGCGCCAGGTGATCTATGCCGCCGACGTCGATGGCATGCGTCGCCTGGTTGGCTTCCTGGTCCGGGACTGCTGTCGGGGAAGGCCGGAGATTTGCGGCGATCTGGCGCGTCTTGCGCCGGCGTGCGCGATCGCCGACCCGTTGATCGCGAATGGAGACGGAGCGCGGGTGATGGCAGACAGCGAGCGGCCCCCGTACACGGTGTTGTTCGTGTGCAGCGGCAATTCGGCGCGCAGCATCATGGCGGAGTGCGCGCTCACCCGGTTCGGTGCCGGGCGCTTTCGCGCCTTCAGCGCCGGCAGCATGCCGAAAGGCGCGGTCGACCCGACCGCGCTCGCGCTGTTGGCGTCGCTCAACTACCGCACCGATCACCTGCGCAGCAAGGATTGGGTCGAGTTCGCGCGGCCGGACAGCCCGCCGCTCGACTTCGTGTTCACGCTGTGCGACCGCTCGGCCGACGAGGTCTGCCCGGTGTGGCCGGGCCAGCCGATGACCGCACACTGGGGCCACCAAGACCCCGCCGCATTCGACGGGCCGGCCGACAAACGGCTTCAGCTGTTCAAGCGGATCTATTTCGAGATCGAAGGGCGGATCAAGGTGTTCTCGAGCCTGCGGTTCGAGGGGCTCGATCGCCTCAGCCTGACCCGGCGGCTCGAGCGGATCGGCCAATTGGCGGCGGCGGATCCGCTGGTCGAACCCGCCTGAACGAAACGCCGGCCCGGCCCGCGCCCCGACATCTGCATAGGACCTTTGACCATGTCCGACACGGTCGATTGCTCGCCCCGCGCCGACGCCGCGCCGCTCGGCGTCTTCGAGCGGTTCTTGAGCCTGTGGGTCGCACTCGGCATTGCTGCCGGGGTCGGCCTGGGGGCGTTGGTGCCGGGGCTGTTCGCGGCGCTCGCCGAGCTGTCTTACGCCCGGGTCAACCTGGTGGTCGCGGTGCTGATTTGGGTGATGATCTACCCGATGATGGTCGCGGTCGATTTCGCCAGCCTCGGCCGGATCGGCGACCGGCCGAAGGGGCTGGTGATCACCTTGACGGTCAACTGGCTGATCAAGCCGTTCACCATGGCCGCGCTCGCGGTCCTGTTCTTCGAGGTCGTGTTCGCCCCGTTCCTCGACCCCGTGGACGCCCGGCAGTACGTCGCCGGTCTCATTCTGTTGGGGGCTGCGCCGTGCACCGCGATGGTGTTCGTGTGGAGCCAGCTGACCCGCGGCGACGCGACCTATACGTTGGTCCAGGTCTCGGTGAACGACCTGGTGATGGTGGTGGCGTTCGCCCCGATCGTCGCCGTCTTGCTCGGCGTCACCGCGATCGCGGTGCCTTGGGACACCTTGTTCCTGTCGGTCGCGCTGTATGTCGCGGTGCCGCTCGCGGCCGGGGCGGCGACCCGGCACCACCTGGCGCGCCGCGGCGGCGACGCCGCGGTCGCCCGGTTGATCGCGCGGCTCAAGCCGTGGTCGGTGCTCGGCCTGCTCGCCACCGTGGTCTTGCTGTTCGGCTTTCAGGGCGGCGTGCTATTGGAGCGGCCGTTGGTGATCGCGATGATCGCGGTGCCGCTCCTGCTCCAGGCCTACGGCATTTTTGCGATCGCCTATGGCTGGGCGTGGCTGTGGCGGGTGCCGTTCCCGGTCGCGGCCCCGTGCGCGTTGATCGGCACCTCGAACTTCTTCGAGCTCGCGGTCGCGGTCGCGATCAGCCTGTTCGGGCTCAATTCGGGCGCGGCGCTCGCGACCGTGGTCGGGGTGTTGGTCGAGGTGCCGGTGATGCTGTCGCTGGTCCGGATCGCCAACGCGACCCGCGGCTGGTTCCCGGCCGGGGCCGCAGCGTCGGCCCGCGATGCGTTCGCCGCCGAGCAGGCGCGCTGAGACCTGATCCGGACGTCCACTTCCGGACTTGGTGTCAGGCCGCGACCGCGGCCCCGCGCCTCGTCGCGCGCAAGCGCGGCGGCGATCGAGCGGATTTGGTCTGACACGGCGAGCCCGAGGGATTTGCCGGCCCGTCCCCGAACGGCTAGCCTTTCGGGCGACGGCGCGCCCGGGGTGGGCGCGGCGCGATCTCGTCCGAGAGGCGCCGATGCAGCGCAGAACCTTTCTCGGCTCCTTGGCCGCCGGGGTCGCGGCCGGCCGTCTGACCGCACCGGGCCCCGTGCGGGCGCGCGCGATGGCATCATCCGGGGGCTTTTGGTTGCCCGGCGAGGCCGAGCCGCATGAACGGACCTTCATGCAATGGCCGGTCAGCCGCGAGACTTACCCGCGACGCCGCGAGCTCGACGCCACCCAGCGGTTGATCGCCGAGATCGCCAACGCGATCGTCCTGTTCGAGCCGGTGGTGATGCTGATGGCACCGGCGCACCGCGCCGCGGCGCAGCGCCTGCTGAGCGACGCGGTCGAGATTTGGCCGATCCCGACCGACGATCTGTGGGCGCGCGACAGCGGGCCCCTGTTCGTCCGGTCCGCGGCCGGGGCGCTCGCGGTGGTCGATCTCAACTTCAACGGCTGGGGCAACCGGATGCCCAATCCGGCCGATGCCCGGGTTGCCGCCCGAGTCGCGGAGGCGATGGGTCTGCCGCTGATCGACAGCGGCGTGGTCGGCGAGGGCGGCGGGGTCGAGGCCGACGGCGACGGCACCCTCTTGGCGCACGAGAGCAGCTGGGTCAATCCCAACCGCAACCGGCTCGACCGCGCGGAGATCACGGCACGCCTCTGTGCGGCGCTTGGGGCCGAGGCCATGATCTGGGCGCCCGGCGTTGCCGGGCGCGACATCACCGACGACCACATCGATGGGCTTGCCCGGTTCGTCGCGCCCGGGGTGGTGATGATCCAGCTGCCGGACCGGGTCCGGCCGGGCGACCCGTGGTCGGCGTCGGCGATCGAGACCTATCGGGTGTTGCAGGACGCGACCGATGCGCGGGGGCGCCGGCTCGAGTTGGTGGTGGTGCCTGAGCCGGCCAGCGACAGTCCGTCG
The DNA here is from genome assembly GCA_028277115.1 of Azospirillaceae bacterium. GTDB lineage: Bacteria > Pseudomonadota > Alphaproteobacteria > Azospirillales > Azospirillaceae > JANQHG01. The sequence goes on from JANQHG010000111.1 coordinate 18,048, forward strand.
TCATATGCGAATTTCTATGTCTTTAACGGCGGTGTGCTTGCGTCGACGCTCGGTGATCCCGAGGCCGATGCCGTGGCGGTGCGCGTGTTGGCGCGGCTGTTTCCGGGGCGCGAGGTCATGATGCTCGACACCGATGTGCTCGGCGCGCTCGGGGGCGGTATCCATTGCGCGACCCGGGAGCAGCCGCGGGTGTGATCGGCGCCGAATGCGGCCTGACGGCCGTTGTCAGGGGCGCTGCCCCCGACACCCCCGCAAGGGGGTTTCCCCCCTTGACCCCCACTTATAAATGGGGTCCAGGGGGCAACCCCTGGTCGGGGGGTGAAACCCCCTGACCTGGGGGCTTCAGCCCCCAAAATCCGGCGGTGCCGGCAACGACAGAATCCGCCGCGCCACCTCAGGCGTCGCCGGATGAGCATCATGCGCCGCACACAGCGCCGCGGTCCGCTCGACCAACTCGGCATTGCTGGCAGCCAACCGATCGCGATCGATCCGAACATTGTCTTCAAGCCCGGTGCGCAGATGCCCGCCGAGCTCGAGCGCCCACTGGCTGACCGTCACCTGCGCCCGCCCGATCCCGGCCGCAGTCCAGGTCGCGTCGGGCATCAGGTCGGCGAGCTCGGCGACGCAGAACTCGAGCACCCGTCGGCGCGCCGGCAGCGCCCCCGGGATCCCGAGCACGAACTGAACATGAAGCGGCCGGGTCAACAGACCGCGCCGCACCAACGCCTCGGCGTTGTACAGCATCGCGAGATCGAACACCTCGATCTCCGGCTTGACCTGGTGCGCCAGCATCTGCCGCGCCAATTCGTCGATCAACGCCGGCTCGTTCTCATAGATGTGGGTCGCGAAATTGACCGACCCGGTCGCGAGCGACGCCATGTCGGGGCCGAGCGACAGCGCGCTGCCGCGCTCGGCGTGGCTGCGGCCGCGCGCGCCGGTCGAAAACTGGATGATCATGCCGGGACAGTGGCGGCGCACCCCGTCTTGGACCTCGGCGAACAGCGCCGGGTCGGACGACACCCGGCCGTCGCGGTCGCGGACGTGGATGTGGACCAAGGACGCGCCGGCCTCGAACGCCTCGTGGGTCGATGAGATCTGTTCGGCGGGCGAGATCGGCACCGCCGGGTTGTCGGCCTTGGTCGGCTGCGATCCGGTGATCGCGACCGCGATGATCGCGGGCCTGGACATCGGGTCCCCTTTCTCCGTCGGGATCGTCCGAGAAAACACCTATCGGCCCTGACATGTAGCATCACAGCCGAGGTGCACCAGGGTCGAGATGCCCCGGCACCGGATCATCCGAACGGAGCGGCGGCGGTCACCCGATCCGGTGCACCGGATCGGGCGCGCCGCCGGTCAGGGGCCGAACAGCTCGCACCGGTAGTCGCACGACCCGAGCATCGCCATGATCGCGATCAACAGGCCGGCCCCCGACCGGGGTTCGACCCGCCAGGCGGCGATGTCCGGATCGCCCGCGACCGCACCCGGCGCCGCGGGCGGTCGCACCGCCACCGCCAGCCGCCGCGTCTGGGGCAGCGCGACGGTCGGCCCGGGCCGGGCCGCCCCGAACGCCGCGACGCCGGGCGCGGCCGGGACCGCGCGGGCATCGTCGGCCGCCGCCGGCGACGCCGCGACCACGGCCGCGAGGGCGAGCGCACCCGCAAGAGTTTTCACAACCGCACCGTGTCCGGCGCACCGATCGGAGGATGTGGTGGGCTTGCGCATGAGACCTCTCCCCGCTGGGCGTTGACACCGTCGGTCGCCCCCGAGGCCGGCGCCGCCGCGCGGGCGTAAGGGACCCCCGTCCGTGGTTGGCCATCGGCTCCGTCGCCCGGTCACCGCCGGGGCCCGGAGGGCAGACCCGTCCAGCCCTTAAAACGTTTGCGAGCAGATCATGCGCCGAATGACACTTTACCCACGGCTCCACCCAATCAGCGTAACAAAGCAGGCCGGCCGGTTCGAGCAATTGACGGCCAATGTTCGCCGATTTGATGCAGCTCAATTCACCGACGCCGACCGAGACCTGGGTGACGGCCGGTTGGGCGGCGGTCGCCTATGGCGTGAGCATCCTGGATTCAAAAAACATGGTGTCAACTCTTGGTGTCAACTGTATTGTGTCTCAATTTCGCCACGCCGGGGGATATTCGGAACGATCAAAGTCTCTTGGCAACGGTCCGGTGATGTTTGGGCGCGTCCGGCGTTGGTCGGCCGCAGGCCCCGACCGGAAAAGGTCGGTCCGAGCCTGTACCGATGATTGTCCTGATAGCATCTTTGACCGATAAATGGAACCATTCTGGACGATTTGACCCATCTGACGACGGCGCCGTGGCCGACTCGCTTTGCTTTGCGACCATGAGAACACACCGGCACCACCGCGGCGCGAGACCTGTTGGGGACCTTGGTCGGATCGCTGTGACTTGAACGGTGCAACCTGGCCGGTCGTCGCCGCCGGCCCGATCGGGTATGGTGCGCGGACGCGCGCGTTCAACGGGGCAAAAGGGGCCGGGGGTGATGAAGAACAAGGTGGTGAGCGCCGACGAGGCGGTGGCGGTGATCCGGTCGGGCGACGCCCTGTGCACGGCCGGCTTCGTCGGCAGCGGCACCCCGGACGAGCTGCTGGCGGCGTTGGCCCAACGGTTCGCCGACACCGGGGCGCCGCGCGATCTCACCCTTTTGTTCGCTGCCGGCCAGGGCGACGGCAAGACCCGCGGGCTCAACCGCCTGGCCGCCGACGGCTTGTTGAAACGGGTGGTCGGCGGCCACTGGGGGCTGATCCCCGAGGTCGCCAAGCTCGCGCTCGACAACCGGATCGAGGCCTACAACCTGCCCCAGGGCGTGATCTCGCACCTCTACCGCGACATCGCCGCCGGCAAGCCCGGGGTGATCACCAAGATCGGGCTCGAGACCTTCGTCGATCCGCGCCAGGACGGCGGCCGGATCAACGCCCGCGCCACCGAAGATCTGGTCCGGCTGATCGAGATCGACGACCAGGACTGGCTGTTCTTCAAGGCGTTCCCGCTCAACGTCGCGTTCCTGCGCGCGACCACCGCCGAGCCGTCCGGCAACCTGTCGATGGAGCGCGAGGCCCTGATCCTCGACGGCCTTGCGATGGCGACCGCCGTGCGCAATTCGGGCGGCATCGTGATCGCCCAGGTCGAACGGCTGGCCCAGGCCGGCTCGATCCCGGCGCGCGAGGTCGTGGTTCCCGGCATCCTGGTCGATTGCGTCGTGGTGGCAAAGCCGGAAAACCACCCCCAGACCTATGCCACCCCGTACAGCCCGGCGTTCGCCCACGAGATCCGGGTGCCGCTCGACACCTTGGCGCCGATGGCGCTCGACGCGCGCAAGATCATCGCGCGCCGTGCCGCGATGGAGCTGCCGGCCAATGCCGTGATCAACCTCGGCATCGGCATGCCCGAGGGCGTCGCCGCGGTCGCGGCCGAGGAGAACATCCTGCCGTATCTGACCCTGACGGCCGAGCCGGGGGTGATCGGCGGCGTGCCGGCGAGCGGGCTCAACTTCGGTGCCAGCACCAACACCGAATGCCTGATCGCGCAGAACCAGCAGTTCGATTTCTATGACGGCGGCGGCCTCGACCTCGCCTGCCTCGGCATGGCCGAGGCCGATCGCGCCGGCAACGTCAACGTCAGCCGATTCGGGCCGAAGCTGGCCGGTGCCGGCGGCTTCATCAACATTTCGCAGTCGGCGCGGAAGATGGTGTTCGTCGGCACCTTCACCGCCAATGGGCTCGAGATCGTGACCGGAGACGGGACGCTCTCAATCGTGCGTGAAGGCCGTGCTCACAAATTCGTTGAGCGGGTGGAACATATCACATTTTCAGGCGCCTACGCCGCTGCGCGCCGCCGGCCGGTGCTCTATGTCACCGAGCGCTGCGTGTTCCGGCTCGACGCGCAAGGGGTCGAGCTGATCGAGATCGCGCCGGGCGTCGATCTGGAGCGCGACATCCTGTCTCACATGGCGTTTCGCCCGGTGATCCGCGAGCCGAAGCCGATGGACGCCCGGTTGTTTCGGCCCGCGGCGCTCGGACTGCGCGACGACATGCTCAGGCTCAAGCTCGACAATCGGATCGCCTATGACCCGACCCGCAACCTTTTGTTCCTCAATTTCGAAGGACTACACGTCCGAAACGGCCAGGACGTCGCGGACATCCGCATCGCGGTTGAGGCGCGATGCCAAGCGATCGGTCGCAAGGTCCAGACGGTGGTCAACTACGACAGCTTCCGGCTCGACGACGATGTTGCTGACTGTTACGCCGATATGGTTCGCGACATGGTTGCGACCTATTACACCCGGGTGTCGCGTTACACCACAAGCGCGTTCCTGCGCATGAAGCTGGGCGCCCGGCTCGCCGACCGCGACATGCCGCCATATCTGTTCGAGACTGAGGCCGAGGCCCGCCGACTGCTCGACACCGGCGGCTGACGCCGTCGGGTGATTGGTTCCCCCGCCGGGCGACGGTGGTGTTCCGGATGAAAAAAACAGCGACTTGGCGCGACGGCGGCGCCGGACCACCGGTCATGGTCGGCGCGGTGGTGTGTGACCGCGCGGTGGTGTATGACCATTAAGATGCCAATCGTGCCCTGATGGGCTTACCTTCAGTAGGGTTTTGAGTAAAATGCGCGCATTCGACAATCGCAAGGTCGCGTCGAAAGTCTTCCTCTTGAGCGGTAGCATTCTCACACTGTTGGTTGGATTGGCGGTGACATTGTTGCTGTTTCTTCTGGATGCAACAGATTCGTTCCACATATACCGAAACTTGGCACGCGAATCGAACAATTATTCGATCATCCAAGGCGATCTGCTCGGTACCCGGGTCGAGGTGTTGACCTATCTCCACGGCACCGACCCGGACCGGGCGGCGCCGGCGTTGGTGGCGATCGACCGGATCGCGCAGCGGCTCGGCGACGCCCGCGCGGCGGCGGCGTCGGCCGGTCACCGGGACCGTTTGGCGGCGGCCGAGAGCTTGGCCGGTGATTTTCGCACGGCCTTCACCGAGCTCCGGGCGTTGCGCGCCGGCCTGGGCCGGGAGGTTGCGGCGCTCGAGGCGCTGGCGGGCGAGCTTGCGACGGCACTGGCGGGCGTGATCGACCGCGCTGCCGCGGCGGGCGATGCGGCGACCGTCGCCACGGCGGCGCGGATGCGCGACGCGGTCACCGGCGCGGAGCGCCACGTGCTCGACCATGTGGTCGGTAGCGACCCGGCGGAGATTGCGGCGGCCGAACGGCACCTGGAGGCGATCACGGGCGCGCCCGCCTGGCGCATCGCCT
>JANQHG010000117.1 GCA_028277115.1 Azospirillaceae bacterium
AAGCTGTGCCTGGCCGGTCGCAACGGGTGCGGCAAGACCCCCTTGCCCGGCGTGCTCGCCGGCACGATCGAGCCGGACGGCGGCCGCCGGATCGCGCGGCCGGGGGTGCGGGTCGGCCTGCTCGCCCAGGCACCCGATTTCAGCCGATATGCCCGGGTCGCCGACGCGATCGCCGACGGGCTGCCGGCCGACGAGCGCGACCAGACCTGGCGCGTCGAGGCGGTCGCCGGCCGGCTCGGGCTCGATGCCGACCGGCCGCCGGCCGAGCTGTCGGGCGGCCGCCAGCGCCGGGTCGCGCTCGCCCGCACCCTGGTCGGCGACCCCGACGTTCTGTTGCTCGACGAGCCGACCAACCATCTCGATTTGCCGACGATCGCCTGGCTGGAACGCGAGCTTGGGGGCTTTCGCGGCGGCCTCGTGGTGATCAGCCACGACCGCGCGTTCCTGCACGCGCTCGGCCACCGGACCGTGTGGCTCGACCGCGGGCGGCTGCGCGACAGCGGCGGGCCGTTCGCCGAGTTCGACGCCTGGCAGACCGCGGCGTTCGCCGCCGAAGAGGCCGAGGCGCACCGGCTCGCGCGCAAGATCGACAGCGAGCTTCTGTGGCTGCGCGAGGGCTTGAGCGCGCGGCGCACGCGCAACATGGGCCGGGTGCGCGCGCTCGCCGCGCTGCGCGAAGCCAAAAAGACCCGGATCACCGCGCCCGGCCAGGTCAGCTTTGCGATCGCCCAGGCCGACGCCGGCGGCAAGCTGGTGATCGAGGCCGACCGCATCTCCAAGACCTTCGAGACCAGCCGCGGCCGGCGCACCCTGGTGCGCGACTTCTCGACCCGGATCCTGCGCGGCGACCGGGTCGGCCTGGTCGGCGCCAATGGCACCGGCAAGACCACCCTGGTGCGCCTGTTGACCGGCGCGCTCGCCCCCGACCCGGTGCCCGCCGGCGGCGGCGGTGCGGTCCGGATCGGCGAGACCGTTCGGATCGCCTACTTCGACCAGCATCGTGCCAGCCTCGACCCGGACGCGACCTTGCGCGAGGTCTTGTGCCCGGCCGGCGGCGACCAGGTCTCGGTCGGCGGCCGGTCGCGCCATGTTGCAAGCTATTTGCGCGACTTCCTGTTCGAGGGCGACCGGCTGTTGAGCCCGGTCCACAGCCTGTCCGGCGGCGAGCGCAACCGGCTCCTGCTCGCCCGGCTGTTCGCGACCCCGTCCAACCTGTTGGTGATGGACGAGCCGACCAACGACCTCGACATCGAAACCCTTGATCTGCTCGAGGACGTGCTCGCCGACTATGACGGCGCCTTGATCCTGGTCAGCCACGACCGCGACTTCCTCGACCGTTTGGTCACCTCGACGATCGTGCTCGCCGGCGACGGCCGCGCGGTCGAGTATGCCGGCGGCTACAGCGACGCGGTGCGCCAAGGTGCCCCGGACCTGGCCGCGCGCGACCCGACCCTTGGCGGCGGCGGCGGCGCGGGCGGCGGCGGAGACGGCGGGCCCCTGTCCGCGGCTGCGCCGGCCGCACCGCCCACGCCGGCCCCCAAGACGGCCGCCCGCAAGCTCGGCTATCAGCAGCAGCGCGAGCTCGACCGCCTGCCGGCCAAGATCGAGGCGTTGACCGCCGAGGTCCGGGCGCTCGAGGCCGAGCTCGCCGACCCGACGCTGTACGGCCGCGCGCCCGACCGGTTCGCCGCCGCGACCGAGGCGCTCGCCGCGCGCCGCGCCAGCCTGGCCGCGGCCGAGGAGCGCTGGCTCGAGCTCGAGAGCCTGCGCGAGGCGCTGGCCGGGGCCCCGACGCCGTGAGCCCGCGCGACACCGCGCTCGCGGTCGCGGTGATGGCGGTGTTCGGGTCGAACTTCGTCGCGTCCAAGCTGGCGCTCGCCGCCTTTCCGCCGTTGTTCCTGTTGGCGCTGCGCTTTTTCGCGGTTGCCGTGGTGCTGGTGCCCTTGGTCCGGGTACCGCGCGGTCGGCTTTGGCGCATCTTCGGACTGTCGGTGCTGATGGGCGGCGTGCATTTCCCGATGATGTTCGTCGGGCTCGACGGGCTCGATGCTGCGACCGCGGTAATCGCGATCCAACTCCAGGTGCCGTTCTCGGCGGTGCTGGCGGCGATCGTCTATCGCGAGCGGCTCGGCGTCCGGAGGGTGATCGCGATGATTGCGGCGATTGCCGGTGTTGCGATCATTGCAGGTGAGCCGCGGCTCGAGGGCGCCTATGGCGCGCTGATGCTGGTGATCGGCGCGAGCCTGGCGTTCGCCGCGACGCCGCTCCAAGTCAAAGCGATCGGGCCGATCAGTCCTTTGACCTTGAGCGGCTGGGTCGCGCTGTTCGCGACCCCGCAATTGATCGGCTTGAGCCTGGTCTTGGAACAGGGCCAGGCGGCGGCGCTGGCGGCCGCCGCCTGGGCCGATTGGGCAGCGCTCGGCTATATCGTGGTCTTGGTGTCGATCCTTGGACACAGCATATGGAATCGATTGGTCGCTTACTATCCGGTCAATCAGACCATGCCGTTCCTGTTGACGGTACCGGTGTTCGGGGTCGCGGCCGGCGTATTCATTCTGGGTGACGTACTGACCATGAATTTTGTCTTTGGCGGTCTCTTGACCATCGCCGGAGTCGCTGTCATCGTACTGCCCGGCCCGGACGCGGTGACATTCGGCGGCGGCGGGGCGCGGGGCGCGCCCAGGCTCGGCCGGATCAAGACTGCGGGCAAGGGTGCGCCGACGGCATCGCGACGCGGTGCCGGCTGAGTTTTTGCTTTGATGCATGGTTTCATCTGTCCGCGACGTCTGGGAGACCGACGATGAAAAAGCTTCTAATGGTCCTGGTGGTGGTGCTGGCGAGCGCCGTAGCGACCCCGCCGGCGGCCGAGGCGAGCATCCTGCGCGAGGCCGGCCGCGGCTGCCTGATCGGCGGCACCGTGCTCGGCGGCAGCACTTATCTCGGCCTGACCCGCCAGCTGATCACCGGTGCGCCGGTGCTGTCGGGCTATTCGATCCTGCTCAACAACGCCGTGATCGGCTGCGGCTTCGGCGCCGCCGGCTTTGCCGTCGGGTCGATCTGGGCCGGGATTTTCGACCTGATTTTTTGACCAGGCGGTCGGGGCAGCGCCGCCCGCCGCCCCGTCCGCGCGCGTCCCCGCCGCCCGATCGTCCGTCGCCCGACTGGGAGGCGATCGATATCCGGTCAACCGATCCGCGGCCGGCGCCGTCGCTGTTGTGAGCGCTGGTGCGACCACCGACGATCGCCGCGTCGGCTGATGGCGTGACCTTGAAGTATGGAGTGACCGATGAGAATCCTGTTTGCGGTGATGGTCTTGATCGCCGGAACCGTGCTGTTCGCGACGCCGACGCTCGCCCAGCCGGCCCAGCAGACCTCGAGCCACGGCGACTTGGTCCGCCAGACCGGCTCGGCCTGCGTGTTCGGCGGTGCGGTGCTCGGGGTGACCTCGCTGTTGGTCTTGTACCCGGCGCTCGCCGGTGCGCCGACCACGGTGCCGGTCGGCAGCGTGATCCTTGGCAACACCCTGTTCGGCTGCGGCATCGCCGCAGTCGGGGCCGCGGCCGCCTATGGCTTTTCCTGGTTCTATGACTCGGTGCTGGTCGGCTCGACGGCGCCGGTCGCCCAGCCGACCCGGTCGACCGTAACCTTGACGACGCCTCACGGCTGACCCGCGTGATGCTTGCGGACCATGCGGCGGTGCCGCCCACTCCGCCGGGGGTGCCGCCGCTGGTGCCGCTCCCCTCTCCCAACTTCGGCGTGCGGCGCGCACCGGCCGGCCGGTCCCGACCGACCGTCGATATCCTGCTCCTCCACTACACCGGCATGCCGAGCGCGGCCGCGGCGCTCGACCGGCTGACCGACCCGGCGTCCGGGGTCAGCGCCCACTACACGATCGACGAGGACGGCACGGTCTACCGGCATGTCGGCGAGGACGCACGCGCCTGGCACGCCGGCGCCGGGCTGTGGCGCGCCGACACCGACGTCAATTCGCGATCGATCGGGATCGAGTTGGTCAACCCCGGACACGCGTGGGGCTATCGACCGTTCGCCGAACCGCAGATGGCCGCGCTGATCGCGCTCGCCCGGGACATCCTCGCCCGCCATCCGATCGGCGCCGACGGCGTGCTGGCCCATTCCGACGTCGCGCCCGCGCGCAAACAAGACCCGGGCGAGCTGTTCGATTGGCGGCGGCTGGCAGCCGCCGGGATCGGCCTGTGGCCCGTCCCGACGCCCGACGACGACGCCTGGGCCGTGCGCGAGGCCGAGTCTGCGGGCGGTGACGTGGTCGCCCTGCTGGCGCGCTACGGATACGGTGTCCGGTCTGCAGGAATGCCGTCGGTCACCGCCGTGGTGACCGCGTTCCAGCGCCATTTCGTGCCCGAGCGCGTCACCGGGACCGCCGACAGGGTCACCCGCGCGCGCCTGTCGGCCTTGCTGCGCGCCACGGGTCGGTGAGCCGATCCGACCCCGGCCCACTCTGGCCCACTCCGTCTCCGATGCCCCCGACCTGCTCACAGAAAATTGAAAGCCTGGAAACGCTCTTAAAGAACGCGATCCACCCCTGAAGGCGCCGGCCATGGCCGCGCCACCGCAAGTCTTTAACGATTTTAAGGTGATTGTGAAACCAAGTGATCGGTCTGCCGCCGTCGCCGACCGCGTCGCGGGTCGGCTGATCGGCCGACCCGCGCCCGGGCAAAGTCACCGCACGGCGACCCCGCCCGCCCCGTCAGTTATCACGCGACCGAGGAAAGTATCTCAATCCGCTCTGCTTCCGGACCTTTCATTCCCTGCCGGACGGTCACTCGAACCTGTTCACCATCGGCGATGCCGTCCAGGCCGGAACGTTGCAGCGCCCGACTGTGAACGAAAATGTCCTGACCGCCACCTTGCGGCGCCACGAACCCAAAGCCTCGCGTCACGTTGAACCACTTGACCTTGCCTTCGACCACCTCGCCACCGGCATAGGACGAGCTGGCCGGACCGCCCGGCCCCGCGCCGGGGCCTGGACGGCGGGACGGCCGAGGCGGCGCCGCGGTCGAGGTATCAACCGAATGAATCACCGCGACCTGCGGTCCCTTGGGACCGCGTGCCAGGTCACATTCGATCGTCGCCCCCTCAGGAAGGGTGGCGTGACCGGTAAATTGGAGAACGGTTCCATGAAGGAACGCGTCCGCAGAACCATCGTCCGGCGTAACGAAACCAAATCCTTTCGACGGGTTGAACCATTTGACGGTGGCAACGACATTACGATGGGTAATGTCGGGCGCGCGGAACGCATTACGCTGGGGGCGGTCAAACATCCAGAATCTCGCACGGTTGATAACTTGACGACCGACCGGGGCCGCTGTCGGTAATGTAAGCGATTTCGAGAGGCGGTTCAATCGCCTGACAGGAATAATTCAAAATCGGAGCGGTGCCGCCGAGAGATGGCGAAATGTTACGCAGATTTTACGGAACCAATCGGTAAATTTCGCCGAGACCAAACCGCGCACCGCTGCCGCCGCCTTTGGTTGCAGCGGTTGGTGCGGCGCGCCACATCCAAGGGCGCGCGGCCGTGGTCACTGCCCGACCACGGGCCGCCGACTGTTGCCGACTGTTTGAGGGGACGTCATGAGACACCGACCGGTCTGGTCCGCCACCGCCTGCCCTGTTCCGCTGCCGGCACCGATGATCGTTTGGCTGTCGGCGCTGTTGGTTGCCGCTGCGTTGGCGTGGCCCCCGACCGCCGCGGCGCAGTCCGTTCCGCCGGCACCCGAGATCGGCGCGGACGATGCCAACGTCGCCGAGGCGACGCCGGGTATGGATCCGCGTGTCGCGGTCACCGCGACGATCGTCGGCGGCGCGCTGGCGATCGCGGTGATCGCGCCGGCGCTGCCGTGGCTGTTTGAGGTGCTTGCGGTCGGCAGCCCCAGCGTCTTGTGCGCGGTGGTGCCGATCTGCTGAGCGGGCGGCGAGGCCGGATGCGGCCTGACGGCCGGGTCGGGGGCGCTGCCCCCTGACCTTTGGGGGGCGCCAGCCCCCCAAAACCCGTCTCCGCGCTTGGCCGGCTTGCCGCCCGGGGGTGGCGCGGGCTAGCATTGACGGGCCGCCCCGATGATCCCGGTCCCCGATGCCATCCGTGTTCGACGTCCTCTTCGGCATGGCCGGGTTGCTGGCCCTGGTCAGCCTGCTGCCGGCGGCGGCAAGCCGGCTCAACCTGCCGTTCTCGGTGTTCCTCGCCGCATTCGGGCTCCTGCTCGGGGTGGCGGGCCGGCTGTTCGCCGGGGTCGGGGATCTTGGACCGCTCGCCGATTTCCTGATGGCGCTCCGCCGGCTCGACCTGTCGGCCGAGGCGTTCTTGCTGATTTTTCTGCCGGTGCTCTTGTTCGAAACCGCGCTTGCGATCGAGGTGCAGCGCCTGATCGACGATCTTGCGCCGATCTTGTTGCTCGCGGTGGTCGCGGTGTTGTTCAGCACGATCCTGGTCGGGGTCGCCCTGTGGCAAACCAGCCCGATCGGCCTGGTCGGCTGCGTGTTGTTGAGCGCGATCGTCGCGACCACCGACCCCGCGGCGGTGATCGGCATTTTCCGCGACATCGGCGCGCCCCGACGCCTGTCGATGCTGGTCGAGGGCGAGAGCCTTCTGAACGATGCCGCCGCGATCGTCCTGTTCAGCCTTGCGCTCGAGATCGTCACCGGCGGCCACGCCGCCCACGGCCCGCTCGCCGGGCTGGTCGCGTTCGTCTGGAACCTGGCCGGCGGCGGGCTCACCGGTTTCCTCGCCGGCCGATTGCTCTGTCTGCTGGTCACCCCGATGCGCAATCTGCCCCTGTCGGAGATCACGCTGACGGTGGCGTTCGCCTACCTGTCCTACATCGCGGCCGAGCATTATCTGGGTGCCTCGGGCGTGGTCGCGGTGGTCGCGACCGCGCTGGTGGTCGCCTCGGTCGGGCGGACCCGGATCTCGCCGGAGACCTGGACCTCGCTTGAGCAGGTGTGGCGCCAGCTCGGGTTTTGGGCAACCTCGCTCGTGTTCGTGATCGCCGGCATGATGGTGCCGCCGATCCTCAACCAGGTCCGGCCGGCGGAAATCGGGCTGCTCGCGGTCGTGATCGCGGCCGCGCTCGGTGCGCGCGCGCTGGTCCTGTTCGGCATGCTGCCGCTGCTGACCGCGGTCGGGCTCGGTCAACGGGTCAGCCACGCCTACAAAACGGTGATCTTGTGGGGCGGCCTGCGCGGCGCGGTGTCGCTCGCGCTCGCGTTCTCGGTGACCGAAAACCTCGACGTTCCGCCCGAGATCCAGCGCTTCGTCGCGGTGTTGGCAACCGGGTTCGTCTTGTTCACCCTGTTCGTCAACGGCACCACGCTGCGGCCGTTGATCCACCTGCTCGGGCTCGACGCGTTGCCCCGGGTCGAACGGACCCTGCGCCGGCGCGCACTCGCCCTGGTCTTGACCAACCTGCGCGAAAACGTCGAAACCCTGGCGCGCGACTACCGGATCGACCCCGAGGTCGCCGCGCGGACCGCGCGCACCTATGACGAGCGGTTGGCCGAGATCGACCGCCTGATCGCCGCCGAACCGGAGCTGAGCGCGGCCGAGCGGGTCGATGTCGGGCTGTTGATCCTGGTCAGCCGCGAAGAAGAACTCTATCTCGAACATTTCCGCGAGGGCATTATCTCGCGCGCGATCGTCGAGGCCTTGACCGAACGGGTCGGCTGGCTGCACGACGGGCTCAAGGCCCAGGGCATCGCCGGCTACGAGGCCGAGGTCCGGCGCGCGATCGGCTTTTCGCGGCGGATGCTGTGGGCGTTGCGCCTGCAGCGCCGGCTCGGCCTGCGCGGGCCGCTCGCCAAACGGTTGGCGGCGCGGTTCGAGGGCCTTTTGATCAACCGCATGGTGCTGCTCGAGCTCGACGCGTTCACCCGGCGCCGGCTGAAGCCGATGCTCGGGGCCGGGACCTGCGCGACCCTGACCGAAGTTCTGGCGCGCCGGCTCAAGCTGGTCGAACAGGCGTTGGCCTCGCTCAGGCTGCGCTACCCGAACCACGCCCCGGTGCTTCAGCACCAGTATCTCGGCCGGGCGGCGCTGCGCCGCGAGGAAGCCGAGTACCGATTGATGCGCGCCGAATCGCTGATCAGTGCCGAGGTCCTGGCGGACCTCAAGCGGGATCTCGAACGGCGCTGGCGGGCGCTCGACCGGGCGCCGGACCTCGACCTCGGGCTCGACCTGCCCGACCTGATCGCCCGGGTGCCGCTGTTTGCCGGGCTCGGCGAGGAACGGCTGGCTGAGATCGCGCATTTGTTGCGGATGCGCCTTGCTCTCCCCGACGAGGTCCTGCTGCGCCGCGGCGACCGCGGCGGGGCCATGTACTTCATCGCGTCCGGCTCGGTCGAGGTCGTGGTGCCGGGGTACCCCGGCCCGGTCCAGCTCGGCGCCGGCGACTTTTTCGGCGAGATCTCGCTGCTGACCCGGGAACCGCGGACCGCCGACGTCAAGGCGTCCTGCTATTGCCACCTGCTCGAGTTGTCGGAACCGGACTTCCGCCATCTGATCGAGCACGACCGACAGCTGCGTGATCATATCCTGTCGGTCGCCGGGGCGCGGCGCGAGCAGCGCCAAGCCGCGATCGTGGCTCTCTAAAACCGACGACCGGTCGGTTCGACACGTGACGGAAAGGCATCAACGGCGATGGCGGAACCGGCGACGGTGAACTGGGGGACGCGGGCGACCCCGTTCCTATTCGTCCTGTTGTGGAGCACGGGCTTCATCGGCGCCAAGTACGGGCTGCCCTATGCCGAACCGTTGACCTTTCTTGCGCTGCGGATGGCGCTGGTCACGGCGGCGCTCGCAGCGTTGGCCGCGGTCAGCCCGCTGCCGTCGCTCGGCGGCGTCCGGGTCGCGATCCACGCCGTGGTCGCCGGGCTGTTGGTCCATGCGACCTATCTTGGCGCCGTCTATGTCGCGATCGACCGTGGTGTGCCGGCCGGCCTGACCGCATTGATCGTCGGGTTGCAGCCGCTGGTCACCGCGGTGATCGTGACCGCGCTCATCGGCGGCGAGGTCGGGCGGCGCCAGTGGCTCGGCCTGATGCTCGGGCTCGGCGGGATCGTGATGGTGCTGTGGCAGCGGATCGGCCCGAGCGACGACCCGATCGGGCTTGCGGTCGCGGGCCTCGGCCTGGTCGGGATCACCGCCGGCACGCTTTACCAGCAGCGGTTTTGCGCGACGATCGATTTGCGCAGCGCGACCTTGATCCAGTATGCGGCGAGCGCCTTGGTGCTGGGCCTGCTTGCAGCGCTGACCGAGCGGATGGCGATCGACTGGACGCCCGACTTCGTGTTCGCGCTCGCCTGGTTGTGCCTGGTGTTGTCGCTGGGCGCGGTCTTTTTGTTGTTCCATCTGATCCGCCGCGGCGCGGCGACCGACGTCGCGAGCCTGTTCTACCTGGTGCCGCCGACCGTGGCGGCGATCGCGTGGCTGGTGTTCGACGAGCGGTTGACGCCGCTTGCGATCGCCGGCATGGCGTTGACCGCGTTCGGCGTCGCGCTGGTGCGCGCGCCGCGGCGGCGCGCGGCCTGATGACGTGCCGGACGTCGGCTCGGCCGGTGGGTCGGCGTCCTGCCGACCCTGAGAGGCGCGGGACGCCCACCCACCGGCGGGACGCCGACATGAGATGACAGATTGGCGCGCCCGGCCTATAGTCGATAAAGACTGGCGTCCGCACGCCGATCGCCGCCCTCAGTCCGGATGAAGGCCGAAACCGCCCGTGCCGACGATCACCCTCCCGCTGGACGACAACCGGACGATCCAGGCGATCGGCATCCTGGCAGACGTGCTCGACGGCGTCTCCGGCCCGGGCGGGCTCGACACCGTGCTTGTCTCTAAGGCGCTGCGCCAGGTCATCGCGACCCGGTCGCAGCCGGCGTTCGATTTTGCGTCGCGCGCGTTCTCCACCCTCGACGGCCAAGTCAAGCTGCGGGTCGCGCGCGAAGCGCAGATCGCCGCTCGCGACGCGGTCGAACTGCGTGGCCGGGTCGCCGGCTTCCTCCAGCATGCCCGCCGGGCGCCGCCCACCGATGCTCAGCCGTTCAACACCGGCCTGCTCGCCGCGCTCAACCGCCGCAACAAGACCTGACTCCCCCAAAAAAGCCGCCAACGCAGTGCGGCGTCACCGGATCACGCCGTAGCGCAGCTGCCAGCCGGCCTCGATCCGCTCCATCCACGACGGATGCGGTTCGGGCAGCGGCGTGCCGAGTTGCTCGGGCGACAAGGTCGCGATACCGCGCGGCAACCGCTCGAACCGCGCCCGGTCCTCAAGCGTCAGGCGGTCGAGGTCGAGCACGGTCTGGCCGCCCCACACCTCGGGATCCTGCTTGTGTGCCTGGGCGAACGGCGACAACAGAAAATCGGCGACCACCATCGCGCCGGCCTTGGCGCGGGCGTTGAACGGAATCGCGACGAAGTTGGCGTTGCCGATCGTGCCGCCGTCGAGCACGAAGGTGCGCACG
The DNA here is from genome assembly GCA_028277115.1 of Azospirillaceae bacterium. GTDB lineage: Bacteria > Pseudomonadota > Alphaproteobacteria > Azospirillales > Azospirillaceae > JANQHG01. The sequence continues at coordinate 10,489 of JANQHG010000117.1, forward strand.
CTGTCGGGCAGCACAAACCGCGCGATCGCCCGGCTCGCCGCGCTCGGGTTGAACGACACCGCAATCGCGATCTCGCCGTCGGCCAACAGCGCCCGCTGGGCGCTGCTGTTGGGCGGAAACGCCCGGCCGCGCCGCCACGACACCGGGTGCAAACGGTCGAGATAGGCCCACAATGGCGCGATCACCCGGTCGGCGTCCGGACCGGCCGGCCGGTTCAGCCGCGCCGGGTCGGGGATCAGCCCGAGCAGAGCCTGCTTTAAAAAGGTCGAGCCGAGGAAATTGGGCGGCTGCGGATAGGTGAACCGGCCGGGCTCGACCTCGGCCCAGGCGAGCAGGTCCGGGATCGTCCGCGGCGGGTCCGCCACCACCGCGGTGTCGTACTCAAACACGATCTGGGCGAGGCCCCACGGCGCCTCCAGCCCCTCGACCGCCACGGTGAAGTCGAACGCGAGCGCCGGGTTGGCGGCGTCGAGATAGCGCGCGTTCGGCAAATCATCGGCCCAGGGGCCGAACAACAGGCGGTGGCGCTTCATCGCGGCGAAATTCTCGCCGTTGATCCACATGAGGTCGATCGCGCCGCCCCCGGCCCGGCCCGCGGCCTTGTCGGCGAGCACCCGGCTCACCGACTCCGCGATATCGGCGACCTTGACATGGCGCAACGTGACGCCGTAGCGCCGCGCGACCTCGGTGCCGGCCCAGACGATATAGTCGTTGATCCTGGGCTCGCCGGCCCAGGCGTTGAAATAGACCGTCTGGCCGCGCGCCGCGGCCAGGACCGCCGGCCAGTCCGTCGGGTCCGCCCGGTCGTCGGCCCCGGCGGGCCCGGCCGTTCCTGCGAACGCGGCGACCATCACCGCCGCGATCCACCGCATACCTCGCGCCATCCTGAAGACCCCCGTCCCCTGCTCTGCCGCGCGCTCAGGCAGCCGCCCGCGCCGCGCGGCGCCGGGCCCGCACCTCGTCGATCGCCGGCCCGAGCACGGCGTCGTGGAAGCGGTCGCAGCCGATGCACAGATTGCGATAGCGCCGGCCGCCCGGCGTCGCGGTCTCGCACGCCGCGAGAAAGCGCGCGACGTCCCAGCCCCGGGCGATCCCCATGCGCTCGGGATGGCCCATCGAGATCGCCTCGAACGCCGGATGGCCGACCAGGCTCGCGAGAATCTCGACCAACGGCTCCTCGGTCAGGTTGCCGAGCGCGCGCTTGGTCTTCATGCAGCAGGGATAGACGTCGCCGTTCGGCTCGATCGAGACCTCGGACCCGGAATAACCGTCGTTGAGGAAATTGAGCCCGCCCGACCAGGTGTTACAATAGCCAGGATCCCCGATCACCCCACTGGGGGTCCGGTGGGATAGGGGTGCGCTCGGCCGTTTTGGGGTCGCGTGGGCGGTTTATGACGAACGCAGATGAG
>JANQHG010000120.1 GCA_028277115.1 Azospirillaceae bacterium
GTGCGCCGGGCGGCCAGCGCGGCTCGGGTCTGGTCCGCGCCGCCGACCGCCTCGCCGGTCGTCGTTTGGGCGAGTGCCGCGTCGCCCGCCCGCAGGAACGCGCGCAGCACGGTCTCGAGCCGCGCGGCCGCCGGCGCGTCGAGCGCCCGGGCGGGCGCGGTCGGATCGGGCGGTGCGGCAGCCGCTGCGTCGGCATCCGAGGTGCCGGACGCGGCGGCGTCGGGTCGTCCGGTGGTGGGATCCGGGGCGGCCGCCGCCGGTGCCGGGTCGGCGGCGGGGCCGCTGGCGGACCTGAGACCGGCGCTGGCGCCACCGGGCGTCCAGGCCAGGAGCGCCGCGGCCAGCGCGATGGTTACGGCGGTCGGCCCGGCGCGTTGCGGCCCCGACCGGTCGCGGGGCCGGGGCGGCTCGGTCGTCCGGGCGACCCAAGCAGCGGCGGCGCGCAGAATGGCAAACATGATCGGGCTCGACCGTGGTGACAGGACCAGAGGACCGGGGGCGCGCCCCGGTGACCGGGCGCCGTCCCGCGGCGAACAGTCTAAGATGTTCGTCCTTTTTGAGACGACATCCCGCGCTTGACTGGGGCCGCATGTCCCGGTTCGGCGCCGACGGGGCGCCGGGCGGGTGGGATTGTACCGACCGCGGGGCGATACGGGAACGGGGAACGGCCTCTCGCCCGGTGTTACATTTCCTGGTATGGTCCGCGCGACCCGGCACCCCTCGTGCGACCGGGCGAGGCAGGAGAGGCTTGGATGATCCGAACGTCATGGCGGCGGTGGCCGGCGGCTCTGCGCGCAGCGGGTGTGGCGGTGGCATTGGGTGCGGGTATCGGCAGCGCCGGGACCGCGATCGCGCAACCGCAGAGCATTCTTAGCCCGGCGCCCGTCCAGGCCGAGCCCTATGAGCCGCTGCTCGACGATTACGGCTGGGTCGGCTGCGCCACCGGGGCGGCGATGGGGGGGGCTGCCGGCTATGCCTCGCTCGCGCTCAGCCCGTGGCTGTTGTACTGGGGGATGATCGGCTGCTCGCTCGGCGGCATGGTCGGGCCGCTCGGGCTGTTCCTGCACGACGTGGTCACCGGCGACACCACCTTCGACCGCTATTTCCGCGACGTCCTCAAAGACCTGGAAGAGGCCGCCCGGCCCAAGGGCCCGGGGTTCGAGACCGCGCAAAACAATTGACGGTGTCACCCGCGGCGGTGCGCCGTCAGGTCGGCGGGTCGCCGGGCAGGAAATCGCCGTCCATGATCTGCGCGAGGTCGAACGGACAGCTCGCCGGGAAGGTGCGTTCCGCCAATCCGGTCTCGCGCACGGCGCCGATGACCGCCAACCGGTAAGCGTGGACGACCGCGTCATCGAACCGCGCCTTGAGGCTCTGGTTGTCGGCGAGGTGGTCGGCGAGCCGCAGCCGTTGTTCCTTGATCGACAACCGCCAGAATGTCCCCCGAAGCCCCGGCTGGTATCGCCACTTCAGCAGATGCTGCAAAAGGACAACCAAGCGATTGACCAGTTCGCGGTATTCGCTGCGGCCCATGCTTTCGATTTCCTCGGCAATGTTCGCGAGGTCGAGCTGATCGAGCCGGCCGGCGCGCAGCAGGCGGGCCTGTTGCGCGGTCCAGGCGTAAAAATCCCGCTCGTAGAGGTCCGGTCCACCGGAGTCGTGGAGACTGCTGGTCATGTTCACTCCCCTCAGGTCGGCGGATAGGGCACCGGCAGGAAGCGGTTGATCGGCGGCGCCTCGATGATCGCCGAGGTGCCGTCGGGCCAATGGATCGCAACCTTGTCGATCGTCCGGGTATCGGCCAGGCCGAAATGGGCGACCGGCTCGTTCTGGCAGCCGCCGCCGCTGCCGGCACAGATCACCCGGTGCTGCGGCCGGTCGCCCGCCTCGACCGTCACCGTCGCGCCGCGCGCCGGCGCGCCGGCGATCGTCATCGGCATCACGCGCAGCCAGGCAAAGTCGGTCGGCGGCGAGCGGAACAGAGCGACCGGTGCCGGCGCCGTCGCCGCCGGCGACACCAGGAGCTCGAGCCGGCCGTCGCCGTCGATGTCCGCCACTGCGGCGCCACCGGGGGAGAGCTCGGCCTCGGCCAGGTCGCCGAGGTCGATCGGGGTCCAGCGCTCGTTGCGCCAGCCGAACAGGCGGTGCGGCGCGTGCCGGTTCAAGAACAACAGCTCCTCAAAACCGTCGTTGTCGAAATCGGCGGCGAGCACGCACGCCGCGGCCGCCTCGTCGGCCATCTCGTCGGGCGCGACGTCGCCGAAGCCGCCCTCGGCCGCGCGCACGAACAGGCGGTGAGCGCCGGCGGTGGTGCCGCAGGCAAGGTCGAACAACCCGTCGAAATCGGCGTCGAGGGCGGCCAGGGCCCGGGCATCGGCGTGCGGGTCGTCGAGGCCGAGGGCGTGGGCGATCTCTTCGAACTGGCCGTCGCCCTGGTTTCTGAACGCCGCGTTGGCGCCGCCGCGCGCCGCGACCAAGAGGTCCATCACCGGCGAGAACAGCGGCAGCGGCAACAACCCGTCGGCGTCGAGGGTGAGATCGAGCCCGGCCGCCTCGGCCGCATTGACCAGGGTGCCGCGGCTGTCGAGCTCGAACACGGCGAGCGGTGCGCGGGCGTTGGCGACCACGAAGCCGTAACGGCCGTGGCCGAGGCGGTCGAGGCAGGCGACCGCGCGGCCCGGCGCGCGGTTGGCGATCGGCATCGCGTCGGGCAGCCCGAACAGGTCGAGCCACCGGTTGCCGAACGCGGTGAACAGGCGGTCCGACTGGCGGCCGCGCCGGTGGCGGTCATCGCTGTTGACGACGTAAAGCTCCTCGGCACCGTCGCCGTCGATGTCGGCGGCGGCGAGCGCGACCGTGCGGCCCGCCGGGTCGGCGAGCGCCGGCACGAGGGCATCGACCAGCCGGCCGTCCTGCCATTTCAGCGCGCGGTTGGCGCAGCCATGGCCGGCCAACAGCAGCTCCTGGCGGCCGTCGCGATCGATGTCCGACACCGCGACGCCGCCGCCGGCAAAAGGCCGCCGGTCGGCGATCCGGTCGGCGCAGTCGAAGAACATGGCGGTCGAACGCCCCCCGGAAATGCCGGCGGCCCGCCGGCACCGGCCGGCCGCCCGGATGGTCAGCGATACGGGTCCGCGGCGTCGCGCAGCCCGTCGCCGAGGAAGTTGAACGCGAGCACGGTCACGATCACCGGCACCACCGGCAGCATCAGCCAGGGATAAAGCGCGACCACATTGATGTTCTGTGCCTCGTTCAGCAACACCCCCCAACTGGTGATCGGCGCGCGCAAGCCGAGCCCCAGGAACGACAGCGCGGTCTCGCCCAAGATCATGCCCGGGATCGACAGGGTCGCCGACGCGATCAGATGGCTCATAAAGCTCGGCAACAAATGGCGGGCGATGATCCGCCGCGGCGACGCGCCCATCAGGCGGGCGGCGACGCAGAAATCCTCCTCGCGCAACGCCAACAGCTTGGAGCGCACCGCGCGTGCCAGCCCGGTCCAGTCGAGCAGCCCGAGGATGATCGTGATCCCGAAATAGACCAGGATCGGCGACCAGGTCACCGGCAGCGCCGCCGACAACGCCATCCACAACGGCAGCTCGGGGAACGACCGCAGCATTTCGATCAGCCGTTGGACCAGGTTGTCGACCCAGCCGCCGTAATAGCCGGCGAGACCGCCGATCGTGATCCCGAACAGAAAACTGATGGTGATCCCGATCAGCCCGACGGTCAACGAGATTCGGGTGCCGTACATGATCCGGCTCAGCATGTCGCGGCCGAGCCGGTCGGTGCCGAGCAGGAACAGGGTGCCGCCCTCGGCCGGGCAGGCCAGGTGGAACCGTCCGGGCACCAGCCCCCAGAAGTCGTAGGCATCGCCCAGACAGAAAAAGCGCAGCGGCTGAATCTTGTTGGCGTCGACCGCGTACTCGCGCTTGAGCGTCGTCATGTTCAAGCGATAGGTGTAGCCGTAGACGAACGGCCCGATCCACTCACCGTCGTGGAACAGGTGCAGCTGTTGGGGCGGCGCGTAGATGTGGCGGGTGTCGCGGCTGTCGAGGCCGTAGGGTGCCAGGATTTCCGCGATCAGGGTGCTGCCATAAAGTAGCAACAAGATCAGGCCCGAGGCGACCGCGAGCTTGTGGCGCAGGAACTTCCACCACATCAGCTGCCACTGTGACGCCAGATAATAGCGTTCCTGGCGCGCGGTCAGCCGCTCGGTCTCGTGCGGGTCGAACGGCGCGGTCGAGACATAGTGCGACGGGGTCCCGGCCGCGCCGTCGGTCGTCGCGTTGGGCGCGGTCATCGGGCGACCCCGCCGCCGAGCCGGATCCGCGGGTCGAGCGCGGCCAGCGCGAGGTCGGAGACGAACACCCCGACCACGGTGAGCACCGCAAGGAACATGAGGAACGACCCCGCCAGATACATGTCCTGGCTGCGCAGGGCGTCGAGCAGCATCGGACCCGTGGTCGGCAACGACATCACCACCGAGACCACCGCCGCGCCGGAGACGATCTGGGGCAACAGGTTGCCGATGTCGGCGATGAACGGGTTGAGCGCCATCCTGAGCGGATATTTGAACAAGGCGCGCCGGCGCGGCAGTCCCTTGGCGCGCGCGGTCACGACATACTGCTTGTGCAGCTCATCGAGCAGGTTGGCGCGCAGCCGCCGGATCATCGAGGCGGTGCCCGAAGTGCCGATCACCACCACCGGGATCCAGAGATGGGCCAAGACCGAGCCGACCTTGGCCCAGCTCCACGGCTGGTCGATGTACGACGGGTCCATCAGCCCGCCGATCGAGGTGCCGAAATAGACGTTGGCAAGGTATAACAGGACCAATGCCAACAGGAAATTCGGCGTGGCCAGGCCAAGGAAGCCGATAAAGGTCAGGACATAGTCACCGAGGCTGTACTGGTGGGTCGCCGAGTAGATGCCGATGATGAATGACACCACCCAGATGAAGATGATCGTGGTGAACGACACCACCGTGGTCAACAGCAGGCGGTCGCCGACCACGTCGTTGACCGGCAGATTGTATTCGAATGAATAGCCGAAATCGCCGACCAGCATGCCGCTGAGCCACATCAGATACTGTTCGAAAAAGCTGCGGTCGAGTCCGTAGGTTTGGCGGAGCAGGGCGATCTGGCCGTGATCGACCGCCTCGCCGCGGCTTTCCAGCTCGGCGATCATGGTGGTCAGATAGTCGCCGGGCGGCAGTTGGATGATCGCAAAGGTAATGAAGCTGATCGCGAGCAGGGTCGGGATCATGATCAGAATGCGGCGGACCAGGTATCCCAGCATGTCAGGTCAGGTCCTTACGTCCAGGTCGCGACCGCCCCTCGGCCGTTCGGGGGGCGCTGCCCCCCTTGACCCCACGACTTGATGGGGTCCAGGGGGCACCCCCCTGGTCGGGGGGTGTCGGGGGGTGAAACCCCCTGACCTTGGGGGCGCCAGCCCTCAAACCGGCGCCGGATGCCCCCATCCAGCCGCTACGCGGCCATCTTGCCCCGCCTGAAGGCGGGGCAAGGACATGTTGGCGTCCCGCAGCTCCCGCGGCGCTCATTCAGCAAACCAGAACGTATCGGGCCGATAGAGGCCGAAATGCGCCCCCGGCTCGTAGTTGTAAAGGCCGACCTCAGGCACGTTGCGCAAGCTCCGGCGCACCACCACCGGCTGCGGCACGCCGTTGACGATCCCGATGGTGAACTGCTGGTCGGCGCTGATCTCCAAGATCTCGCGCCACGCCGCTGCGCGGCCGGCGCGGTTGCGCGCGTCCTGCCAGCGCGTGAGCGCGGTCAACAGCTGCGCCGCCGGCGCCAGGTCCACGGGCTCGCCGGCTTCGCCATGGGTCTGGTGATACTGGCCCCATTTCGGCCACTGGTACTTGTTCTGGTCGATCGGCACGAACTCGCCCGGGCTCATGTCCGCGGTCGCGATGCCGTTGTCGACCCCGGGGGCCATCGACAGCACAGTCTCGCCCGCATAGATGCGGTTGCGCAGGACCTCGAGCTGGACCTGCTTGACGTAGAGTTTGAGCCCGAGCTTGCGCCAGCTGTCGGCGATCAGCTGGGTGATATCGACCTCTTCGGTGGTCTGGCCGGCGACTTCGAGGATCAGCTCGGCCGGGCGGCCGTCCGGCAGCCGGCGCAGGCCGTCGCCCGCCGGCGGGCTCAAGCCCGCGGCGTCGAGCAGCCGGTTGGCCTCGGCGACGTCGTAGCGGGTCCAGGCGGTGGCGAGCGCCGGGTCGAACAGCGGCGAGTCGGCGGTCAGCAGATTGTTCAACGGCATCGCCAGGCCATAGAAGATCACCTGGTTGATCTCGTCGCGGTCGATGCCGAGCGACAGCGCGCGCCGGAACCGGACGTCGCGGTTGAGCCCGCGCCACACCGGGTCGTTGGCGTTCAGGTTGGGGTAGAGCGCGACCCGCGCGCCCTGCCCGGTGCGCCACAACAGAACCCGGATGCCGTTGCCCGCCTCGGCCTGCTTCAAGAAGGTGTAGTTGTCAAACCGCAGATACCGCGCCTGAAGGTCGGACTCGCCGGCACCGGTCTTGGCCGGCACGATTTTGCGGTCGGCGTTGACCATCAGGATGCGGTCGAGGTAGGGCAGCTGCCGGCCCTCCGGATCGACGCGGTGGTAATAGGGGTTGCGCACGAACACGAACCGGTCGGCCGGCGCCCGGGTCGTGACAACCCAGGGCTGAAGCACCGGGATGTCCGGATTGTCGTAACGGTTGAGATTGTCGAGCCGGTTGTGCAGCTGGGCCCAGCTGTCCTGGCGCGCCTCGGCGACCCGGCGCGCCAACGCCTCGGGATCGGCGTAGTCGCCGTGAAACCGGCGCAGGTAATGGGCCGGCAGGTACGGGCCATAGGGCCGGGCCGAGGCGAGGTAGGGCAGGAAGTACGGGTTGGCCCGCGGCCATTCGAACCTGACCGTGGTCGCATCGGGGAAGGTCACCGTCGGCTGGGCGCCATCGACCAGATACTCCGCCGGCGGGCCGAACGGCGACAGCGCGGGGTTGGTCGCGCGCGCCTCCCACCAATACCGGAAATCGTCGCTGGTGAACGGGTGGCCGTCGGACCAGCGATGGCCCGGGCGCAGCCGGAGCGTGAAGATGCGGTCGTCCTCGACCTCGACCGCGGCGAGCAGGTCGGGCGCGATCTTGAGCGTCGGCGTGAACCCGACCAACCGGGCATAGGCGTAGACATAAAGCACCCGGGTGTCCTTGGCGCGGCCCATCAGCACGGTCAGGTCGCCGCCGTGGCGGCCGATCGTCTTGCCGTCGCGCGCGAAGTCGGCGACCGCGGGCGCCTCGGGCAGCCGCTCGGCCACCGGCGGCAGGGTGCCGGCCGCAACCTCGGGCGCCAGCATCGGCGGTTCGATCAGGGTCGGCGCCGCGGCGCCTGCCACCCCAGCCCCAACCAGCGCGGCGCCGAGTGCCAGCGCCGCCGCGATCGCGCCGCACCGGCGCCCATACCCAAACCAAAAACTCATGCCGCACTCTCCAAATCAGTTGCCGCCGCGCGTACGAAATGGCCGTCGCCGAGGTCGATCATCGACGGCCGGTGATCGTCGTCGATGGTGAACGGCGCCGGCCATGCCGCCGGGTCGGAACGCCGCCCTTCCCGGATCACCGAGAAATCGAGCGGCCGGGTCGGGTCGGGTTCGGGCACCGCCGCCAGCAGCGCCCGGGTATAGGGGTGGGCCGGCGACCGGAACAGGGTCGCGGCCGGCGCCAACTCGACGATCCGACCGCGGCACATCACCATGATCCGGTCGGCGACATAGTTGACCACGGCCAGATTGTGCGACACGAACAGATAGGTCAAACCAAGGTTTTGCTGCAAATCCTTCAACAGGTTGAGGATCTGCGCCTGGATCGAGACGTCGAGCGCCGAGACCGGTTCGTCGCAGATCACGAGGTCGGGGCGCAGCGCCAGCGCGCGCGCGATCCCGATCCGCTGGCGCTGGCCGCCGGAAAAGCTGTGCGGATAGCGCCCCAGGTGGCGAACATCGAGCCCGACCAGGGTCAACAGCTCCCGGACCAGGGCGCGCCGGGTCGCCTCGTCGCCGATGCCGTGGATCACCAAAGGCTCGCTGACCAGCTCGAGCACGGTCATCCGCGGGTTGAGCGAGCTGAACGGGTCTTGGAAGATGTATTGGATGCGCGGGCGGAACCGGGTCAGCCCGGCGCCGGTGAGCGCCAGGACATCGACCAACGTCCCGCGATCGTCGAACGTGACCGTGCCCTGGTCCGGATCGGTCGCGCGGACCAGGATCTTGCTGAGCGTGGTCTTGCCGCAGCCGGACTCGCCGACCAGGCCGAGGCATTCGCCGCGCCGGATCTCGAAGCCGACGTCATCGACCGCGAGCGCGCCGGTGTCGGCGCGGGCGCCGAACCAGCCGGCCTTGCGGCGGCCGTAGCGTTTCGAAACACCTTCGACCCAGAGGAGCGGCCGGTCACTCTCGGCAGCGGCGCTGCGACCGGCGCCGGCCTCGGCGAGCAGCGGGCCGCCGACCGGGGTGATCTCGCGCAACGGCACCAGGCGCGTCCCTTCGGGCATATGGACCCGCGGCACCGCGGCGAGCAACGCCTTCAGATACGGGTGTTGCGGCTTGAAAAAGATGTCGTCGCGCCGGCCCGCCTCCATGACCTGGCCGCGGTAGAGCACCACGATGTCCTCGGCGACCGTCGCGACCACCCCGAGGTCGTGGGTGATCATCAAGACCGCCATCTTGAGCTCGTCCTGGAGGTCCCGGATCAGTTTCAAAATCTCCGCTTGGATCGTGACGTCGAGCGCGGTGGTCGGCTCGTCGGCGATCAGCAGCGCCGGCCGGCAGACCAGGGCCATCGCGATCATCGCGCGCTGGCGAAGCCCGCCCGACAGCTCGAACGGATAGGTGTCGAGCGCGCGCTCCGGGTCCGGGAACTGGACCAGGCGGAGCATGTCGCGCGCGCGGGCCCGCGCCTCACGCGCGCCCGCGCCCTGGTGCAGGCGGACCGCCTCGCCGACCTGGTCGCCAACCGTGTGCAGCGGCGACAGCGAGGTCATCGGTTCCTGGAAGATGATCGAGATGCGGCCGCCGCGCAGTGCGCACATGGCGCGGCTGTCCGGGGCGAGTTGGGCGATGTCGATCGGCGGCGCATCCGCGCCGGCCGCCGGGTCGCGGAACAGGATCTCGCCGGCGGTGATCCGCGCCGGTGGCGGCAGGATGCCCATGATCGCCTGGGAGATCACGGACTTGCCCGACCCGGACTCGCCGACCAGCGCCAGGGTTCCGCTTTCGGCAAGCCGGAACGAGCAGCCGCGGACCGCGGCGATCATGCCCTCGGGCAGGGTGAAATCGACCTTGAGGTCGCGCACGGCTAAAAGATCGGTCATCGCGGGCGGGCCTGTCGCGGCGGTTTGGTCGGGCGCCCGCGGCGATCAGCGCGGGGGTGGCGGGTCCGGCGGGTCGGCGCCGTCGAGCGCAAGCCCGAGCGCGGCGAGATTGTCCTCGGTCACCGGTTCGAGCGGGATGCGGTTGCGGCCGGCGGCGGCCAAGGCGCGGGCGGTGAGGTCGTCGAAGCGAGGCAGGGTCGAGTCGACCGAGAGGGTGACCCCGTCGCCGCGCAAGGTCAACTGCATCCATCCGCCGCTGCGATCGCGCCGGGTCGCGAAGTAGCGCAGGCGCACCCGGTCGAGCGCCGGCCAAGCGATCGCGCCGCCGAGCGGTCCCTCGGCGGCGATGCCGCGGTCGTCGATCCGCCAGCGGGTCAACTGGCGGCGCACCGTGGCGGCAAGGAACAGTGCGAACAACGCCCCGGCGCCGCCGAGCGCCCAGGCAAGCCAAGGCACGACCTCGAGCGCGAGCAACGGCGGCACGGTCAACGCGAGACCGAGCCCGGCGCGGGCATAGTCGGCGGCCAGGTCGCCCGGCGAATAGCGGACGGTGAACCCGTCGGCGTCCCCGGGGCCGGCGGGGCAGGCGGCGGTCATGCCGGCGCTTTGGCCGGGTCGGTCGCGCGGGCGAACACGGCCGCAGCGTCGAGCCAGCGCACCGCCGGGTGGGCCGTGGTCGCGGCGAGGAACCGGCCGATGAAATCCCACGCCGCCGGCTCGTGGTCGAGATGGTGGGTCAGAAGCCCGGTCGGCCCGGCCGGGTCGTCAGAGCCGAGTCGCCGCCGGCGCAGCTGGTCGGCCACGGTGTCGAGCGCCGCCCGGTCGCCGACGAAGGCGCGGCCGCGCCAATTGACCAGGTCGATGTGGGTGTTGACCTCGACCACCGCGGCCTCGCGGTGGCGGGTGCCCTTGAAGGTGGAAAGCCCGGTGATCCCGAGCGTGGGCAGCGCCGCGACCAGGTTTGAGGAAATCCGGTTCCACGGCGGCACCAGCACCGGCAGCGCGCGGTCGCCGAACAGCTCGACCAGGCGCGCGCGGCCGTCGGCGATCTGGTCCAGCATGTCGCCCATCGGTCGGCCGGCGGCGAGTTCGGTCTTCTTGGCCCCTTGGGGGGCATGGTTGGCGTGGTCGAAGCCGTGCTGGAGCACCCGGGCGTCCGGCCAGGCGCGGACCGCGTCGGCAAGATCCGCGGTCGCGCGCGCCGGGACGACGGCGAGCGCGACCGGCACGCCGGCGGTCTCGGAGACCGCGCGCAGGCGCCGCAACGCCTCGGTCGCGTCGACCGCATCGTCGTCGCGCCACCACAAGCTCGCGGTCTGGCCTGCGGTTGCCCACGAGTCGAGCTCGAAGACCAGGGACCGCCAAGCCGCTGCCGCCGCATCTCCGGGGTCTTGGAACGTCCGGAGCCGATCGAGCAGCACGCGCGCCTCGGCCGTCCCCTCTGCCATCGCCATTCGCCACCTTCGTCGTCAAGGGGGATTGGGTCAGGATGTCGCAAAAGGGGTGGCGGAATCCAGGTCTTTGGCCGTCGCCAAACGGTGATGGTGCACCAACAGGCGGGCGGTCTGTCGAGCGCCGTCGAGCGCGAGCCCGATCGGTTGCGGCGGTGGCCCGGCCGCCGCGGCATCGACCGCGGCGGCGAGCGCGGTCGGGGTCAGCCCCGCGTCGTCGACCACCATGACCCGGCCGCGATCCGCCAGCAGCCGGGCGCGCAGGCCCTGCTCGGTCTCGCGGCCGTCGCCGGCAAACGGCACCAGGACCGCGCGACAGCCGGCCTGCAGAATGTCGAGCACGGTGTTGTAGCCGGCCAGGCTGACCGAGACCGCGCAGCGCCGCAGCAGGGCCGGGAAATCCGGCCGGGCCCGCTCGACCACCAGACCGCCGTCGCCGGCGACCACGGCGGCCGAAGCCCGCAGCGCCGCGACCGTGTCGTCCGGCACGTCGCCGCCGGCGAGCAGGCGCCAGCGCCGGCGCGCCGCGGTCGCCGAGCGCGCGCGTGCCGCGATCGCAGCGGTCAAAAGCGGCACGCCGACCGCGCCGCCGCCGACCGACACGATCACCTCGCCCGTGCCGTCCGGCGCCTCGGCGCCTGCGGACGTCGGTTCGTCGGCGTCGGCGTCGGTGTCCGCCGGTGCCTCGGCGGCGACATAGCCGGTGTAGGCGAGACGGTCCTCGATCGCCGTGGCCAAGGGAAAGGTCGCGTCGAACCCGATCAGCCCCGGATCGCCGTGAACCAGCACGAGGTCGAAGGACGCGCGCACGATCCGCGCCGCCTCCGCCCAGCGTGCCGGCGACGGTTTGGCGACCAGGATGTCGCGCACCGAGCACGCGATCACCGGCCGCCCGGGCGCGCAGCCGCGGCGGGTCCGGGCCGCCGAGAGCAAAGGCGCGAGCTCGAAGACGAGCGCGCGCCGGCCGAACGGATAGCTTTCGATCAAGACGACATCGGGGGCGGCGGACGCAAACACGGACAACACCCGGTCCCGGCGGGCGCTGCGCCACTCGTCGGTCACTGCGGCACCGGCGGCATCGACCAGCCCGGAAAACCGGGCATCGGCGGCGCGGGCCGGCGGCAGCTGGACCACGTCGGCGCCGCCGAACCCGACCCCGGCGACCGGGAAGCCGCCCTGGGCGACCGTGATCCGGGCGCCCGCGGCCTCGAGCGCCCGGACGATCAGCGCGGCGCGGCGCAGATGGCCGATCCCGAGCAGGTGCTGGACATGGAACAGGACATGCATCCGCGGGGTCACCCCGGCTTACCTGAAACCGACGGGCGGCGCGGCAAGAACTCCACCAGCGGCCGGTCGGCAAGGCCGCCTCGCGACCGGGCAATGGCGGTTGCCGGGCGGCACCGCCGTCTATCCCCCTCTGTCCGCCCCCCCCCCGGCGGTGGCGGGGGTGGCTACACACCACCCCAACATCGGCGGCGCCGCGACCGGGCAACGTCGCTACGGATCGTGCCCGCGCTCGGGCAGGGTGCCGGCGCGCTCGGCGTCGCAGAACCAAGCGTACGCGCGTTCGAGCCCGGTGCGCAACGGGGTCGCGGCGCGCCACCCGAGCGCGGTCAACCGCGAGACGTCGAGCCGTTTGCGCGGCATGCCGTCGGGCCGGCCGGTGTCGAAGGTGAGGCGCCCCGAATAGCCGACGACGTCGCGGACCAGCGCCGCGAAGTCGGCGATCGAGATCTCCTCGCCGGTGCCGATGTTGACCGGCTCGGGGTCGCTGTAGTGCTTCAAGAGATGGACCGAGGCGTCGGCCAGGTCGTCGACATACAGGAACTCGCGCGTCGGGCGGCCGGTGCCCCAGACCGCGACCTCGGGCGCACGTGCGCGCTTGGCCTCGTGGCACCGGCGGATCAGCGCCGCCGGGACGTGGCTGTCCAGCGGGTGGTAGTTGTCGTGTGGGCCGTACAGGTTGGTCGGCATCGCCGAGATGAAGTCCGCGCCGTGCTGACGGCGATAGGCCTGGCACAGCTTGACCCCGGCGATCTTGGCCACCGCGTACCATTGGTTGGTCGGCTCGAGCGGGCCGGTCAGCAGCTGGTCCTCGGTGATCGGCTGCGCCGCCGCGCGCGGATAGATGCACGACGAGCCGAGGAACAACAGCTTGGCGACGCCGTGGCGATGGGCGGCGTGGACCAGGTTCGCCGCGATCATCAGGTTGTCGTAGAGGAACGCGGCGGGCCAGGTCGCGTTGGCATGGATGCCGCCGACCTTGGCCGCCGCGATGATCACGACGGTCGGCCGGTGGTCGGCGACCCAGCGCTCGACCGCGGCCTGGCAGGTGAGATCGACCTCGCGCCGCGGCACGGTCAGGACGGTGACGGGGTCTTGTGCCAGGCGCCGCACCAGCGCCGTGCCGACCATGCCGCGGTGCCCGGCAACGAACACGCGCTGGCCTGCGAGGTCGAACATCGGCAAAGGTCCCTTGCGTGCGCCGGCGGCCGCGGCCACGGGCGGGGTCATGCGGCGGTCGGGTCGGGGGTGGTGAGCAGCTGCCGCGCCTCCAAGACCTCGACCACCTGGGCGGCGAGCGCGTCCGGGGTCTGGTCCTGGGTGGACAGCGTGAGATCCGGCGCCTCGGGCACCTCGTAAGGCGAGTCGATCCCGGTGAAGTTCTTCAGCTGCCCCGCGCGTGCCTTGCGGTAGAGGCCCTTGACGTCGCGGGCCTCGCAGACCCCGAGCGGGGTGTCGACGAAAATCTCGATGAATTCGCCCGGCTCCAGGAGCTCGCGCGCCATCTTGCGCTCGGCCCGGAACGGCGAGATCACCGAGACCAGGACGATCAGCCCGGCATCGACGAACAGCCGCGCGCATTCCGCGACCCGGCGGATGTTCTCGACCCGGTCGTCGACCGTGAACCCGAGGTTGCGGTTCAGCCCATGGCGCAGATTGTCGCCGTCGAGCAGATAGGTGTGGCAGCCGTGGGCGTGCAGCCGGCGTTCCAGCGCGTTGGCGATGGTCGATTTGCCGGAGCCCGACAGGCCGGTGAACCAGAGCACGCACGGCCGGTGGCCATTGAGCACGGCGCGGGCGTGCTTGTCGACCTCGGTGTGCTGCCAACGGACATTGGCCGACCGGCGCAGCGCGAAGCTCAACATGCCGCAGCCGACCGTCGCGTTGGTGATCCGGTCGATCAGGATGAAGCCGCCGGTGCGGTGGTTGTCCCGATACGGATCGAACGGGATCGCCTGGTCGAGCGCGAGGTTGCACACCGCGATCTCGTTCAGCGACAGATGTTTGGCCGGCAGGCGGGCCAGCGTGTTGACGTCGATCGCGTGCTTGATCTCGGTGACCTGGGCTGCGACCGCTCGGGGCCCCGCCTGGAGCCAGTATTTGCGCCCGGTGTAGAGCGGCTGGTCGCTCATCCAGACCAGTTGGGCGGCGAACTGGTCGGCGACCTCCGGCCGGGTGTCCGGGTGGACGATCACGGTGCCGCGGCTCGCCTCGACCTGGTCGGCGAGCACCAGGGTGATGGCGTCTCCCGCGCGCGCGGTCTCGCGCTCGCCGTCCATGGTGACGATGCGCGCGACCCGGGTGGTGCGGCCGCCGGGCTCGACCGCGACCGCGTCGCCGACCCGGACCGTGCCGCCGGCCACGGTGCCGCAATAGCCGCGGAAATCCTGGTGCGGGCGGTTGACCCATTGGATCGGGAAGCGGAACGCGCCGGCGCTCGGGTCGGCCTCGACCGCAACGGTCTCGAGATGGGGCAACAGGGCCGGGCCCGCGTACCAGGGCATCTCGGCCGCCGGCACGGTGACGTTGGCGCCGGTCAGCGCGGACACCGGGATCGCGGTGACGCCGGCAAACCCGAGCTCGGTCGCGAACGCCCGATAATCGGCGACGATCGCCTCGAACCGATCCTGGGCGTAGTCCACCAAATCCATCTTGTTGATCGCGAGCACGACGTGGCGAAGACCCATCAGCGCGACCAGGAAGCTGTGCCGGCGGGTCTGGGTCAACACGCCCTTGCGCGCATCGATCAACAACACCGCGAGCGTCGCGGTCGACGCCCCCGTGACCATGTTGCGGGTGTACTGCTCATGCCCCGGCGTGTCGGCGACGATGAACTTGCGCTTGCCGGTGGCGAAGAAGCGATAGGCGACGTCGATGGTGATGCCCTGTTCGCGTTCCGCGGCCAGGCCGTCGACCAACAGCGCGAGGTCGAGCTCGCTGCCGGCGGTGCCGAACTTGGCGCTGTCGCGCTTGAGCGACGCCAGATGATCTTCGAACAACAGTTGGGAGTCATAAAGCATCCGCCCGATCAGCGTGCTCTTGCCGTCGTCGACGCTGCCGCAGGTGATGAAGCGCAGGAGGTCTTTTTGATTCTGTTGGCTGAGATGCGCGGTGAGTGATTGCGGACCCGACATCAGAAGTACCCCTCCTGCTTTTTGATCTCCATCGATGCCGCCTGGTCATGGTCGATCACCCGGCCTTGACGCTCGGAGCTGCGCACCGCGACCATCTCTTCCAAGACCTCGGTCAGGGTGGCGGCCCGGCTGTCGATCGCCCCGGTCAACGGATAGCAGCCAAGGGTGCGGAACCGGACCCAGCGCATTTCCGGCTGTTCGCCGGGGCGGAGCGGCAGCCGATCGTCATCGACCATGATCAAGGCGCCGTCGCGCTCGACGATCGGGCGGGGCTTGGCCAAGTAAAGCGGCACGATCGGGATCTGCTCCAAATAAATATAGTGCCAGATGTCGAATTCGGTCCAATTGGACAGCGGGAACGCGCGGACGCTTTCCCCGGCGTTGATCCGCCCGTTATAGAGTGACCACACTTCCGGCCGCTGGGTTTTGGGGTCCCAACGATGCGATGCGGTGCGGAACGAGAAAATCCGTTCCTTTGCCCGGGATTTCTCCTCGTCGCGCCGCGCCCCGCCGATCGCGACGTCGAACTGGTGCCGGTCGAGCGCCTGTTTCAGCGCTTCGGTCTTCATGACGTCGGTGTGGACGGTGGCGCCGTGGCTGATCGGGCCGATCCCGGCGTCGAGCCCGTCCTGGTTGGTGTGGACCAGAAGCTCCCACCCGAGGTCGTGCGCGCGCCGGTCGCGGAACGCGACCATTTCCCGGAACTTCCACGTGGTATCGATGTGCATGAGCGGGAAGGGCGGCTTGGCCGGCCAGAACGCCTTCAGCGCCAGATGCATCAGGACCGAGCTGTCCTTGCCGATCGAATAGAGCAGGACCGGTTTGCGGAACTGGGCGGCAACCTCTCGGAAAATATGGACGCTTTCGTTCTCCAGCCGTTCGAGGTGAGGTGGCAGGCGGGTCATTCGGGGCTCTCTGTTGCCGGGGGAGGCTCGGTTTTCGCGCGTTTCGGCGTGCGAGGCACCGGCGCCGCCGCGGTCGCCCGACTGCGGGGTCGGCGCTGACCAAGGCTCGGCGCCGGGTCGGGGATCGCCGGGCCCGGGTCGGCCGTCTCGGATCAGGAGGCCGGCCGGCGCGAGCGGGGCTGGACAGTGACCCGGTATATGCATGTCGGCCCGAGCCGCGGCAAGTTCCGGCTGTTGATGGACCGGATCGACCGCCGGGCTGGGCGGCGGTGTTCGCCGAATGGTATATGGATGGTACATGGTGTGACCGCCGCCGCCGCGCCGCCGCGCCGACGCGCCGACGCGCCGATGACCGGGGCCGATGCCTTACCTATGCGGAAGATCGATGACCTTTGTGTTCGACCACATCGCGATCGGCTGCGCCTCGCTGGACGACGGCGCCGCTTGGGCCCGCACGGCGTTCGGCGTCGGGTTGCCGGTGGGCGGCCGCCACCCGCGGATGGGAACCCATAATCTCCTGACCGCGGTCGGGCCGGCGAGCTTCCTCGAGCTGATCGCGATCGATCCCGAGGCCGCGCCGCCGGGGCGGCCGCGCTGGTTCAACCTCGATGCCGAGACCGCGGCCTTGGCCGCCGGACCGCGCACCCTCACCTGGGTGGTCGGCACCCCGAACCTCGAGGACAGTTTGGCGGCGGCACGTGCCGCCGGGTTCGATCTCGGCCGCGCGACCGAGATCACCCGGGGCGACCTCGCCTGGTTGATCTCCGTGCGCGATGATGGCGCGCTGCCCGAACGCGGCACACTGCCGGTGTTGATCCAATGGCCGTCCGAGATCGCGCATCCGGCGACGCGGATGCGCGATCTCGGTCTGCGCATCGACCACCTGCGGCTCGACCACCCCGATCCGACCTGGCTCGAGGCCGCGCTCGGCCACCTCGGCGTCGGCGCGGTGGTCGATCTCGAGATTGACCGGCGACCGATCGCCGCGGTGCAGGCGGCGGTGCGCCGGCCGGACGGGGCGCAGGTCATGGTGTGATCCGCCGGTCCGGACGGTGGGGCGGCACGCCGAACGATCGAGCGCCGGTCTTAAGGCGACCGTTCATTTTTTTGGGGATATGACGTCAGGTTGGGATACCCCCCGATCGGCATTTTCTTGAGGAATTCTGTGGCCACCCAAGATTTGTTCGACGAGGCGTACTACCTTGCGGTCAACGCCGACGTGGCGGCGGCCGGGGTCGATGCCTTCAGCCATTTCCTCGCGTCCGGCTGGAGCGAGGGACGGGACCCCAACCCGTTTTTCGACACCAGCGCCTATCTCGCCGACAATGCCGACGTCTTGGCCGCCGGTCTGAACCCGCTTGAGCATTTCGACAGCTTCGGGGCCGCGGAAGGGCGGACGCCGAGCGCGCTGTTCAGCGAGAGCGCCTATCGCGCGGCCAACGCCGACGTCGCGTCCGCGGTGTCGGGAGGGTCGGTGTCGTCGGGGCTCGCCCATTTCCTCGCCTCCGGCGCGGTCGAGGGGCGCAACGCGCCCGGGTTCGACGACGACGCCTACCTTGCCGCCTACAGCGACGTCGCGAGCGCGATTGCCGCCGGCACCGTGGCAAGCGCCGAGGCGCACTACCGCCTGTCCGGCGCGGCCGAAGGCCGGACCGCCCAGGGCACCGCCTTCACCGACGACGATGGTGGCGGCGACGGCGCGACCACGCTCAGCTATCCGATCGTCGATACCAATCAGACGCTGTTCTACGACGCGACGTCGCAGATCGGCCAGCCCGCGGTCGGCCAGGCATTCTACGGCCAGGACGCCCACTATCAGGGCACCGCGGCGTCCTATCAGATCAACGGCGACGGCACCGTGACCGACCTGGTCACCGGTCTTGTGTGGCAACAGGCGGCGGTCAAGGGCGTCACCTATTCACAAGCGGCGAGCCAGGCCGAAACGCTGACCAGCGGCGGCTACAGCGATTGGCGCCTGCCGACGATCAAGGAACTCTATTCTCTGGTCCAGTTCTCCGGCGTGCTCCAAGACAGCGCCGAGACCTCGACCCCGTTTCTCGACGCCGACGTGTTCACCTTCGAATATGGTGACGAAAGCGCGGGCGAACGCCTGATCGACGTCCAATATTGGTCGTCGACCCAGTATGCCGGGACAATTACGGTCAACCTCAACAACCCGCACGACGACGCGGTGTTTGGAGTTAACTTCGCCGACGGCCGGATCAAGGGGTACGCGCCCGACACCGCCCGCTGGGGCCTTTATGTCCGGGGCGACAGCGGCTACGGCACCAACAGCTTCACCGACAACGGCGACGGCACGATCACCGACACGGCGACCGGGCTGATGTGGGCCGAGGCCGACAGCGGCGCCGGCATGACCTGGCAGGACGCGCTCGCCTATGCCGAGGGGCTCGAGACCGGCGGCTACACCGACTGGCGTTTGCCGAATGCCAAAGAGCTGCAGAGCTTGGTCGACCACAGCCGGGCGCCCGATGCCCGCGATGCCGGCCAGGTCGGCCCGGCGATCGACCCGGTGTTCGACATCACCAACATCGGCACCGATGCGGCGCCGGATTACCCGTTCTTCTGGAGTTCGACCACCCATCTCGAGGGTCTTGCGAGCCGGGCGGTTTATCTCGCGTTCGGCGCGGCGTGGGGCTATGACGGCGACGTCCTGGTCAACGCTCACGGGGCCGGCGCCCAGCGCACCGACCCCAAGACCGGCGATCCCGACGATTATGCCGGCGGCTTCGGGCCGCAGAATGATCTGATCCGCATCTTCAACTATGTTCGGCCGGTGCGTGACGTCACCGACGGCGGGGTTTCCAAGGCGATCGATCTGGTCGGGCTGGTCGATGGCGGCGACGGGATGGTTCTCTAAGGAGAGGTCGACGGGGGCGGCGCCCCCGAACGGCCGTCAGGCCGAACACGGCGCCGACGCTGGCCGGGCCTAAATCCGACCGGCGTCGGGCGTTTCGTCCCGGCGCTGCCGGGTCGGTTCGGTGCGCCAGGGGCGAGACGGCGGCTCGGCCGCGGCCGGCGGGGCGGGTTCGGGGGCGGTCTCGACCGGGTCGGCCGGGCGGGCCAGCGGCACCACCACCTGCGGCGCGTCGACGCCGGCGGCGCCCGACCCGCTGTGCGGCAGCACCACCGGCGGGATCACGATCACCTGCGGCGGCTGGATCACCGCGCCCGTGCCGGGGCGGCCCCAATCCCCGCCGGTCTCGGCCGGGATATCGACCAGGCACGAACCGTGGAGCACCCCGCAGTCCCAGTAATGGCCGGGCGGCCGGCCCAACATCGCGCTGCCGAACGCGTCGTGGCGGCATTTGCACCGCACACCGGCCTGGCAGGCGACCTGGCCCGTGGTCTCGGCCGTGCACGGGAACAGGGGCTCGGCGCGCCGGCTGTTGTGCAAAAAGCCGTGCGGCGCCGGCTCGGCGGTCTGTGCCAGGGCGCCGCCGGCGAGCGTGAGGGCCACCAAGACGCCCAGCGCGACGAGTGCGGGGCCGGCGGCGGGCGTGCGCGGCCGGCGCGGCAATTGATCCATCTCAGCCTCCCCCGATGGTGTCCGGCGGGATCGACCTTACCATCACCGCGCCGAGCCGGGCACGCAAAGCGTCCGGCAGCGTGGTCGCGCGGCGGGTGGTCTCGTCCATCAGCACCATCACGCTGATCCCGGTCGATGCGCAGACCTCGCCCTGGAACACGCCGTGGACCATGGTGAACGACCGGTTGCCGAGCCGCGCCACCGCGGTGCCGATGTCGACGCTGCCGGGCCAGTTGAGCTCGGTCCGGTAATCGACGATCAGGCGCGCGATCACGAACTGGGTGCCGGCCGGCGCCAGCGGCGCCGCCGGGTCATAGAGAAAGGTCGCCCGTCCGCTCTCGCAGAAGGTCGCGAACACCGCGTTGTTGACATGGCCTTGGCGGTCGGTGTCGCGGTATCGAAGCTTGTCCGAGGTCCACAAGGGATAGGCGGCGCGCGCGGTCGGGGCGGCGACCGCTTCGGGGTCCGGTGCGCTCGGCGGCATGGCGGGTCTCGTTCGCACGGCGAAAGGAGGGGCCGCGGCGGCCGCGGCCAAGGGTGCGATCACCCCATGTACGGCGCGGGCGGCGGTCGGGCCAGTCGAAAATTGCGCCGCCTCGCAATCGAGGCGGCGCGGCCGGTGACAGGCGCGGTTTGGCCGTTGCCGGGCGGGACGCATTCATGGTCAAACTGCGGCCCGTCCGGGGGCCGCACGCCGGCGACCGGGTCTGTTCGCTGAAATGGCAAAGGGCCGGACAACGGCCCGCCCGGGAGGTTTCGATGCACACGCGCACGTTGTTTTTCGTGCTGTCGCTCGCGCTCGCTTGGGCGCTCGCCACCCCACCGGCCGGCGCCGAGACGGTGCGGGTCGGCGTGATCACCACGCTGTCCGGCCCCGGTGCCGGGCTCGGGATCGACATCCGCGACGGCTTCCGGCTCGCGCTCGCGCAACTCGACGGCCGGCTCGGGGGCGAGCCGACCGAGGTCGTCGAGGTCGACGACCAACGCAAACCCGCCCTCGCGGTCCAGCTCGCCAACCGACTGATCCAGCGCGACCGCGTGCAGATCCTCACCGGCATCGTCTGGTCGAACCTGGCGCTCGCGATCATGCCGACCGCTGCGCGCAACAAGGTGTTCTTCGTCAGTGCCAACGCCGGCCCGTCGGCGCTGGCCGGTGCCGGGTGCAACCCGTTCTTCTTCAACGTTGCCTGGCAGAACGACAACAACCACGAGGTTGTCGGGCAGTATGTCCAGGAACAGGGCTTTGAGAAGCTCTATGTCATGGCACCCAACTACCCGGCTGGCCACGACGCGATCACCGGCTTTCGCCGCTTCTACACCGGGCCGGTGGTCGGCGAGGTTTACACCCCGCTCGGCCAACTTGACTATGCCGCCGAACTCGCCCAGCTGCGCGCCGCCGACCCCGACGCCGTCTTCATCTTCTATCCCGGCGGCATGGGGATCAACTTCGTCAAGCAGTACCAACAGGCCGGGCTCGCCGACCAGATCCCGCTGTTCGGCCCGGCGTTCTCGTTCAGCCAGGACATCCTGGGCGCGGTCGGACCCGCGGCGCTCGGCGTGCGCAACGGCGCCCAATGGAGCCCGGACCTCGACATCGCGGCCAACCAACGGTTCGTCGAGGCGTTCACCGCAACCTACGGCCGGTTGCCGTCGCTCTATGCCTCGCAGGGCTACGATGCCGCGCTGTTGATCGACGCTGCGGTGCGCGCCACCGGCGGCGAGCTGTCGGACGCGACCACACTGCGTCGGGCGCTCAAGACCGTGCGCTTTGACACGGTGCGCGGCCGGTTCGCGTTCAACAACAACCATTACCCGATCCAGGACTTCTACCTGCGCGAGGTCGTCGCGCTCGACGACGGCACGATCACCAACCGGATCGTCGGCAAGGTGTTCGAGGCGCATGGCGACGCCTACGCCGCCGACTGCCCGATGCCGTGATCATGCGGTCGGATCGATAAGTGTCGAGGCATCGCGGGCGGGACGGATGGATCCGGTGCTGGTTGCCGAGCAGGTCCTGAACGGGCTCCAGCTCGGCGTGATGCTGTTCCTGATCGCCGCCGGCTTGACGCTGGTGTTCGGGATCATGGACGTGATCAATCTGGCCCACGGTTCGTTCTACATGGTCGGTGCGTATTTCGCCGCGACCATGGTCGGACTGTTGGACCATTTCCTGCTCGCGGTCTTTCTTGCCGTGGTCGGTGCGGCGCTGGTCGGGTTCGCGGTCGATCTGGTTGCGTTGCGGGTGCTGGCCGGGCGCGATCATCTGGACCAGGTGCTGGCGACCTTCGGCTTGATCCTGTTTTTCAACGAGGCGGTCGCGCTCGGCTGGGGGCCGGTGCCGATCTTCCTCGATCCGCCGGCGGCGCTTGCCGGCACGGTCGAGCTGGTCGGGGTCGCCTATCCGGCGTTTCGCCTGGCGATCATCGCGGTCGGGCTTACGGCCGCGGTCGGGTTGTGGTGGCTGGTGATGCGCACCCGGCTCGGCATGTTGGTCCGCGCCGGCGCCAGCAACCGCGTGATGGTGATGGCGCTCGGGGTCGATATCCGGCGCCTGTTCACGCTCCTGTTCGCGCTTGGCGCCGGGCTCGCGGGCCTTGCCGGCGCAATGGCCGGGCCGGTCTATGCGGTCCAGGTCGGGATGGGCGAACAGATCCTGATCCCGGCGTTCGTGGTGATCGTGATCGGCGGCGTCGGATCGATTCGCGGCGCGTTCGCCGGGGCGGTGCTGGTCGGGGTGGTCGATACCTTGGGGCGAGCCCTGTTGCCGACCCTGCTCGGCCTGGTGCTGGCGCCGAGCGACGCCGCCGCGGCGGCCGGCGCGGTCTCGTCGATCTCGATCTATCTTTTGATGGCCGGCGTGCTGGCGTTTCGGCCGCGCGGCCTGTTTCCGGCGACCGGGTGACGGCGACCGACCGGGTCCGATACCCTCGTCACGCCATCCCACCCGCCGCCGGAGGTCGCGCCCAATGCCTGAGATTACGCTCTACGGGTTCCTTCAGTCGAATTATGTCCAGAGCTGCGCGATCGCCTGCGCGGAAAAGGGCGTTTCCTATACCCTCGAGCCGATCAAACTGCGTTCGCCCGAGCATCTGGCGCTGCATCCGTTCGGCAAGATGCCGATCATGCGCCACGGTGACCTGGTACTGTTCGAGACCGCGGCGATTTGCCGCTACATCGACGAGGCATTCGACGGCCCGCCGCTCCAGCCCGACGGCCTGATCGACCGGGTCCGGATGGACCAGTGGATCAGCGCTGCCAACGACTACCTCTACCGCGACATCATGCGCGGCTATGTCATGGCCTACGCGTTCGCCAGGAACCACGCGCCGCTGCGTGCCGACATCGAGCCGGCGCTGCCGGCGATCGCCGGCCATCTCGGGGTGCTCGAGACGGCGTACGTCGCGAGCCCCTGGCTGGTCGCGGGTCGCCTGACCCTGGCCGATCTCCTGGTCCAGCCGATGATCGGCGCGTTCGCGCGCTGGCCCGAGGGTGCGGAGATGCTCGCCGTCCGGCCGCGGCTCGGCCAGGCGCTCGCGGTGTTCCAGGCCCTCGACAGCGTCGCCGCGGTCGACCGCCCGGTTGGCGCATGACCGACCGAATGCCAAGCTTAATGCATTTATGTCGTGTCCGTTTGGTCGGAGCTCCGCCGGTCGGTCGGGGCTTGGGGCCGCACCCTGGTCGATCGGGCGCGCCCTGTCCCAGGCCCGCGCCCCGACATCGACGATGCCGCAAAGCTGAACCGCCGATGTTGGGGCGATCGGCCCCCACCGGCGATGCAAACAGGCAGACCGTGCCGGCCGATCGCCCCAACCTACATGATCGGTGAGCAGCTTTCTCAGGCGTGGATAACCGGAGCCAAACAATCGGGTTTGGGTTGAGCCGGCTCGGCGAGTACCTTCAACAGGACAAGGGGCGAGCCGTCCAGGAGGCCGCCCGCGCCGCCGCCCTCGAGAGCGTGTTCGCCCGCCCGCAACAGGTTTGACGCCGAGGCGGTGCCGCGACCGCCGGTCGGCGGTGGAGCCTCCGCCGCGTCATGGCGGACCGCCGACCGTCTATGCCAGACTGGCGCTCCCGGCCCGAGACGAACGGCGAAGGAGCGGCGAGCATGGCGGTACGTGAATGGATCCGGGTCGGCGCGGTGGCGTTGGTGCTCGGCTTGGTCGTGGGCGACGCCGCGGCGGCAACGCCTGAGGGCGTCCTGGTGGTCGGCCAGAATGCCGAACCGGTGTCGCTCGACCCCGATGTCACCACCACCCAGAACGACGGCCGCATCCTGTCGAACCTCTACGAGACCCTGGTGCGTCGCCGGCTCGGTACCATGAGCCTCGAGCCGGCACTCGCGACCGCATGGAAGATCTCGGCCGATGGGCGGACCTACACCTTCAGCCTGCGCGACGGTGTGCATTTTCACGACGGCACACCGTTCGATGCCGCGGCGGTCGCGTTCAAGTTCGCCCGCATGCGCGACCCCGACCATCCGCTGGCCGACACCGGACCGTTCCCGTTCGCCTTCATGTTCGACCAGATCGTGGCGGTCGAGGTGGTCGACCGGCTGACCGTGCGCTTCCGGCTCGACCAGGCCTATGCGCCGTTCCTCGCCGTCCTCGCCGGGCCGCAGGGCTATCTGATGTCGCCGGCCGCGGTTAAGGCCAAGCGCGTCGGCTTCGGCCGCGCGCCGGTCGGCACCGGGCCGTTTCGCTTTGCGGTCTGGGAGGCAAACCGTCAGGTCGCGCTTGCCCGCAACGACGCCTACTGGGGGGCGGCGCCGGCCCTGCGCGGGCTGGTGTTCCGGCCGATCGCCGACCAGAACGCGCGGATCGGCGAGATGCTCGCCGGCAACCTCGACCTCATGGTCGAGGTACCGGCCGACAGTCTTCGGTTGTTCCGCAACAACCCGGCGTACGACACCCACGCCGCCGACGGACCGCACCTGTGGTTCTTGATCCTCAACACCCGCGAGGGGCCGTTTGCCGATCGCCGGATGCGCCGCGCACTCATGTATGCCCTCAACCGCCGGGCCCTGGCCGACGACGTGCTGGCGGGCAGCGCCCGGGTTGCGACCAGCGTCACCGCGCCGGCGTTCGCCTGGGCCGCCAACCCGGCGCTTGAACCCTATCCCTACGACCCGGCGCGGGCGCGCGAGCTGATCCGCGCCGCCGGCTATGGCGACGGCGTGTCCGTGACCCTGTATGCCACCGAGAGCGGGTCCGGCATGCTCGACCCGCTGGCGATGGCGACCGCGATGCAGGCCGATCTCGCCGCGGTCGGGGTCCAAGTCACCATCGAGACCTTCGAGTGGAACAGCTATCTCGCCCGGGTCAACCGCGGGCTCGGCGGTCAGGCCGACATGGCGCAGATGGCGTGGATGACCATGGACCCCGATTTCCTGCCCTATCTCGCCCTGCGGACCGCGGCCTGGCCCGAGGCCGGCGGCTTCAACTCCGGCTACTACGCCAACCCGACGCTCGACCGGCTGATCGTCGCGGCGCGCACCGAGACCGATCGCGCCGAGCGCGCCGCGCTCTATCGCGAGATCGACCGGATCGCCTACGACGAGGTGCCGTGGGCGTTCGTCGCCAACGCGCGCCAACTCGCGGTGACCCGCGCCGAGGTCGGTGATTTCCAGCTCGACGTCTCGTTCCTCGGCCTGCCGCTCGCGCGCGTGACCAAGGCCGGAGGGCGGTAGACGGCGGTGATCGGCTATCTCGTCCGTCGTCTGGTGCTGCTCGGGCCGGTGCTGATCGGCCTGTCGGCGATCGTGTTCGCGATCTTCACCCTGATCCCGGGTGATCCGGCGACCGTGATCCTTGGCGCCTATGCCGCGCCCGAGCGGCTCGCCGCGTTGCGCGCCGATCTCGGGCTCGATCAGCCGCCGGTGCTGCGCTATGTCAGTTGGCTCGCCGATGTCGTCTCGGGCGAGCTTGGACAGTCTTTTGCCCTGCGCCGGCCGGTCGCCGACGAGATCGCCGACCGGCTGCCGGCGACGGTGATCCTGGCCGCGGCGGCGCTCGCGCTCGGCACCCTGGCCGGGGTCGCGGCCGGGGTGACCGCCGCCGTCAACCAGAACGGCTGGCCCGACCGTCTGGTCACCCTGGTCGTCCTGGTCGGGCTGTCGACGCCGTCGTTCTTCCTCGGCATCGTCTTGATCCTTGGGCTTTCGGTGTCGCTCGGCTGGTTTCCGACCGGCGGCATGTACGACCTGTTCGGCGATCGCGGCCTGGTCGATCTTGCCCACCATCTGGTTCTGCCGGCGGTCACGCTGGCGACCGTCGCGGCCGCGGTGATCGCGCGGTTCGCGCGCGCCGCCATGCTCGAGGTCCTGCGCCAGGACTCCGTGCGCACCGCGCGCGCGATGGGCCTCTCCGAGGCGCGGGTGATCGGGCGCCACGCGCTCAACAATGCGCTCGTGCAGGTGATCCCGATCATCGCGCTCCAGGCCGGCTTCGTGATCGGCGGCACGGTCTATGTCGAGAGCGTGTTCCAGTGGCCGGGTCTCGGCCGGATGCTGGTCGATGCGATCGCGGCGCGCGACGTCCCGCTGGTCCAGGGCGGGGTCCTGGTGCTCGCCGCGGGCTACGTCGGGATCAATCTTGCCGCCGATCTGGTCCAGATGCTGGTCGACCCGCGGCTGCGGCCGGCGTCGTGAGCGCGCAGCGAAGCGGCGCCTGGGGGCGGCTCGCCCGCAACCGGCCGGCTGCGGTCGGGCTCGCGGTGGTCGGGCTCGCGGCGGCACTGGCGTTGCTCGCGCCGGTGCTGCCGCTCGCCGGCCCGACCCTGACCGCCTACGGTGACCGTCTCGCGGCGCCGTTCGGCGACGCCGGGTGGCTCGGCACCGACCATCTCGGCCGCGACCTGTTGGCGCGGCTGGTCTGGGGCGTGAGGGTCAGCCTGGCGGTCGGGCTGGCGGCGACCGCGCTCGCCGCGGTCGTCGGGTCGACCATCGGGTTGGTCGCCGGGTACGCCGGGCGGACGGTCGATCTCGTGGTGATGCGCGGGATCGACATGCTGATGGCGTTTCCCTATCTGCTGCTGGCGCTCGCGATCGTTGCCGCGCTCGGGCCCGGGCTGTTCAACGCGCTGATTGCGATCGCGATCGCCAACGTGCCGTTCTTCGCCCG
Source organism: Azospirillaceae bacterium (assembly GCA_028277115.1). Classification (GTDB taxonomy): domain Bacteria; phylum Pseudomonadota; class Alphaproteobacteria; order Azospirillales; family Azospirillaceae; genus JANQHG01. The sequence continues at coordinate 26,823 of JANQHG010000120.1, forward strand.
GGCGGTGCGCGGCACCGTGGTCGGGCTCAAGGACCGCGATTTCATCACCGCGGCGCGGCTCGCCGGCCTGTCGCACACGCGCATCCTGGTGGTCGAGCTGTTGCCCAACGTCCTGCCGGTGATCGTGATCTCGCTCACGACCACGCTCGGTTGGATGATCCTTGAGACCGCGGGCTTAAGCTATCTCGGCCTCGGAGCCCAGCCGCCGACTGCCGATCTCGGCAGCATGCTCGCCGATGCCAACAAGGTGGTCACGGTCGCGCCCCATGTCGCGCTGGTGCCGGGGCTCGCGATCCTGGTCTTGGTGATCGCGATCAATCTGGTCGGCGACGGGGTGCGCGACCTGCTCGACCCGCGGCTCGGCGGGGTGTCGGCGGGGCGACCGGGCCCGCGCACCGCGGTCGCGGCCACCGGCCCGCGTCCGCCGCCGGACCCGCCGACGCCGTCGCGGGCCGAGCCTGCCCCGATGATCGCGGTCGACGGCTTGACCACCAGCTTTGCCCTCGGTGACCGGCGGGTTCCCGCCGTGCGTGCGGTGTCGTTCGCGGTGCCGCCGGGCGGCGCGCTCGGCATCGTCGGTGAGAGCGGGTCGGGCAAGTCGGTGACCGCGCTGTCGATCCTCGGGCTGGTCGCAAGCCCGCCCGGTCGGATCGAGGCCGGCACCATCCGGTTCCGCCCCGCGACCGATCGGTCGACCGACGGGGCCGAGCCGGCGGCCGAGGATCTGCTGCGTGTTCCGTTGGCGCGGCTCCAGGCGGTGCGGGGCAACCGGATCGCCATGGTGTTCCAGGACCCGGATGCGGCGCTCGACCCCCTGATCCGGGTCGGCGACCAGATCGCAGCGGTGGTGCGCCGGCACCGCGGCGGCGGCTGGACGGCGGCCCGGCAACGCGCCGCGGCCCTGCTCGCCGAGGTCGGGCTGCCCGATCCGGCGCGGCGCGCCCGCGCCTGGCCTCACCAACTGTCGGGCGGTCAGCGCCAGCGGGTTGCGATCGCGATGGCCTTGGCCAACGACCCCGATCTGGTGATCGCCGACGAGCCGACCACCGCGCTCGACGTCACCACCCAGGCGCGGGTGCTCGACCGGCTCGACCGGCTGCGGCGGTCGCGCGGCGCCGCCTTGATCCTGATCAGCCACGATCTGGCGGTGATCGCCGGGGTGTGCGACCGGATCGCGGTCATGTATGCGGGCGAGATCGTCGAGCAGGGGCCCGCGGCCGCGGTGATCGCCGCGCCGCACCATCCCTACACCCGCCGCCTGATCGCCTGCGTGCCGGTGCTCGGTCGGCCGGACCGCGTGCTCGACACGATCCCGGGCGGGCCGCCGTCTCCGGAGGCACGGCCGCCCGGGTGCGCCTTTGCACCGCGCTGCCCCGACGCCGAGGACGCGTGCCGTTCGGCGTCGATCGGGCCCGGGCCGGCCGGGCCCGACCACACGGTGCGCTGCCGGCGCTGGCGCGCGCTCGGCGACCCGCCGGCCGTCGCGGGACGATCGCCGGCGCGCACGGCCGCTGCGGCCTCGCCTTTGTCCACCCCCGCGTCGCCCCTGCT